>JANNBU010000409.1:0-27722 GCA_031385805.1 Ferruginibacter sp.
AATTTTTTTCCTTTATCTGTTATGGAAACATCTACAAGTCGTTTATCGACAGGGCAGGTATTCTTTTTTACCAGTTCTTTAATAATGAGGCGATCTACAATGCGGCTGGTATCGCTCATTTTATCCAGCATGCGCTGCCTGATCTGTAAAGTGGAAAGCGGCTTTCCGGCACCTCGTAAAATGCGGAGTATATTAAATTGCTGTCCGGTTATTTTTTCTTTATCAAAAAAAGCCTTCATTCTTTCATTCATCCAGTTATACGTGTAAATAAAATTTACAATGCTTTTCTGATATTCATTCCTGAATTTCGGTTGCGATATGTCTTTTTCTATGCCCATGACCGGAATTTAAGTTTGCAATAATAAAAAATAGTCTGCCAACATCATGCATTGAAACATAGAAATAATTAAACAATCATATAAAAGAATAAGTTTTAACAAGAGGTTTTGTAGTTATGTTTCTTTTGAATCAGTGAATTCGTTGAGGTATATCTTTACGAGGATAATAAAATAGCTAACAAGCAGCGGGCCGAAAATAAGCCCCATAAAACCAAATAAACCCAGCCCGGCTATTACTCCAAGTACGGTGATCATAGGGTGAACATTTCCCATTTTTTTTAATAAACCCAGCCTTGTTATATAATCAACATTACCCGTTACAACGATGCTGTAAATGGTGAGCCCTGTAGCAGTCCAGGTATTCCCTGTTGAATAAAGAGAAATTACAAGCGGAACCCAAACGATCATAGTACCTACCAAAGGAAAGAACGCAAATACCCCCGTAATAAAGCCCCACATGCCCCAATCTTTAATTCCAAAGATAAAGTACCCCAATGCTGCAAAAGCTCCCTGTACAATACAAATGATTGGGATACCCAATGCATTTGCCTTGATCATTAGTTTAGTTTCACTGGCAAGCTTATCAATATTGCCCGGTTTTAGCGGAATGATCTTGTTTAAATATTTTTCTACTTCCCCCCCATTTACCAGTAAATAGTACAATAAAAAAAACATCATGATCAGGTTGGTTAGAATTGAAGCGGTGCTGTTCAGAAGCTTTGGGATCAGCGCAGATATTTTTTGGGTAAGCGACCGGGTATTCTCGTCCGATAGCAATTGAAAACCAGAGGACTTTTCAAATTTTGCAGAGAAATCTTTAAGTCCTGTGATGAGTGTATCCTGGTTATTGATTACCTCGTTAATTTTTGGGGAGATCATTTTTACTGCCATGTAAAAAGGAATTGCAATAATTACCAGGCTTATAAAAATGAATAATAAAGCAGTCCAACCTTTTTTCCATTTCCTTTGATAGATCAACCTGAAATAGGATTCACGGCAAATTATATACACTGTAACGCCACCCATGAGGCCGGGTAAAAAAAGATACAATTCACCAATTAGAATAAATCCCAGTAAAATGATCAGTGCCATCAGCAGTAGTTGGCGAAGGCGATCGTTAAATGATATATTCATCAGTCAGGTTTAATAAAATTATTTCCATACAGAAGCCCCTTCGCTGCAATTAGAACAAATGTCAATGTTTTTACGGCTCTTCATCAGTTCGCTTCTGAATTGTTTGTAATTGCTGTTATGCCAGATATTTTTAAAAGATTCACTTTTTAAATTACCTAATTGGTGTGTGGCATCTTTATCAAAGCAACAGGGCACCACAAGTCCGTCCCATGTAATTACATTTGCGTGCCAGAGTTTCCAGCAGCGGTTGGCTAATTTATTTTTTGCAGCATAAGTGCCATCCTTATTTTTTTTATACCTGCTGTATTTATCCGTTGTTGGGATAAGCTGGTTTGGATCATTCTCAAAATCATATACCTGCGCTGTTTTAAAACGCACTTCATCTACACCAACTTCTTTGGCTAATCGTTTAACATCTTCTACCTGGTGTTCATTTGGCTTAACCACCAGGAACTGAAAAAAAACAAAAGGCGTTTTACTGTTCAGTTCTTTTTTCCATTTTACAATATTCTTTGCGCCTTCCAAAACCTTATCAAGTTTACCACCGATGCGGTATTGCTGGTACACATCCTGGGTAGTGCCATCAATAGAAATGATCAACCGATCCAGGCCACTCTCAACTGTTTTGCGGGCAGCCTCATCCGTTAAGTAATGTGCATTGGTTGAAGTGGCTGTATAAATTCCTTTTGCAGAGGCATATTTTACCATGTCCAGGAAATCTGTATTCAGGTATGGCTCTCCCTGGAAATAAAAAATGAGGTACAATAAATGTTTGTGAATATCATCGATCGTTTCTGTAAAAAAATCTTTTTTAAGCATACCGGTGGGCCGGGTAAATTGTCTTAAACCGCTCGGGCATTCGGGACAGCGCAGGTTACAGCTTGTTGTTGGTTCAAAAGAAATGGAAACGGGGTATCCCCATTGCACAGGTTTTTTTGTAAACCGGCTGATATAAAAACTGCTCAATACCTTTATACCATTCCATACACGGTCAGGTGTAAGCTTGCTGATCAGATTCCTGGTATCATTAATGTTAAGCCCTGGCATAGCAGCAAAAATACTGCTATTTTCAATGGTATTGGTTAAGTAAGTACTATAAGGACGAAGTACAGTCGTCAGCCTCTACCTGTTCTCTTATTTCTTCTTTGCAGGTAACGGGTTTAAAGCAAAGTGTGTTTTTTGAGAACTTTTCATAATTATTGAACAATACATTCAATGCAATAAAATTCATAACGTATGTTCTTGTTTCTGCGGGAAGGAATTTTTTTATATCCCAGAATGTGGGATTTGTCTTACCTGTTCTTTCCATGGCATTCCAAACATTTCCTACACCACAGTTATAGCTTGCTGCAATGAGTAAACAGTCGTTGTTTAAATTGCGGCCCCTGTCTTTGAGGTACCTGGCTGCCGCGTGAGTAGATTTATTGAAATTCTTCCTGTCGTCTGTAGTGATTGTTTTTACAAGATGTCTTTTACCGGCAGCTTTTGCGGATCTTTTTATTTTCTTTCCGCTGGCGATTTTCAACCCGTACTCCCTGGCAACAGCATCCATTATCTGCCAATAACCAACTGCACCTGCGGAAGAAACGGCGTTGCCATTAAAACCACTTTCCAAAGCAAGCAATACTTTAAATTCTTCCGGCACATTGTATTTCTTTAAAATGCTTATAACTTTTGGAAATAATTTCTTACTTCTTTTGTAAGTGTTTAAGAGATAGCTTTTCCTGGTTGTGAAAAATTTCTCTACATAATCCAGTGAATGTGATTCATTGCCGGTTAAGATTGCAGGAAATTCTACGTTAGCTTGTTTTAACACAACCAATGAATCTGTTGTTCTGTCAACTGATGGCAATAACAACGTTTTCCTGGTAGTATCTTCCGGGTTTACAGAAGGAGATGCAAATATTTTATTGGCTGATAAACTAAATACGACGATAGCAACAAGTGCTTTTACAATTGGTGTTTTCAAGGGCAGGTTATTAGTACGTGATAAAATATACTGTATTGTAACTACGGTTTGCCCAAAGGGCATTAGCATTAACGAATCCCCGAAAGCTTTATTGTCTTTTAACTTTATTTTGATGAACTTTGTTATAGCTTTAATACAGTTAAAATTAACCTCATGCGCATTTTTATTTTTTTAATGTTAACAGGATTTTCTGCTTTTGCACAACCTGCAGATGAGTATAAGGAAATTAGCTCCATAGCTGCTATGGAACGGGATGCTCACCAAAGAATAATGTTTGGGAAGGAAGCCACAGTGGCATCAGATAATTTCGATGTAAAATATTACCGCTGTGAATGGGAAGTTGATCCCGCTATCAGGTATATATACGGGAAGGTCACTGTTTATTTTGTTGTTTTAACGCCATCATCTTCGATAACATTAGACCTGATGAGTACACTTATTACCGATAGTGTAAAACAACGTAACGGCTTACTTGCTTTTACACGGCCAACCAACGGGCTGCAAATAAATTTTACATCAACGATCAACACTGGAACATTGGATTCGGTTACTATATATTATAAAGGAGTGCCTGCAGATACCGGCTTTGGATCATTTATACAATCAAGTCATTCAGGCATACCTGTTATATGGTCATTAAGTGAACCTTATGGAGCAAGGGATTGGTGGCCCTGTAAGAACGGGTTGGATGATAAAGCAGATTCTATAGATGTGATTATAACAAATCCGGTAGCGTATAAAGCGGCTAGTAACGGGTTGCTTCAATCAGAAACATTTATTGCAGGCGGCACAAAAAAAGTTGCCCACTGGAAACACCGTTACCCCATCGCATCATATCTTATATGCATGGCCGTTACCAATTATACTGTATTTAATAACAGTGTACAGTTGGGTGCAATAAACCTGCCTATGCAGACTTATTGCTATCCCGAAAATCTTGCAGCATTCCAGGCAGGTACTCAAAACGTATTGGATGCGATGCAGCTTTTTCATAATTATTTTGGCGATTATCCTTTTATAAAAGAAAAATATGGCCACGTACAATTTGGCTGGGGAGGGGGAATGGAACACCAGACAGCTACCTTTATTGTAAGTACAGGAGAATCGCTTGTTGCACATGAATTAGGGCATCAATGGTTTGGCGATAAAATTACCTGTGGCAGCTGGGAAGATATCTGGCTAAATGAAGGCTTTGCAACTTTTCTTGCCAGGTTTTATATGGAAAATAAATATGCTGCCACAATCATCAATAACCGTAAATCTGTAGTAAATAGTATTACATCTGCCACTAACGGATCAGTAAAAGTAGATGATACAACCAGTGTTAACCGCATATTTAGCGGGCGGCTTTCTTATAATAAAGGATCTTATTTGTTACAAATGCTTTGGTTCAAATTAGGGGATTCTGCTTTTTTTAATGGCATAAGACAATATCAAAATGACCCTGCGGTTAAATATGGATTTGCTCGCACTGCAGACCTGAAAAGAAACCTGGAGCAGGTAAGCGGACAAAACCTTACCAAATTTTTCGATCAATGGTACACGGGCCAGGGTTATCCTTCCTATAATGTGCAATGGTCGGAGTTGGGTAGCCGCAATGTGAGAATAAAAATGAGCCAGGTTACTTCAGATGCTTCTGTTGTTTTTTTTGAAATGCCGGTAGCACTGACATTTAAAAATGCCAACCAGGAAAAAACAATTGTAGTTGATAATAAATTCAATGATGAAACTTTTATCCGGGATATTGGTTTTATCCCCGATACTGTTTTGGTTGATCCTGAATACTGGTTAATATCAAAGAACAATACAACAGCTAAAATTGTTTTCCCAAATACAGGAAACCCTGTTGTGGAAGTGTATCCAAACCCAATACAAAATCCGCTTACTGTTTACCTGCATGATTTTAAACAGGCTTCAGCTGATCTTACATTACACAATATGCTGGGCCAGCTGATCTATAAACAGAATATAAAACTTGTTAATGGTGCGGAGTTCGTTCAATTAAACTTCAGTAATTTATCCCGTGGAGAATATATTTTAAAAATAACAGCAGGTGATTTTAAATACACAAAAAAATTGCTGAGATAAGCGTAGTATTTTAATGGCAAAGAGAAAGAGGAATTTAAGCCGGCCGGTTTTCATAGTATTGATCATTTTGAGTATACTGGCAATGGCTTCTTATTATATCAGTGATTATTTTTACAAGCCCTCCTTTGTACACTACCGGGAATTCGGAATAGATCTCCCTGTAAATTATCATATTCATGGTATTGATGTGAGCAAATACCAGCAGGAAATATCCTGGGAAGATGTAAAACAGATGCAGGTAAAAAATGTAAAAATAAATTTCGCATTTATAAAAGCAACAGAGGGCCTGGGGCGAATAGATGAAAATTTCAGGTGCAATTGGTTCAATGCTCAAAAAGCAGGCATTGCAAGAGGAGCCTATCATTTTTTTATTTCAAGCAAAAGCGGGAAAGCGCAGGCAGAAAATTTTATTGAAACAGTACGATTGCAAAAAGGAGATCTGCCGCCGGTGCTGGATATTGAACAAGCCAATGGAGCTTCTGTTACTGATCTTCAGCAAAGGGTTTCCGACTGGCTGTTAATGGTAGAAAAAAAATACAAGGTCAGGCCGGTCATTTATACCAATGCAGATTTTTATAAGGTTTTCCTTTCAGGAAGATTTGATGATTATTCATTGTGGGTTGCACATTATCTTGTGAAAGATAAGCCGCGGATAAGCAGGAGTTGGACCTTCTGGCAACACAATGAAACAGGTCATGTAAACGGAATCGGATCTTTTGTCGATTTTAATGTTTTTAACGGCGATAGTGCGGCGTTTCAGAAATTGTTGATTCGATGATGTAAAATAAGTTTAGAAGGTTTAGATCGCTTTCAAATACTTTTAATTACTAAACTTTTCTAAACTATCTAAACCTTCTAAACAAGATTCACATAACATGGGAATGGAAGATGATACAAGAAGTTTTCTGGTCTTAATTGTAAACACAATTTCCAAAGTATTGATGTGGATGATGGCTTCTGTATTTTTTGGAATTTATTTGAACTATGGTTTTTTTGAAAACAGCCCCGGCTGGAAAAATATTATTTTTTACATACTCTTCCTCGCAAGCCTGTTCATTCTTCTCCGTCACCTGCGGCACAAATGGAAACAATATTTATGATCTGCCGGTAAATACTCAGCTACTGTGGTCGGCAACGATCAACCATTTATCTTTTACTTTTTTAAAAAGCAATGTAAAGTGGCCACCCACATCGCCAATGCTTCTTTTTAAATGCCATTTGCCTACAACAAAGAAATAGATGACAGACAATCTTTTTACCGAAATGAGTTTGAAATCAAGTTTACCCATTGCAGCGGTATCGGGATATCCTTTCAGATAACTTTGTTTGGTATTCTCCCAGCCATAAGTAACGCCGCTTTTTCCAATGAACATGAGGGAATCATTTTCCCAGTAAGTTTCCATGAAACGATTGATATCTCCTGCATTCCAGGCAGCTAACTGCTCATTCATTGCATTGCGGATCGCTTTTTCATCTGAAGATTGTGCTTTTGAAATACTGATCGTAAAAAAAGTTAGTGTGAGAAAAAAGAATTTCTTTTTCATAAGCATATTGTTTAGAATAACAAGGTATGAAATTCTTTTAAGCTCATGAATTCGTCATTGCGAGGAACGAAGCAATCTTTATATCACCAGGAGGGTTGTTTCGTTCCTCGCAATAATGTTGTTTAATGCTGATGATGCGGAGAACTGCATTTACTCCTATTGCAAAGCCTGTAATTAATATAATGTGCCGAGATGATCAATGTTACAGCAGGGAAAAGTAAAATGAATTCATAATCGTGGTAAACCTGTTTTGCTACAAGGAAAGAACAGCCTGCTGTAAAAAGGATCACAGGTAATAATGTACGGTGATGTTTTATATATCCATGGAACAATGAATAAGACCCTACCGCAAATGCGAGTACGATCATGCCCCATTCAAAAAATACATTGTGAATGATATTTATGCCAAATAAAGGCAACGAAGAAAGGACCAATGGAAGCAATGCGCAATGTATTGCACAAGCTAATGAAGTTGCAATTCCCAATCCATCCCAATTCAATTTTACATTCATACGAAAAGCAAAGATATGATATTTGCAATATTGTTGCAAGTTTTAACAGGGCATTTTAATTCAAATAGCCGCATGCAGGTCAATCATCAGTAAATTTGCCATTAATTTTGATGTATGAAGAAAAAAATGCTTTGGGTTTATATTGGCTTTTTCGCTGTACTGCTGACCATATTCCTTTGGGTGGTTTCAAGAGAAGAGCATTTTACAGATTCAAAACTGGCCGTGATCAATCCATTGATACCCGCATTTAGTTTTGTAAACCAGGATGGAAAAACCATTACACAAAAAAATACTGCCGATAAAGTTTATGTGGCTGAATATTTTTTTACCAGTTGCAAAGGCATTTGCCCAAAAATGAATGCCAATATGCGCCGGGTTTTTGATCAATACAAAAATGAAAACGATTTCCTGATACTTTCTCATACCTGCATGCCCGAAACAGACAGCGTTCCATTGCTGAAAGATTATGAGCAAAAAATGATCAATGGAATATTGCTGAAAAAAGAAGATGGTTCATTTAAAATTTCAAATGCAACGGCAGAATCAAATACCGCTGTTAAGAATACCAACTGGAATTTTGTAACCGGTGATAAAACGCAATTGTATAAAATGGCACGACAGGGATATATGATAGACAATGGTAAACCCGACAGTACTCAGCGTATGGAAGACCAGTTTATACACACCCAGTTCTTTGCATTGGTTGACAGGTATGGGAGGGTAAGAGCTATTTATGACGGATTAAAAGAAGATGAGATACAAAAATTAATAGGCGATATTGCAGGCCTCCTTAAAGAAAAAATTGATCACACACGGTTTATGAATGGATTTAGTAACAGCCCGAATTAGTAAATTTGATAATGGTATCTCAGTTGCTTGTCATGCTGAGGAACGAAGCATCTCAAGGGATTCTTCCGCAGCTTGACTGAGGAACGAAGTATCAGAATGACAAACAAAATACTAGTAAATTTAACCAATGGATGAAAATCTCGATATATTAAAAAAGAATGGCCTCAGCGTAACAGATGGCAGAAAAAAAATATTAGATCTTTTTTTGGATGCAGCAGGCGCCCTTGCTCACGCCGACATTGAAAAACAGACCGATGCTGCTTTTGACAGGGTAACGGTTTACCGTACGCTACAAACTTTTGTTGACAAAGGGATCATTCACCAGATACCGACTACGGATAACTCGATCTTATATGCTTTGTGTAAACACAACTGCAAAGCGGGGCATCACCACGATAACCATGTACATTTTATTTGCAATAATTGTAATAAGACGATTTGTTTAGATGATGTAACGGTGCCTGAAGTAAAACTTCCAAAAGGATTTAAACCCACTCAATCTGCGATGGTAGTAACTGGAATATGTGATGAGTGCAAATAATGGGGAGCGACCCTACTGGCCATTCCCCACTAGCTATTTACTTCAACGCTACCATCTCTGCATTCACAAAATCCATCAACACTTTTATTTTTCCAGGAGAGAAATCAAATTCAAGCCCCGCAGTTTTAAATAATTCGGGTAAAGTTTTTGTTGCACCCAAACTCAAAGCATCGCAATAATTATCCAATGCTGCCTGCTTATCTTTTTTGTATTGCATCCACATACCGATAGCTCCTAATTGCGCAATTCCATATTCAATATAATAAAAAGGAACTTCATACAGGTGCAACTGGCGCTGCCATGCATTGCTGCGGTAAGTTTCCAATCCAGTATAGTCTATCACATCATCGCGGAATTCATCTAAGATACCTGTCCATGCATTTGTTCTTTCTAAAACCGTGTGAACAGGGTGTTCATATATCCAATGTTGAAATTTGTCAATGATAGCGATCCAGGGGAAAATGGTAATCACCCTTTCTAACTGGTGTGTCTTTGCTTTTTTAAGGTCCTCGGCATTATCAAAAAATGTATCCCAATGATCCATACTGAAAAGTTCCATAGACATACTGGCTACTTCTGCGATCTCCATCGGGTATTCTTTAAAGCCATTCAATTCCAATGGATGTGCAAGAAAAGAATGTATGGCATGGCCGCCTTCATGCAGCATGGTAGTTACATCATGCATTTGCCCGGCAGCATTCATAAAAATAAATGGAGCGCCACTTTCTGCTAACGGACAATTATAACCTCCCGGAGCTTTTCCTTTGCGACTTTCCAGGTCAAGATGATCCAGTGACCTCATTTTTTGAAGGCAATCACCAAAAAATGGATTTAATTTTTTAAAACAGGCAACAGATTTTTCCAATAATTCATTTCCTGTTTTAAACGGATGTAATGGTTTGGTGCCTTCGGGCTCTGCTTCCAGGTCCCATGGACGTAATGAATCTACTCCAAGTTGTTGTTTTTTGTTACTATAAATTTTATTAACCAGTGGTAATACATGTTGCTTTACCGCATCATGAAATTTATAGCAATCTTCTTTTGTATAATCAAAGCGACCGAGTTCTTTAAAACGATAATCCCGGTAATTTTCAAATTCCGCATTTTGTGATTCTTTGTTTCTAAGCGATATTAATTTATCATACAATTCATCTAATTTGTCTTTATCGGCTAAGCGTCGCTGTTGTATCTTTATGTAAACTTCTTCACGCAGTTTCCGGTCATGGCTTTCTAAAAATTTTCCTGCCTGTTGAAGTGTGTATTCCTTGTCATTTACCATGATGGTCATAGCACCGGTTACCTGGCCAAACTGTTGTTGCAGTACTGCCATTTCTGCCTGTAAAGGAATATTTTCTTCTCTGAATAATTCAATGCTTTTGCGAACGCTGCGTAAATAGGTATAATATTTTTCCTGGTCCAGTTCATCCAGTAACGGAGAATGGATCAGTTTTTTATTCAGCGCATCCGAATATGGTTGTATCCTGGGTTGAATCTCCATACAGAAATAATTAAATGCTTCTTCCAGCGCTTTATTTTCTGTATCACAGGTCATTTTTATTTGCCTCCAGCAGGCATCTTCATTTACAATAGCCTCCAGTTCACTTTGATCTTTTAACCATTGTTCCAGCGCTTCTTTTGTAGAAATGTCACGGGCGAGGAGGTTTTTAAAATACGGCTCCAAAACTTCCCAGTTTGTAACTGTAAAATCTATAGGTAAGAAAGTGCGACTGATTTTTTTTATATCTGCAGAATACATAAAAAACTAAAAGTTAAAAGTGAAAAACTCTAAAAGTTTAAAGTGAAAAACGAAAAGTGAAAAATATAAACTTCTCAGGCTATTCACTTTTCGCTTTTCACTTAATTATGCCATCTTTCTGGGCGAATTTATCTTTTTAGGAGGAGCACTTTTTACTGCAGTGGTTTTTGTTGCTGCAGTTTTATTTGTTGCTGTATTTTTTTTACCGGCAGCAAGATCTGTTCCTGTTTCTTCTTCACCAGCTTCAGATAATTTTATCTCAATGTTATTTTTTACCAGGACCTCAAACCATTTTACCATTTTCTTCATGTCACTGCCATATACTCTTTCAAAATCCATATCGGGATAAACTTTTTCAAAATATGACCTGATCGCTTTTGCATCAGCCTTTGCATCAGGTAAAGCTTCCTTACTGTTTTTCATGGCAGTGAATACCTCGGCCAGGTTTACATTGCCATTTGTAGTGTACACTTCTATACTTTCCAAATGAGAAAAACTATGAATACGGGTACTTACAAATTTTGTGCTGTTGTCTTCTAAGGAACGAACAATGCCACTATCTGTTTTTGAAGAGATCAATTCAAACAATCCGCTCATTCCTGTTACTGATACCAATTTATTATAATCCATACATAGAAATTTTAGGGTTGCAAGATATTGTAAAAAGGCAAATTATCGGGGCATGGAAATTGTAAACTTTCACTATTCTAAAAAAACCTTTCCAAAAGCGCCAGTTTTTCTAAAACATGTCGTCGAACAGGGGTAGAAAACAGAAAATATGCGAAGAATAATTCTAACAACGGTGTTAATGAGCTTTTTAGGAGCGGTATCTTATGCTCAAACAGGAACCATTAAAGGAACCATAACAGACGCAGCAGACAATAAACCTGTACAAGGAGCAACTGTTTCATTGCTTTTACAGGCCGATAGCAGTATTGTAAAAACCGGTTTAACAGATGCAGTGGGTGGTTTTATATTTGATAACCTTGCCGCAGATAGTTTTATAGTAAAGATCAACACGATCGGCTACCAGGAATACCTTTCTTTTATCACACTCAGGAACAATGAAAAAGATCTCGGGACAGTTAAACTTTCCAAACAAGGTAAGGACCTGGCTGTTGTAACAATTGTTGCAAAAGCACCTCCTGTAGCACAAAAAGGCGATACATCACAGTATAGCGCAAGCCAATACAAAGTAAATCCCGATGCAACAACTGAAGACCTTATTAAAAAAATGCCGGGGATTACTGTTGATAAAGACGGTACCGTAACTGCCCAGGGTGAGCAGGTTAAAAAAGTCACCATCGACGGAAAAGATTTCTTTGGCGATGATGCTTCGGCAGCGTTAAAGAATTTGCCTTCAGAAGTAGTGGATAAGATACAGGTATTTGATAAACTGAGCGACCAGGCACAACTTACTGGCTTTGATGATGGGAATTCTACAAAAGCAATCAACATTGTTACAAAGACCGGTGTAAAAAATGGCCAGTTCGGAAGAATATATGCAGGTTATGGTACAGATGACCGTTATGGTGCGGGTGGTAATGTTAGTTTTTTCAAAGGTAACAGGCGGTTGTCATTTGTAGGTAATTTCAATAATATCAATCAACAAAATTTTGGATCGCAAGACTTGTTGGGACTGACAAGTGGAACAAATAATAATAACAATCGTGGTGGCGGAGGTCGCGGTGGCCGTGGCGGAGGTTCCGATAATTTTACTGTTGGCCAGGCAAGCGGTATCAGCAAAACAAATGCTATTGGTATCAATTACAGCGATCAATGGAGTAAAAAATTAACGGTGGCCGGTAGTTATTTTTTTAATAACAGTACAAACAACAATCAATCTTTTACAAATACCGAAACCCTGGGTGATATCAAACAATTCTTAACACAAAACAACGATGCGGTTACCAAAAATTATAATCATCGTATCAACCTGAGAATGGAATACAAGATCGATTCATCCAATTCTATTTTTATTATTCCAAACATTAGTTTTCAAAAAAATAATTCCAATACTGCTTCTTCGGGCTACGTATTTAATAACCTGGGTGACTCAGTCAGTAATGCTATACTCAATTCAAATGCAGACAGGAGTGGGTATAATATCAGGAATAATATTATGTACCGGCACTCTTTTGCCAAAAAAGGCCGGAGTCTTTCTGTAGGTTTCAATATAACATTTACAAAAAATGACGGGGAATCTATCCAGGATGGCAGGGACCGGTATTATGATGAGAATGGAACGTTCTTATATGATTCACTTCGAAATCAACTTACAGATAATAATACAAAGGGGCATACCATTGGTGGTAATGTTTCTTATACTGAACCTATTGGCAAAAAAAGCCAGTTTCAAATTGAGTATTCTCCATCCCTTCAAAAAAATAATGCCGATCAGCAAACATTGTTATTTGACGGACAGAAGTATTCTCAGTTTGATACAACCCTTTCTAATAAATTTGACAATACGATCACAACCAACAATGCTGGTATAAGTTACCGTTATTCACCAGGCAAAGATGAACAACTTTCTTTCGGAGTGAATTTTCAAAACTCAAAATTAGAAAGCCAAAGGATATTCCCGGTTATTTCATCGGTTGATCAATCTTTTTCAAATTTTTTACCCAATGCCATGTGGCGTAAAAAACTTTCTAATTACAGTAATATCCGGGTGTTTTACAGGGCATCAACTAATTTTCCTTCTGTTAGCCAATTGCAGGATGCAATAAATCCCGCAAACCCTTTAAGGATAAGCAGCGGAAATCCTGACCTGAAACAATCTTACACGCATTTTCTTTCGGGCAGATATACTTATACCAATTCAAAAACAAGCCGTAGTTTTTTTGCAAATATATTCTTACAAACTGCCAGTGATTATATTTCCAATGCAACTTATATTGTTGATGGTGCTGATTCAACCATACAGGGATATAAACTTAACCATGGAGCACAATTAACCAAGCCGGTAAACTTGGACGGATATAAAAGCTTGCGTACATTTTTCACATACAGCATGCCTGTAAAAAAACTTAAAACAGTTATTAATTTAAATGCAGGATTCAGTTATTCCAAACTTCCGGGACTGGCAAATTATATAAAAACAACCACCGATAATTATACATACAATGCAGGAATTGTTTTGGCAAGTAATATCAGCGAGTATGTTGACTTTAATATTTCATACAATGCTAATTTCAATGATGCAAAAACAAGCTCAACTACCACATCAACCAATAATTATGTAAACCAAACTGCCGGAGTACAACTTAATTTATTGAATAAAAAAGGATGGTTCATACAGAATGATGTTACCAATCAATCTTACAGTGGGTTATCGGGAGGACTTAACCAGAGTTATTGGTTGTGGAATGCAGCAATTGGAAAAAAATTCCTGAAGAAGAAGACTGGTGAATTGAAGTTATCAGTATTTGACTTGTTGAAGCAAAACCAAAGTATTATCAGGACAGTCACTAATACCTATATTGAAGATGCCCAAAGCCAGGTATTGCAACAATATTTTATGCTGACATTTACTTATAGCCTTAAAAACTTTGGTACAGCAAAAGTGAATACGGGTAGAAGTAATAATAATGCTGATGGCAGGCCAATGGGGAATAATCCGGGCTTTTGATCTAACTTTAAAATGAATATTTAAATCATTTTTTTGAACCAGCCGGAAATAATTGAACGACTAAAGCAGGGAGATAAAACGGTTTACACCGAAGTGGTGGAACGCTGGCAGGATATGATCTACAATACTGCGGTAAGTATTGTACAGAATGAAGAAGATGCGGAAGATATAACACAGGATGTTTTTGTTACACTGTATGAACGGATACAGGATTTCAGGCAGGAATCCACTTTATCAACCTGGTTATACAGCATCACCATCAGGAAAGCGCTTGACCTGGAAAAAAGAAAAACGAGACAAAAGCATGGAGGTTTTTTGCAACGCATATTTTCGGTGAAAGGAGCAGACGAGCCTGCAACCTTTAATCACCCGGGAATATTGCTTGATAACAAAGAAAGAGCAGCGGTACTTTTCAACGCTATGAAAAAATTACCGGATAAACAACGGGTGGCATTTGCCCTGCATAAAATGGAGGGATTAAACTATCAGCAAATAGCCGACGTAATGAACACCAGTTTATTTGCAGTTGAATCCCTGCAGGTAAGAGCAAAAAATAATTTGAAAAAAATATTGAACGAATATTACGAACAACATTTCAGGAATTAATATTTTAGTGCTATGCAAAAGAAAAGTATTGAAAAATTAGTGGAAGCAACCATCAATAGTTTTGATGGGGCAGAAAGAGCAGCAGCAAAACCATTTTTGCTTACAAGGATTTATGCCCGTATGCAAAACCAGGCTGACACGCAGAATATCTGGACAAGTACAGGCTCCTTTTTAAGCAGCCCCCGTGTCGCACTGGCAGGTCTTTTATTGATATTAGCCTTAAATGCAACTATTATTATCAGGAACACGAATGAGGAAAACAGTATTGTTCAAAATACAACCGCTGTGAAAGATGAGTTTGCAATAAATGTAATTTCTATTTATGACACTGAAAACCAGGAACCCTGATGAGTACACAACAAAAAAATAAAATACTGATCATCATCATTGGCATTTTGTTGATTGCCAATATTGTTACCCTTTCATTTTTTTTAATGAAGAAAAATGATCATGGAAGATCAGGCAGGCCCGATAAAAAGGCACAGATAACTGCGTTCCTTAAAAAAGAAGTTGGTTTTACAGAAGCACAGCTCAACAAGTATGATACACTCAGTGCAACACATCGCCCTAAAATGAAATCAGTTTTTGATGATATGGCTACAGGCAGGGAAGCTATTTTTCAAAAACTAGCTTTGCAGTCATTTAGTGATTCGGCAATAGGTATTGCTGCAAAAGCTATTGCAGACCAGCAAAAAGAATTTGAAGTAATAATGCTTCATCATTTAAAAGACATACGCAATATTTGTACCCCGGCACAGCAGGCGGTATTTGATACGGGGTTTTATAAGATCATTTCAAAAAAAGGAGAAGGAAGAAAAAACAAAGAATAATTCATTTATAAAAATTAAAAAAACGATCATGAAAAAACAGATCCTGCTACTTGTGGCTGCAATATGTTTTAACATTACATCATTGATGGCACAGGAAAATATGCAAAGGCAAACACCCGAAGACAGAACAAAAACTGCCATGGAAAAAATGGCGCCATTGAATTTAGATACGGCTACAAAAGCAAAAACAGAAGTGATCATTGCAGAATTTTACACCGCACAACAAAATGCCATGAAGGAAATGAGGGCCAGCGGAAATATGGATAGGGAAGCAATGATGGCAAAACGCAAAGAGCTTGCCGGTGCAAGAGACGCTAAATTGAAACTGATCTTTACAGAAGAACAGTTAAAAAAATGGATCAATGAGATTGAGCCGGGGCTTCGTCCGCAAAGGCCGCCTCAACAAAATTAAGCTGAGCTGTCCTTTTGAAAATCCTGTTGCCCATATTAGTAACAGGATTTTTTTATATTGCCAGCCTGTTTAAAAAGGGGTTATACAAAGTAGACATCTGCCCAACAGATCCCCCCTTCGTCGGGATGACAACACAGTTTTAGTGTCTAATTGGTATTATTTATTCTTTGAATACCCGAATAAATTTTATACTTTTTATGAATGGTATTGATCTTCAAAATAGATTTCAGAACTTTAAAGGAAAAGATGAACCGTAAAAATTTTATACAACAGGTAGCTATTGGCACCAGTGGCATGATCACTGTGCCATTTTTATTATCGGGACAAACATTGCCGTCTAAATCCCCCAAAGCAGATCCACTGCCAGCGGAAAAAGTTAAAGACTTTGTAAGTGCCGGCCATAACAACCTGGAGAAAGTAAAATCTTTACTGCTTGAGTTTCCAACATTGATATATGCTACCTGGGATTTGGGAGGAGGAGATTTTGAAACAGCTATTGAAGGTGCAGGACATGTAGGGAATAAAGACATAGCAAATTACCTGATAGGTGCCGGGGCAAGGGTTAATTTATTTGTACTAACGATGCTTGGTAAAACACAAATTGTAAAACCATATCTTGAGGCGTTTCCTGTATATATAAATGCAAGAGGGCCGCATGGATTTACTTTGTTGCATCATGCCCAACGTGGCGGAGAAGATGCAAAGGAATTACTGGAATACATTCAAGGCAAGGGCCTGAAAGAAACAAGAATGGCTTTATAAACATATCTTTTAAAATTAAAAAACTTAGTATGAACAATGCAATCAGCTGGTTTGAAATACCGGCAACAGACCTTCCAAGGGCACAGAAATTTTATGAAACCATTTTTGGTATCCAGATGATCCCAATGGATATGGAAAATATTAAAATGCGCATGTTCCCGCTGGATGATATGATGACTCAGATCGGAGGCGCTGTTGTTGACAGCGGTGGATTTCATAAGCCTTCCATCACAGAAGGTCCGTTGATATACCTGAACGGAAATCCCGATGTACAAAATATTCTGAATAAAGTGGAAGCTGCAGGAGGAACGATCATGGTTCCTAAAACACAGATATCACCCGAGTATGGATACATGGCTGTATTGGTAGATACAGAAGGCAACCGCATTGGGCTGCACAGTATTCCTCAATAAAAAATAAAAAAATGAGAAAATACCTGTTACTGTTAGCTGCCGTTTTATTTTTTTTAAATACCAGGGCGCAGTCCGATAGTTTGAAGTGGGTGAAAGAGATCAATGAGCAGGTATGGCATCCCTTTATTACACACTTTGTTTCCGGTAACAGTGAAGGGTTCAGGGCTGTACACAGCAGCCGGGTAATGCGTGTGGAGATCGATAGGGGTATAGTGAAAGATTATGAAAAATATTTCCCTCCTGTAAATTCGGGTTCACAACCTGCTAAAAAAAACAGCACCCGTTTATTTGAATTACGTTTCGATAAAAGGATCAGCAACGGAACAAGTGCATGGGAAAGCGGTTATTATAAA
Organism: Ferruginibacter sp.; assembly: GCA_031385805.1. Taxonomy (GTDB): domain Bacteria; phylum Bacteroidota; class Bacteroidia; order Chitinophagales; family Chitinophagaceae; genus Ferruginibacter. The sequence continues at coordinate 17,742 of JANNBU010000409.1, forward strand.
GGCACCGTAATGCAGGAAGGTAAAGAACCCCGTTCGTATTACGGAAGATTTTTTGTTGTTTTGGAGAAGGAAAATGATACCTGGAAGATATTGGTAGATGCTGATACCGGTAAAGATGCAAATGAAGAAAATTTCAATAAAGCATTTTCGATGGAGTAAAATGAAAATTCAGAAAAAAAAATTATATGAGCAATCATGACTGGGGGCGTTTTACAGTTCGCATTACAGTAAAAGCCTCGCCGAAAGATCTGTATAAAGCATGGGCTACAAAAAAAGGAATTGAACATTGGTTTCTCCGTTTATCGGAATATAAAAAACCTGATGGAATGTCAAGGGCAGCTAATGAAAATGTAGAAGCCGGCGATACTTACAAATGGTTATGGCATGGCTGGCCGGATGATATGGTAGAAACAGGCTCCATATTGGATTGCAATGGCAAAGACCAGATCAAATTCAAATTTGGTGTTGCAGGAGATTGTACTGTAAATATAAAAACCGAGGAAGGGGAAAATATTGTTGAATTGATCCAGGAAAATATTCCTGTGGATGAAAAAGGAATGCAGTATTATCACCTCGGTTGCAAAACAGGATGGACCTTTTATCTTGCCAATCTTAAATCATTGATGGAAGGAGGAGTAGATCTGAGGAACAAAAATGAGAAGATACAGCGGGTAATAAACTCCTGATCAATTTAAATTCTTATGGCGTATAATGAAAAACTTGCAGACAGGGTCAGGGAAATGATCGCTGAAACGGATACAAACATTGAAGAAAAGAAAATGTTTGGCGGGTTGTGTTTTATGGTAAATGATAAGATGTGCGTGGGAGTAGAACAGGAAAGATTAATGATCAGGCTCGATCCTTCTAAGTATGATGAAGCGATGGAAAAAGATGGTTGTAAGCCAATGGACTTTACGGGAAAGATCATGAAGGGATTTGTCTTTGTAGATACAGATGTACTTACATCAAAAAAGAAATTATCCTACTGGGTAAGCCTTGCTTTGCAATATAATAAGATCGCAAAATCATCAAAAAAGAAAAAGAAATGAAAAAATATCCGGTTGCTATAATCATGTTTATTGTTATAACTTCTTTTGTTATTCAACAAGGAGGTAATGATAAAGTATTTAAACAATTACACGCTTTGGAAGGCAAGTGGATCATGAAAACAAAAAAGGGATTTATTGGCGAAGAGTGGATAAAGATAAATGACGACTACCTGCAGGGGAAAGGTTTTTTTGTAAAAGGAACTGATACGGTCATTACAGAAAGAGTGACATTAAGAAAAACCGCCGAAGGAATATTCTATACATCAACAGTTGAGGATCAGAATAACAAACAACCTGTATCATTCAGTCTTACGGCTGCCGGAGATCATATATTTGTTTTTGAAAACCCGGTGCATGATTTTCCGAAAAGGATTACTTATGACCTTGTTTCTGCTGATTCACTGCATGCTTATATTGATGGCGGCGCTGATGCAGCCGGGAACAGGCAGGATTTTTATTACCATAAAGTAAAATATAGATGAAATATAATTTAACGCAGGCAATAGAAATATTGGAAAGAACACCTGCTGTACTGAATACATTGTTAAGTGGGTTAAGCGATGACTGGATCATGAATAACGAAGGCCCCGAAACATTTTCGCCTTATGATGTAGTTGGCCACCTGGTGCATGGAGAAAAAACTGACTGGACCATCAGGACAAAAATGATCCTTGAGTTTGGTAATACAAAAACCTTTGTGCCGTGGGACCGGTTTGCACAATACGAAGAAAGCAAGGGAAAGTCCCTGCAGCAGTTATTAAATGAATTTGCAAGAATAAGAATAGAGAATATGAATTGGTTTAAAGCACTACAGCTAACCGAAGCCGATATGGATAAAACCGGGTTACATCCAAAGCTTGGTGAAGTGACATTGCGAAACCTGCTTTCAACATGGGTAATTCATGATCTTACACATATTGCACAAATAACAAGGGTGATGGCAAAACAATATAAAGAAGAAATGGGGCCGTGGGTGCAGTTTTTCAGGATATTGGAATTTTAGAGGTTATTTAAAAATGGGAGGTATAAAAAATAAAAAAACAACTATATAATTGTAGTTATTTTATTCAACTATGATCTTAGAGCAATAAAAAAACCTGAAATTATTTTCAGGTTTTTTTATTTTAAGAATTGGTCTATTATTTCTTCTTAAATGTTCCTTCCATAAATTTCATTTCCTTTCCATCCATTCCTGCGCCGTACATAGTCATGCTGTAAGTTTTATCATCAATCATTTTCATTTCTTCCCTGATCTCACTGTCTTTTCCTGTCATTGGGTCTGTTTGATGGCCTTTCATACTCAATATTTTTGTTGCTTCATCATAAGTTCCTGTCATGTGAACAATACCTGTACCCATATTATCAACCCATGTACTTGTAAATAACTTTTTTGAGTTGTCATAACCCATGGTGCTCATACCTTCAAATGGTTGTCCCATCATAGTAGAAGCAAATTTTCCAATAACATAACGCCCACCCATAGCAGAATTTTGTACATTGGTTGCTTTAGCTTTTGTTGGAGGAGCAGCAGGGTCCATCCATTGGTTCACTTCCCCTTCCCAGGTGCCGTTTGTTTTTTCCATCCATTTGTGCATAGCGCCGGGGGTGGCAAAATCCTGCCAGGCTTTCATCATAGTAGCAGAGTCAGGCATTGCAGCGGGAGTTTCTTTTACAACCGGTTGCTCAGTCGCTTTTGTAGTGTCTGTCGTAGCTTCAGTTGTTTTTTCAGCATCGTTGTTACAGGAGAAAAGTAAAATTGCAGCCGAGCAGATCGTTAAAGTAAAATGTTTCATGATTTTTTAATTTTAGTGCACCAAAATACATTTTATTTTTTGTTTATACAAACAAAATGGATTGACGGCAGGTTACTTTCAGGGATTCAGTTTTTTATGGAGTTTTTCTAACACTTTTTCCAGCCTTTTTGCTAATGACAGGGAATTTTCACCGGGAACAGTCTCCATGCCTGAAATTGCATTGGCAACTTCATTCAGTATAAAATTATATCGTTCAAACTGGCTTAATAGTTTTTGTTCATCATTGCTTTCCCAATAAAGACCTTCATCAATAATGTTAAAATTATCCAGGTATTTATTACTGACATATCGTAAAAATTTTATTATGGTAATATGTATATCCGGGCCTGCAAACTGGGTTTTAACACTTACTGAGTAAATCATTTCTGCTTTGGGATATGCATCTTTGACGAGCAGATTCACAAACGAACTTATCTTTTTATCGGGTAAAAAACAAAGAGATACCGGCTCACAACCTTCAATATTAAAACTAATACCATTGAAGTGTTCAGGCGTAAAATCAATCACATTTTTTACAGTCGTAAAATCTGTTTGTTGCCAGATCGTATAACTCCAACCCATTGATTTACAAATGTCTTCTGCCTCTGCTATCAAAGGCCTAATGAGTAACTCATCTTTTATGCTTCCGGTATAGTGAATTGATAAGCCTATTGTATTAAGTTGTTTGCGTTTCTTTCAATACATTTTCAATGCGTTCCCGCAGGTCTTCGTAAGAAGTATATCCTCTTGCCAATAAATAAAATTTTGATTCATTCAATTGTATAAGTACGGCAGGAAAACCTGTTACCTGTAACTGCTTACACAAAGCGAATTCGTAATAAGCCATTTCTTTGTATTCTTCACTTTGTAGTTTTTCATAAAAGACTTCGGGCTGAATACTGTATTTTTCGAGCAGGTGGCGGTATGCTTCATTGTCATCAAGGTCACGCCCCTCATAGTTTAGCGCATATTGCAGGTCGGAAGCAAATTCCAGTTGTCTTGCCGGGTAATATTCCTTGAATATGCATAAAGCGATGGCAGGCTTTTCAGAATTCATTACCCAGTCACTTTCTTCGGGGTTATTTATATGCCATAGAAAATCTTCACCGAATTTTATGCCTGTCAGTTCCTCAACTCTTTTATAGGCTGATTGAATAAATGGAGCGATCTTATCAATGGGCGCTGTTTGTTCTTCTATCATCATTCCGCCACTTAATACCTCGATCTCAAATTGATCTTTGTGTGCCGCTGCGATCTTTTTCATGACGGGACTAAAGCCATAACACCATCCGCAGTACGCATCGTAGCAATAAAAAATTGTTTTTTTCATGAGTGATGTCAAATCAATTTTTAATGGGCTTCCAGCCAATTTGTGCCAGATCCTATTTCTGCATCAGTAGGAACATCATTTGGCAAAGCCATCGCATGTTGCATACAATCTAATATCACCGGTTTTACCAATTCAAGTTCTTCTTTTAAAACATCAAAAACCAATTCATCATGTACCTGCAGCAACATTTTAGATTTGAATTTCTTTGCTGCGAATTGTTGTTGAATTTTTATCATGGCAAGCTTTATCATATCGGCTGCTGTTCCCTGTATAGGAGAGTTGATCGCATTTCTTTCAGCAAAACCACGTACGGTAAAATTAGCAGAGTTGATATCAGCCAGCCAGCGCTTCCGTCCCATAAGGGTTTGAACATACCCATGTTCTTTTGCAAAATTGATGGTATCATCCATATATTGCTGGATGTTTGGAAATTGTTTTTTATAATTATCAATGATCTCCTTTGCTTCTGTTCTTGAAATGCCAAGGTTTTCTGCCAGTCCAAACGCACCTTGCCCGTAAATGATACCAAAATTCACACTCTTGGCTTTGTAGCGCATTTCTTTTGTTACTGCAGATTCATCTACATTGAAAACTTTAGCTGCCGTGGCTGTATGGATATCTTTTCCTGTTCGGAAAGCATCACACATATTTTCATCAGCGCTGATGGCTGCAACAATACGCAGTTCTATCTGTGAATAATCGGCAGATACCAGCAGGTGGTCTTTATCACGCGGAATAAAAGCTTTTCTTATCTCCCTTCCTTTGTCTGTACGAATGGGAATATTTTGCAGGTTGGGATTATTGCTGCTAAGCCTTCCTGTTACAGCAACTGCCTGTGCATAACTGGTATGTACCCTGCCGGTTTTTTTATTGATCATTAGTGGCAAGGCATCCACGTAAGTTGATTTTAATTTTGTGTATTCCCTGAATGCAAGTATATCATCAACAATTTTATTTTTGCTCGCAAGTTTCAATAATACATCTTCACCGGTAGCATATTGGCCGGTTTTTGTTTTTTTTGCTTTTGGGTCTATCTGCATCTTATCAAACAATACTTCGCCTAATTGTTTTGGTGATGCAAGGTTAAAACGAACCCCGGCCTGTTTATAAACACTTTCTTCCGCCTTCTTTGCTTCCTTCTCCATTTCTTTGGAATACTCATGTAAAAAATGTTCATCAACCTTTATCCCTTCAAATTCCATTTCGGTTAATACTTTAACCAATGGATTGTCTACTTCATAAAAAACTTTTTCAACTTCTTTTGTTTTTAAAAGCGGAAGAAAAATATTTTTTAGTTGCAAAGTAATGTCTGCATCTTCAGCGGCATAATCCTTTATTTTTTCTATTTCCACATCACGCATATTTCCCTGACCCTTTCCTTTTTTTCCGATTAGTTCTTCAATATGCACGGGTTCATACCCCAGGTATTTTGCACTCAGCGCATCCATATTTCTTTTTCCATCGGGCTCTATTACATAATGTGCCAGCATGGTATCAAAAGTGTTTCCTAAAAGTTCAAAGCCATACCATTTCAGCATCAACAGATCGTATTTAATATTTTGTCCGACCCATGTTATTGAAGTATTGTTGAATAGTTCTTTGAAATTGGTTAATAATTGTATACATTTTTCTTTATCATCAGGACAAGGAACATAATATCCTTCACCTGGTTTTATGGAGAAACTCAGTCCCACCAGTTCTGCATCATTTGCATCAATGCCGGTGGTTTCACTATCAAAACATATTTCTTTTTCCGACTTTAATTTATTTACTAAATCTTTGATCTGTTTATCAGTATCAGCCAATATATATTTATGTGGCGTGTTGTTGATGTTCTTGTCAACAGTTAAAATATTTTCTTCGTTAACCCCGACGGCAGTTGCAAACCCTGTCGGCGGTTTTGGTTGTTCGGTTACATTTCCAAAAAGATCCATTTGCCCACTGTCAGGTTTTTTGTTTTTAGGTTCGGCGCCATGATTCCACACTTCGGCCTGTACATTTATTTCTTCACCGAGGATACGTTTTCCCAATGTTTTAAATTCCAGTTCTTCAAAAATTCCTTTCAATGCTTCTTTGTTCATTTCTTTTACACTGAAATCTTCTTCATGAAATTCTGTGGGAACATCTGTGATGATAGTTGCCAGTTTTTTACTCATGATAGCATCTGCTGTGCCAGCCCTTATCTTTTCTCCAACCGATCCTTTTATATTATCTGCATTTTTTATCACATTTTCAATTGTTCCATATTCAGCCAAAAGTTTTGCAGCTGTTTTTTCTCCTATTCCTTTTATGCCGGGGATATTATCAACAGCGTCTCCCATTAAACCGAGAATATCTATAACCTGGCTTACATGAGCGATTCCCCATTTGGCGCAGACTTCGGCAGGGCCTAATATTTCAACACTGCCGCCCTGGTAAGGCGGTTTATAAATCTTTATATTTTCAGAAACGAGCTGGCCGTAATCTTTATCAGGGGTAACCATGAAAACTTCATAGCCGGCCTTTTCTGCCTTTTTTGCCAAAGCGCCAATTACATCATCGGCTTCATATCCGTCAATGGCAATAACAGGAATATTCAATCCTTCAATAATTCTTATTATATCGGGTACAGCAGCTGAAATGTCTTCCGGTGTTTCCTGGCGGTTGGCTTTATAGTCTGCAAAATCAGTATGCCTTTCTGTTGGTGCATGCGTGTCAAAACACACAGCCATGTGTGTAGGTTTTTGATTGTTGATCAGTTCAATGATTGTATTGGTAAAACCAAATTGTGCATTGGTATTTTTTCCTTTGCTGGTAACCCGGGGGCTTCGTATTAGTGCGTAATATGCACGGAATATTAATGCGTAGGCATCTAATAAAAATAATTTTTTTGGCATGCCGTAAAAGTAAAACAAATGGAACGGTTAATCAAAGCGGCTGTATAAAAACAAAGAAATAAATAATAATATATAAGCCGTTCCTATTTTGGAACGGCTTAAGTTGGTTTCAGTAACCTTTTGAAGTAATCTATATTTGGGGGTTAGATTTTACAATTTTGGTTGAGACACTGGTTATATAAATTTCGCAACCGTTGTAATAAATAAACTACATTTTAAAAAAAATATTGTACTAAGGGAATTTTTTTTTGAATAGTGCGTTTTATACAGACCATAGTAATATAATGTAGCAGTTCTTTTTTTAATCGGTTTCATAGTAAAAAAATCATGGTTTGTATGGTTAAAATAACAAAAAGGACTAATGTATTTAAGCAAATCAATACAGGCCTTAATTTAAAATGTTAATTAATTGTTAACAAAATCCTGTATAATTCATATTAATATACTGGTTTACAGAATATTAATATTTAACTAAGGTTTATTTTTTCAGAAAAATGTTAATTATGGCTTAATAATTGCTTTTGATTAGTTCTCTTGTAAGATCCAAATAATGTCTTATTTAAAACCAATCTTCACAAGGGCGTTTATCAATCAAGCACAATCGTAAACATTGTAAGCCCAATTAAGCTTAACAATATATAATAAGTATTTACCGGGAATGATCCCCTAAATCAACCTTTAGTTGAATACTTGTTGATGAAAAACCAAAGAAGGGATCTGGTGATTCCATTACGCCACAAAATGGCTATGTATTCGGGAAACTGTTTAAAAATCCGGCAGTTTCAATCACTTACACACAACGATGCAAATACTGCATCACACATTCTACCTACTAATTATAGTTCCTTATCTGGTATTTGTACAACCACAGTATTTTTTAAGGAAAAAGAAAAGCAATGATAATTGCTCTTAATAAAAATATTTTTTTAAATAAATACATAACTGAAATAAACAAATCACAAACCTAAGAAAAACTAATAACCTCTAAAACCACATTCTAATGAAAAACTTTCTACTATTGATATCACTATGCTTATGTAGTGCTGTCTCAAACGCAAAAACTTATTATATCTCTACAACGGGAAATGATAACAACGCCGGTACGATCTCGGCACCTTTTAAAACCTGGGAGAGAATTTCTGCTCCACGTTGGAATAACTTGTTGGTGCCAGGCGATATAGTTTATATCAGGGGCGGTGTTTATGCTTCCCCACATTCAAGCGATGGCGTTAGTGAAGCTGTTTATTGGTCAGGTATTAATGGTAATGCAAGTAATTTCATAACCATTCAAAACTATCCCGGGGAAACAGTAACACTTGATTGTTCAAATATGTCCAATGCAAATAGTAGTTATCCCACCAAATGGATGATCTACATGGTTAATTGTTCTTATGTTAAGGTTAAAGGATTGCATATACAAAATTTAAGACAGATATTAGATGGATCGGGCGTGTCGAGGGGCTTTGGTATAACATCCAGTACCTTTATTACACTCGAACAAATTGAGGCTGACCATTGTGGTGGTAACGGATTTGACTGTGATAATTCAAATGACATAACCTATCTTAATTGCGACAGCCATCACAATGCAGATGCACTTACTGATGGCGGTGCAGATGCTTTTGACAATGCGGATGGATTTAACCGTGCCAGTAACAGCAGTACAAGAATTACTTATACAGGATGCAGGGCCTGGTTAAACTCAGATGACGGATGGGATTTTATTAACAGCCCGGGAACTGCAACATTTAATAGTTGTTGGGGTATGCGCAACGGTTATTACCAACAATCTAATGGTACAATTATTCTGGCAGGTAATGGAGAAGGATTTAAATTAGGATTTGATCCATCCGGTAATCAGGCAATAACCAGGTGGTTAAACAACTGTCTGGCTTTTGATAATGGAGATGCAGGATTTAATAATAATGGCGATCCACAAACCAGGTATCAATTGTATAACTGTTCCGCATTCAGAAATGGTGCTGTTGGGTTTGAATTTGGGTATGGTAGCGGTGAGGTAAACACTTTTAAAAATAATGTTTCTTATAATAATGCAGGAGGAGCAATCCGGTATTATGGTGCCAATACAAACAATACCAATAATACATGGAATGGCGGGGTTACACTGAATAATGCTGACTTTCAAAGCCTCGATACTACAGGTGTTTCAAGTGCAAGGCAGTCTGATGGTTCATTACCGAATCTTAGTTTCTTAAGGTTAGCAGCAAGTTCTGACCTGATAAATAAAGGTGTTATTGTAGGGTTACCTTATGTAGGTACATTGCCCGACCTGGGAGCTTTTGAATTTGGAGTTTCGGCGCCGGTTCCTGTAACATTAGTAGATTTCTCCGCTGCTGAAAAAAGTGGTAAAACATTACTACAATGGGCAACCGTAACAGAAGTTAACAGCAGTCATTTTGAAATTGAAAGAAGCAATGATGCCCGGAATTACGAATCAATAGGTATTGTAAATGCCAGAGGAAATTCAAATACACGAATAGATTACCAGTTAATGGATTATTACCCTTCATTAGGCGTTAACTACTACCGGTTAAAAATAGTTGATAAAGACGGGCAATACGAATACAGTAAAACCGTAAGTATTAATTTCAGAAATAACGCCAATACCGGTTCTTTTGAAATAAAATCTGCTGTGATAAATAATAAAACACTGCAGTTAAATGTAAGCAGTTCAAAACAACAATCAGCGGTACTTGGTTTGTATGATGCTGCGGGAAGAACAATATTTGTTTCAGATATAACATTACAAAAAGGTGTAAACAATATAAACAAAGTAATTACACCATCAAGCGCTGTTTATTATTTAATACTGAAAACAAACGACAAGTCCGTCACATTGCCTTTGTTTAGCGAGCAATAATTATCCGGGTATTAGTTATAAAATTAAGAAAGGGCTGAAATTTCAGCCCTTT
>JANNBU010000413.1:0-9999 GCA_031385805.1 Ferruginibacter sp.
ATAATAAACCGCTATCAATGTTACTAAAATAAATATTTATTATCTTAGGGTATAAATTCTAAGATATGCGTTCCTTACAAGTAGTTAATCATTTGAGTGATTCCAAGGTTCGTTCAAAACTTTCAGACAGCCGGGGGACACCCGGCCACAATCGTTGGCAAATAATCTATTTAATTCAGGTCGGTAATATTCATGCTGCAGAACTATTGTCTCCACTGGTAAACTTGTCAGTGCACAGTATTTATAAAATAGTCGAAAAATATAACCATGCGGGAGCTGTGTCACTATTGTATAAACCAAAGGGAGGAAGGCGGCGATCTTTGCTTAGTGTTGATGAAGAGACTTCCTTATTTAGCTCCCTTGAATCGCTGGCTTCTAAAGGCCAAATTAAAACTGCAAATGATATTCGTAATGTAGTGGAACAAAAAACAGGGAAAACAGTTTCTGATGATTATATATGGGACTTATTACATCGCAATGGCTGGAAAAAGAAAATGCCAAGGCCGCATCATCCTAAACGAAGTATAGAAGAACAAATTGAGTTTAAAAAAAACTCCCCGAAAAGTTGGAGTCCACAGCAGTAACATTTCAGGAGTCGTTACATTCCTTACCAGTCATTGTATTTTTTGAAGATGAAGCCAGGTTTGGAAGAATAAGCAGAGAAATGGCTTGTTGGGTAAAAGCCAATATGGTTCCTTCGGTTGCCAGGCAAATGATCAGGGAATACATTTATGCCTATTCGGCAATTTCTCCACAAACGGGCGACTGCTATTCAATGATAAGCCCTTATTGCAATACAGAAGCAATGAATGAATTTTTACAACAGCTTTCTATTCATTACAAGCACTATAGAATTATACTTATTCTTGATAAAGCTGGCTGGCATATCAGTCACACTTTAAAAATGGCTGATAATCTAAAACTGCTGCATTTAAATCCGTACTCCCCTGAACAAAATCCGGTAGAATTACTTTGGAGAGAAATCCGTAGAAAATATTTTCATAACGTAATATTCCAAGATCTTGATGAAGTAGAGAACAAATTGCAACAAGCTCTTTTAGGGTATTATCAAAATAAACAAGCCGTTCAAAAGCTGGCTAAAGGGTTTTTATCTATTTAGTATTATTGATAGCGGTTTATTATAAAACGAAAAATCCTGCAATGATCATTGCAGGATTTTTCGTTTTTATACTCCAGAAAATCTTCGCTCTTATCTTCTGCTTTTCCCTCCCCCTTCGGGGAGGATAGGTGGGGCTATCTTCCAAACATCTTATCCATCTCATCTTTCTTAAAGGTCATATAAGTTGGCTTTCCATTGGGTGTACTGTTGGGGGTTTCGCATGAAAACAATTCATTTACCAATACCTGCATTTCTTTTTGGGTAAGTATGGTGCCTGCTTTCAACGACTGTTGTAAAGCCATTGAACGCATTAATTTTTCTCTTTTACTGAATTTAATATCATTGCTGAAATGTTTGTATTGCTCCAGCATTTTTTCAATGGCAGTTTTTTCATTTCCCTGTTCAACATCTGCCGGCGTTCCCTGTATCACAAAAGTATTGTTGCCAAAAGGTTCCAGCTGGTATCCGAGTTGTTGCAGGTCGGGCACTAATTCATTCAACAATACTGCATCAGCGGCAGCCAGTTCAATAGTAACCGGGAAAAGGCTTTGCTGTGTAGCGATCGGCCTTCCGCCAATTGCACGCAGGAATCTTTCATACAATACACGTTCATGTGCATTCTGCTGGTTGATCAATAAATAACCATTATCATTTTGTACAACGATATATGCATTGTGTATCTGCAACAGGTCATGGTTATGTACGAGCTGTTCATGAATTAAAGTTTGAGGTTTGAGGTTTGAGGTTTGAGGTTTGTCAACCCCTGTCGGTTCGTAAAATTCTTTCCAATGCTTCAGCTCACTTTTATTTTCAATAAAATGGGCCTGGTTCTTTTGTGAAAATGTTTGATATAATGAGGAGGAAGTTGACGCAGATCTTCTTTCTTCTGTCAATGGTTTACTCACTGCTTCCAGGTGTTGTATAGATGGATCAAGGTCAAAATCAAGTGTTGGTGTAATGCTGAATTGGGCCAGTGCATGTTTTACTGCTGACTGGACAAAAGCATACACAATTTTTTCATCTTCAAATTTTATCTCCTGCTTGGTGGGATGTACATTGATATCAAGCTGGGCCGGGTTGAGATCAATGAACAATGTGTACATAGGAAAACTATCCTTTGCGATCATCTCATCAAATGCATTCATCACAGCATGATTGAGATAAGCGCTTTTAATAAAACGGTTGTTCACAAAAAAATATTGATCTCCTCTCGTTTTTTTAGCAGTTTCGGGCTTTCCTACAAAACCAAAAATATTCAGGTAATCTGTTTGTTCCTGAACGCTTACTAATTTGGCATTGTAACTATTGCCAAGTATCTGAACGATCCGTTGTTTTAATGTACCTTTCTCCAGGTGAAAAACCTCCTGCCCGTTTGATTTGAATGAAAAAAATATTTCAGGGAAAGACATGGCAACCCTGATGAACTCATCTACAATATGCCGTAATTCAGCCGCATTGCTTTTTAAAAAATTCCTGCGAGCAGGAACGTTGAAAAATAAATTTTTCATGGCAATACTTGTTCCTTTGCTAAAGGCAACCGGCTCCTGCACTTTAACCACACTATTTTCTATTTCAATATAAACACCGGCTTCGTCGTCCTCTCTTTTTGTTTTTAATTCTACTTGTGCAACAGCGGCTATACTTGCCAGTGCTTCACCCCGAAACCCCATTGTTTTTATCCGAAACAAGTCATCAATGCTTTTGATCTTTGAAGTAGCATGGCGTTCAAACGACATTCTTGCATCCGTTTCACTCATTCCTTTTCCATTATCAATAACCTGTATCAATGATTTCCCTGCGTCATTTACAATCAACTTTATCTCATCGGCACCGGCATCCACGGCATTTTCCAACAGCTCTTTTACAGCGCTTGCAGGGCGTTGGATCACTTCCCCCGCAGCGATCTGGTTGGCAATGTTATCGGGCAATAATTGAATTATATCAGTCAAATTCCTGTAATTTACAGCACGAAAATAACACATACTTTTCACTATGAATTATTATGCAGCTATGCGGAGTTTTGTACTTGTAATTTCCCTTCTTTTTTCTGTACGATCATTTAGCCAGCAAATTTCTGGCATGAACGAAAAAGCTGCAAATAACTGGGCCGACAGTGTTTTGAATACCCTCAGTAATGATGAACGCATCGCCCAACTCATGATCGTCCGCCTTTCTTCTATTGATCTGAAAACAAGACTGGTGACATTTTACGATGAAAAAGTTGCAGGGCTTATCAAACAATACAATGTTGGCAGTATCTGTCTTTTCCAGGGTGGCCCGGAAAAACAGGCTGCTATGATGAATTCATTGCAAGCCATGGCAAAAACACCCGTACTGGTTTGCATGGATGCAGAATGGGGATTAGGCATGCGTCTTTTAGACAGTGTATTACCACTTCCCAAACAAATGATGCTGGGAGCAATGAAGGATGATAATATTGTTTATAAATATGGACAGGTAGTAGCGGAACAATGTAAAAGAATGGGCATACAGGTTAATTATGCGCCGGTAGTAGACGTAAATAACAACGCAAATAATCCTGTTATCAACGACCGGAGTTTTGGAGAAGACAAATACAAAGTAGCCAGCTTTGGTATCGCATACATGAAAGGAATGCAGGATATGGGTGTGATGGCTTGTGCCAAACATTTTCCCGGCCATGGTGATGTTGCCGTGGATTCGCATTTAGACCTGCCTGTTATCAATAAATCAATGGCAGAACTTGATTCATTGGAATTATATCCGTTCAGAAAAATTTTTAATGCAGGCATCAGCTCTGCAATGGTTGCTCATTTATATATTCCTGCAATAGACAACCGGCCAAACAGGGCCACTTCATTATCAAAAAATAATGTGAATGAATTGATGCGGAATGAACTTGGGTTTCATGGATTAACCTTTACCGATGCATTGGAAATGCAGGGTGTAAAAAAATTCTTTCCAAACGGGGAGGCTGCTGTTGAATCCCTCATAGCGGGAAATGATATGTTATGCTTACCGGATGATGTTCCGGTAGCCATTGCAAAAATTAAAGAGGCAATTGAAAATAAAAGATTGAGTTGGGATGATATTGAAATGCACTGCAGGAAAGTATTGCTGGCAAAATATCAGTATGGTCTTGCAGATCTTAAACCGATCAATATAAACAATCTTTCTGCCGACCTGAACAGTAAAGTTCCTTCCATGACAAGACTTGTAGCAGAAAATGCAATCACATTGTTAGCAAAAAAAGATGCTGCGTTCTTTCCATTATCAATTGCTGATAATAATAAACCCTCCGATGTAGCATATATAGGAATCGGCATCAACAGTGATAATTCTTTTGCAGCACGCATGCGCAAAGATTACAATGCAACTGTTTTTTATCTTGATTACAACAAAAAAGATTCAGTTGTCATGGCAGCCATGCTGAATAAAATTGCTGCGGGGTATAAAAAAATAGTGATCGGTATTCATAATTTAACAAGAACGTCTGCAACTAATTTTGGATTGAGTAAACAGGCTATCAGTTTTATATCTCAATTACAGCAGAAAACAAATGCCATTTCTTTTTTATTCGGCAATGCTTATGCTGCAAAGAATTTTTGCAATGCAAATAATCTTGTCCTTTGTTACGAGGACAACAGCGTTATCCAGCATACAGCCGTAGATATGCTTCAGGGAAATTTACCTTATAAAGGAGTGCTGCCTGTAACAGTATGTGATCAGTTTAAATTTGGTTTTGGTTTAACTGCAACAAACGGAAGTGTTCCTTTTATCAATCCAAACCAGGCAGGTTTCGATGTTAATATGACTGCCCGTATTGATTCTATTGCATACGACGCGATCGTAAGTAAAGCAATACCCGGCTGTGTTGTGCTTGTAGCAAAAGACGGTAAAATGGTTTATGAAAAAGCTTATGGGTATTATACTTTCGAAAACAATGAACCCGTTACAACATCTTCTGTTTATGACATGGCTTCAGTTACAAAGACCTGCGCAACAACCCTCGCTGTAATGAAATTATTTGATGAAGGAAAACTTGATCTAAAAAAAAAGCTTGGTGATTATCTCCCGGAAGTAAAAGGAACAGATAAAGAAAAACTTATTATTGAAAACCTTCTCCTTCACCAGGCCGGGCTTGCAGCTTTTACTCCATTGTATAAAGAAATGATTGACAGTACCGGGGTTCCTTTAAATAATTTATTCAGGCCTGTTTCAACTGATTCATTTTCTATTCCTGTTGCCAAAGATTTGTTTTTAAGAACGGATTGTAAAGACAGCTTATACAAAAGAATTTTATCAAGCCCATTGGGCGCTTTTAATAAATATGTTTACAGTGACAATGATTTTATTTTCCTGGGAAAGATCGTTGAATCTATATCGGGTATTTCATTAGATGAATATGTAAGAAAAAATTTTTATGCTCCCATGTCGCTTGAAGCAACCGGTTTTATACCGCTCAAACGGATGCTGCTCAAACGGATTGTTCCTACAGAAGATGAAAAAACATTCCGCCGGCAATTGTTGAGGGGTAATGTTCATGATCCGGGAGCTTCCATGCTTGGCGGAGTTGCCGGTCATGCCGGTTTATTCAGTGATGCGTATGATATTGCCTGTATCATGCAGATGCTTTTGAATGGCGGAATATTTAATGGCAAAAGATATTTACAAAAAGAAACAGTAGCTCTTTTTACAGCTTATCACAGCAATATCAGCCGCAGGGGTTATGGCTTTGATAAACCTGAGAAAGACAATGAGAGCCGGGAAGAACCTTACCCCGCCCTTTTGGCATCGGCAAATACATTTGGACATACAGGCTATACAGGAACCTGTGCCTGGGCAGATCCGGATAAGAATATCGTCTTCGTTTTTTTAAGCAATAGGGTCAATTCTCCTGACAGTAGCTTGTTCTTAAAAATGAATATCAGGCCAAAGATCTATGAAACTATTTACCGGGCATTATCAAAAAAATAATGGCATTATTCGTATCTTAACCACAATAAATTTTTTTAACCAACCGATTCCTGCAGATGTCATACCCCTATCAAATAAAATCTTTAGAAGCATATCATGAAGCTTATAAAAAAAGTGTAGAGGATCCCGAGGGATTCTGGACTTCTGTTGCCGAAAATTTTTTATGGAAAAAAAAGTGGGACCGTGTGTTGGATTGGAATTTTACCGAGCCGAAAATAGAATGGTTCAAAGGAGCCAAGCTCAACATCACTGAAAATTGTATCGACCGCCATTTAGCTACCATGGCAGATAAACCCGCGATTATTTGGGAACCTAATAATCCCGTGGAAAGAACAAGGGTGGTTACTTATGCACGTTTGCACAAAAGGGTTTGCCAGTTTGCACAGGTATTAAAAAACAACGGTGTAAAAAAGGGCGACCGTGTTTGTATTTATATGGGCATGGTGCCGGAACTGGCTTATGCAGTATTGGGTTGTGCAAGGCTTGGCGCCATTCACAGCGTGGTATTTGGCGGCTTTAGTGCACAAAGCATTGCCGACAGGTTGGATGATGCAAAGGCAGAATATATCATTACATGTGATGGTGCTTATCGCGGCGCAAAAGATATCCCATTAAAAAGTATTATTGATGATGCGCTGGTAGGAAACAAAACAATTAAGCGTGTGATTGTTTATACAAGGACAAGAATTCCTGTTTCTATGATCAAAGGAAGGGATGTATGGTGGGAAGATGAAATGGAATTTGCCGAATCACAAATTGAAAAAGATGGCGTTGTTTCTTTTCCTGCCGAAGAAATGGATGCAGAAGATCCTTTATTTATTTTATATACTTCCGGCTCAACAGGTAAACCAAAAGGTGTGGTGCATACCTGTGCCGGTTATATGATATGGACCAATTACACATTTGTAAATGCATTTCAATATAAACCCGGTGATGTACATTTTTGCACGGCAGATATTGGCTGGATAACAGGACATAGTTATATTGTTTATGGGCCATTGAGTGCAGGCGCCACTTCCCTTATGTTTGAAGGCATCCCCACCTGGCCTGATGCAGGACGTTTTTGGGAAATTGTTGAAAAACACAAAGTGAATTGTATTTATACTGCCCCTACAGCTATCCGTAGTTTAATGAGTTATGGCACAGATCCCGTTAAGGGAAAAGATCTATCCTCTTTAAAAGTATTGGGAACAGTTGGTGAGCCTATCAATGAAGAAGCCTGGCATTGGTATGATGAAAATATCGGCAGGAAAAAATGCCCGATCGTAGATACCTGGTGGCAAACAGAGACCGGCGGTTGTTTAATAAGTAACCTGGCAGGTGTAACTCCTGCAAAACCGAGCTGGGCAACACTTCCAATGCCAGGAATACAACCTTTACTGGTAGATGAAAATGGAAAAGAAGTGACAGAAAAAGATGAACATGGTTTATTGAAAGGTAATCTTTGTATAAAAACTCCGTGGCCGGGTATTTTAAGAACTACTTACGGTGACCATGAACGCTGTCGCACAAATTATTTTGCCACATACCCCAATTTATATTTTACCGGTGATGGCGCTCTAAAAGATGAAAATGGTTTTTACCGCATTACCGGGAGGGTCGATGATGTATTAAACATCAGTGGCCATCGAATTGGAACTGCTGAAGTAGAGAATGCCATTAATATGCATGCGGGTGTTGTTGAAAGTGCTGTTGTCGGTTACCCGCATGATATCAAAGGCCAGGGTATTTATGCTTATGTCATTTACAATGGCCATCATGGGGATGAAGAACTTCGGCGTAAAGATATTAGTCTTACAGTTTCAAAGATCATTGGCCCCATAGCCAAACCTGATAAGATACAATTCGTAACCGGCTTACCAAAAACAAGAAGTGGTAAGATCATGCGACGTATCTTAAGAAAAATCGCTGAAGGGGAAATGGGTAGCCTGGGTGATACATCAACATTACTGGACCCATTGGTAGTTGATGAAATAAAATCCGGCAGGTTATAAACGATTGTCATTCCGGCGAAAGAGATGCTTCGTTCCTCAGCATGACAAACACTGCGACTTTACTCCATTCAAAATGACAAATACCTATATGAAAAAAACTTTTAAGGTCCTGCTAAAGACACTCATCGCTGTCTTTTTACTTTTGAATATTATTACAGCATTCCATGCTTATAAGTTCACGCATTTTTATGATCGCAGTGAACTCACTTTAAAAAAGCCTGCAGACAAATCCGGGTGGGATAAAACCAAAGAAATTTTATTTGGTATCAATGCTGTAAAGAAAAAAAACAGTATCAGCGCTGATACCGGATTTCAGACAGTCTTTCTAAAATCCACAACCTGTCCAAAATTAGAAACATGGTATATTCCTGTAGCTAACCCAAAAGGAACCGTGTGCATGTTTCATGGACATGGCGGAACCAAATCGGATATATTTGAAGAATCAATTGTATTTAGAAAACTGGGATATAATACTTTGCTTGTTGATTTCAGGGCACATGGAAACAGTGAAGGCAATACCTGTACCATTGGCTATGATGAAAGCGAAGATGTAAAACTGGCTTATGATCATATTAAAGGCAAAGGCGAAACCAATATTGTATTGTGGGGAATATCAATGGGAGCTGCGGCTATTACAAAATCTATCAGTGATCACCAGTTAAGGCCAACAAAAATAATATTGGAGATGCCTTTCGGATCAATAACGGAAGCGGCTGAAGGAAGAATAAAAATGATGGGATTGCCTGGTCAGCCATTGGCAACATTGATCACATTCTGGGGTGGAGTTGAACATGGCTTCTGGGCTTTCAATATGAAACCTTCGCAGTTTGTAAAAAAAATAAACTGCCCGGTCTTGTTACAATGGGGCAGAAAAGATTCACGGGTTACAGAACACGAAACAAATGAGATCTACAATAATATAAGTGCAACAAAAAAATTAGTTGTCTATGAAAAGACGGGCCATGAATCATTGTGTGAAAAAGAAACTGAAAAGTGGACAAACGAAATAACTGCTTTTTTAAAATGAGCGATCCCCGAAAAATATCTATACAGGATTTTACCTATCATTTGCCGGAAGAAAAAATTGCCCTGCATCCATTGGCTGAAAGGGATGCTTCCAGGTTACTTATATACAAGAATAGTATCATTAAAGAAGATGTTTACAGCAATATAGCTGATCATATCCCCGAACACAGCTTACTTGTTTTTAACAACAGCAAGGTCATCAATGCCAGGATAAAATTTAAAAAAAGCAGTGGTGGAACAATTGAAATTTTTTGCCTGGAACCATACGATCTACTCAATGAATACAACAGTATCATGAACAAGACTGTAAGTGTAAAGTGGAAATGTTTTGTTGGCGGTGCTGCGAAGTGGAAAGATAGAGCGCTCTCAAAAGAATTAATAATTAATAATTCAAAATTAATAATTGAAGCAGTACTTGTAGAAAAGTTACCGGATGCTTATGTAATTGAATTTTCGTGGTCACCTGCGGCATATAGTTTTGCAGAAGTTATTGAATCGGCAGGAAATATTCCTTTACCGCCTTATATAAAACGGGATACTGATATTACAGATGCATCGAGATATCAAACTATTTATGCAAAATTAGATGGTTCAGTTGCTGCTCCAACCGCAGGATTACACTTCACTGAAAATGTTTTTAAAAAATTATCGGAAAAGCAAATTGATAATGCCTACGTAACACTTCATGTAGGCGCAGGAACCTTTAAACCCGTAAAAGCAGCCTGCATGCAAGATCATGAAATGCATGCAGAATGGATAGATGTAAATAGAGATACTATTCAGCAGTTGATTGACAGCAACGCAAATACTATCATTGCAGTTGGAACCACGTCTTTGCGTACAATAGAAAGCCTGTACTGGATGGGAGTAAAAACAATGTTATTTCCCGAAATAAAAATGGAA
>JANNBU010000347.1:0-4095 GCA_031385805.1 Ferruginibacter sp.
GTCAGATTTAATACCCAACACTTCTTTCACTTTTGATTCTACGCGGTAACTCATGTCTAAATTATTTCTTTTTTTAGACTGGGTGAGAACCGTCTTTATCGTGTTAATATCGCTGTCGCTTAGCCGCATTACTTCAGGGAATAACACTTTATAGTTTTGTTCACTGATATTCATAAAGACAGTATCCGCAACACTCATGGCAGATTTGGCATCTACAATAACAGTTCCCGCAGCAAGATCTCCTAAACGCTGGCTCTTTTGGGTTACGGTTATAATGATCACAACGGCAATACCAAACAGGCCTGTAATAATAATGTATGCAAACAATGCTTCTGCCGAAAAAAATACATAACCAAATAAAAAAGGCCACTCAAAGAATTTTGTTATCCATCTTAATATAAATTGGCCCAATGTAGGTTCACCACCATCGAGACTGATAACCCTGATCGCCATGAGCTTTTTTCCGACGGTCTGGCCATTCATCCACAGTTCTGTAACAAGTGAATACAAAAACATAGGAAGGCTGATGATCAGTATGTCCAGCCCCATATTGTCTTTCATATTCATTGAAAAACCTGCATAGAGAACCCACTTCATACTAAAAAGGAATATGACCAGGATAAAAAGATCAATGAGGTAGGCAAACAGCCGTTTGTGAAAAGCTGCAATCTCGAATTCAAGATCTATATTAAAAGCGGTTGATATTTGTATGATGGCCATGTTCACTGCAATTTACAAATTGAGCCCATTGTAAACGATATTTTTTTATTTATTAAAAATGAAGCAAATTGTGAGGAAGGTTTAAAGGTTTAAGGGTTTAAGGGTTTAATAGTTTAAAAGGTTATTCGCTACATGTAAAACACCAACCCTTAAACCCTTAAACTTTTAAACCCTTAAACGGGATCCTTAAAAGCATCAATTATAAAAAAATACCGCACGCCTTGAGAGAAGCAATGTTCATAAAAAAAAATGCTGAAAAATGGAAGGCTTACCAGCATCAGCAGACAGAAAATCCTGATGAGACCGCCGAACGCTTTATCACACTGATAGATGACCTCTCTTATTCAAAAACTTTTTACCCAAAAAGCAAAGTAACCCGCTGGATAAATGGCATCGCTGCATCTATCTATCAAAGTATTTACCAGCACAAAAAAGAAAAATACAGCCGCATATTCCGGTTCTGGAAATATGAATTGCCATTACTTTTTAAAAAATACCACCGCATATTTTTATTGACGACTTTTATTTTTGTTTTATTCGTCGTGATCGGTTTTTTTTCATCTGCAAATAACCCGGAATTTGTCCGGGGTATCCTTGGCGATGATTATGTAAGCATGACCGAAGAAAATATTGCCAAAGGCGATCCGTTTGGTGTGTATAAAGATGAGAATCCTTTCAGTATGTTTGTGAGGATCGCTTTCAACAACATCCGGGTGGCATTTCTGACTTTTATCGGTGGCTTTACCTTAGGTATTGTTTCTTTTTATTTATTGTGGAGTAATGGCATCATGCTCGGCAGTTTTCAATACTTATTTTTTGCAAACGGGCTTGGATACAAATCTATTTTAGTGATCTGGATACATGGAACCATTGAAATATCTTCGATCGTTATTGCCGGTACAGCAGGATTTATTTTAGCCAACGGTATTTTATTCCCCGGCACTTATGAAAGATTGGCATCATTTAAAAGAGGTGTAAAAGATGCGGCAAAAGTTTTGATCTGCCTCATTCCATTTTTCATCATTGCGGCATTCTTCGAAAGTTATATCACACACCTGATGAGTCAAACATACGATAAAACAGCCAATGCCGGTATGCCTGTATGGCTGAGCATTTTAATATTGTTAGCATCGTTATTTTTAATTGTATGGTATTTTATCATCTGGCCCATAAAACTTCAGCACCGGGGATTTTATTTAAAAGATGATGGAATTGTAAGCCGCTTAAATGCTACAAATGCATAAGATATTTTTTACAATGATGCTGGCTTGTTGTTGTATGTTGATCACACATGCACAGGACAAACGTTTTGAGTATGCCGATTCTACACTTTTAAATGAACCAGCACAGGCAGGAACACACGAAAATCAGGATGTTGTAGAGAATACCCCCGAAGAAGAAAGAGATATATTGTCTGATACTACTATATACATAACCGATATCAGTATTTCTCCCGATTCTGTTGCTGCATGGAAGCAAAACAAACGGTTTGCCTATATAAAAAACTTAGACAGTCTCTTAAAAATAAAGCAACAGGAAGAACTGGATGTCTATAACAAAAGGTTGAAAGAAAAACCGAATCCTTTTTTTACCTGGTTATTTTCATCTGGTATCATTCAGATTTTTTTCTGGACAATAGCCATTGCATTCGTTGTTTTTATCCTGTATAAATTATTTCTAAGTAACGGGATCTTTAAACGAAATAGTGCAAAATCAGTTTCAGCTGTGAATGAAGTGCCTTCAGAAGAACTGATCAAAACAGTTTCAGATTACGAGGGATTGATACTCCAATCCGTTAAACAATCAGATTACCGGTTAGCTGTGCGTTATCTTTTTCTGAAAACCCTTGTGCAGTTGACGGATAAAGAGTATTTGCATTATTCAGCAGATAAGACAAATTACCAATACGTACAGGAGATAAGGGCTGATAAAAAAAATGAATTCGCATCATTGGTCTTAAATTATGAATATATATGGTATGGAAATTTCCCTTTGAGCGGGGAGTTATATCCGGGTATCGAAAAAAAATTCAACAGCTTTTATAGTAAAATTCAATAACCGGTTGAGAAAAATAAATACATATATCGTATGTTGTTGTGTGTTGCTGTTTGGTTGCACATTCAAATCCCGTTTACCTGATCTAAGGGAAAGTTATTCTCACACAGATACCAAACCTTTTGGTGGGTATATCGCTAAAAGTATCCTTCAAAACAGTTTCCCGGACAATTATGTTCAAACGGTTAAAGAGCCATTTGAAAAAACTGCTGCAGTATTTGACGATACTTCTTCGGTTTATTTTTGTGTAAGCCGCAATTTACTTGTCAGGGAAAGAGATGTAGAATCGATACTGGATTTTGTATATAAAGGGAATACGGCATTTTTTGCAGCCGCAAATTTTGATACATTGCTCCTTAATAAGATCTTTTGTAAGGTTAGAGAAGAAATGATCATTTCTGCATCCATGCCGGGAAACTATTACCGGCAAACATCCGTTCGCCTGATAGAAGACCTGAGCACAGCAAAAGATTCATTCGGCTATTTTTATGAACCTTTCCGGCGTTATTTTTCAGAAATAAATGAACGGTATAGCC
The DNA here is from genome assembly GCA_031385805.1 of Ferruginibacter sp. Lineage (GTDB taxonomy): Bacteria > Bacteroidota > Bacteroidia > Chitinophagales > Chitinophagaceae > Ferruginibacter. The sequence goes on from JANNBU010000347.1 coordinate 3,312, forward strand.
GCATCATAGGATACAACGAAGCCGGTAAAACCAATTGCATCGTATTTTTCTGGGGCAAAGGAAAATTATTTCTTCACACCGATCCACGTGCATTCAGCAATTACTTTCTGCTTAAAAATGACAATTTTAAATACATGAAAGCGCTAACGCAGATCATGGGTGCTGATCCGCAACATGTATATTGGAACGATTATTATTCCAGGTTAAACCATAAAAAAAATCCTGATAGTAATAGCTCTTCACTGAGGGAAATATTCAAATATCCGCCATTGCAGGCAGCTTTTTGGATATTATTACTGATGCTTTTATTGTTCATTTTATTCGGAAGAAAAAGAAGGCAACGTGTCATCAGGGAAATAAAGCCAAACCAGAACAGTTCAGTGGCATTTACGGAAACCATTGCCAGGCTTTACATACAGAAGCATGATAATAAGAATATCGCAGATAAGATGATCACTTATTTTCATGAATTCATCCGTAACAATTATTACCTGAATGCCAATACAGGTAATAAGGACTTTATTACAGCACTTAGCCGAAAATCGGGTGTGTCGGAAGAAAAGACCATTGCACTTTTTAATGCGATCAATCATGCAAACCAAAACAGTGTGATAGATGATTATCAACTGTTATCTTTAAACGAGCAAATTCAGCAATTTTATAAAAAAAGAAAATAATGGAAGAGAATATATTTGAACAACGTAACCATGTTTCCGAACTGAACCAGGTGCTGGATACCATCCGGACAGAGATCCGTAAAGTAATAGTAGGCCAGCAACAATTA
>JANNBU010000418.1:0-8275 GCA_031385805.1 Ferruginibacter sp.
AATTGTTATGCGAAGTTAAAGCACTCATTCTACTTTACGCATTTGCAACCTGTTTTACATTACCTGTCTGAAGTATTCGCCCTGGTATGATTTAGTATTTTAATATCATTTTTACCAAAAAGAAAAGCCCCTGTAGAAACAGGGGCCGTTTACCAAAACTAACTGCTTATGAGAAAATTTGACTTTTAAAATTTGTGTGTTCTGAATATATATTTGCAAACACGATGCCAAAGATTTTTTACTGCTGTTAAGGAAGTCATAATGCTTTATTATACCTGTAAAAGAACTAATAACGCCTGTCTGTTGAGTTTATAGGACGAATTTTTGTCCATTATGTTTAATCATAAAAAAAGCGCCCCGTATTTAAGGGCACTTTAACATTTTTGGTAAAATGACTATTTTAAAAATCCCTGGATCATATCCATTAAACCGCCGCCACCATTTTTTTGTTGCTGCGCCTGTGCGCCACCGGCTAATTTGGATACAATATCCATCAACCCGCCACCACCACTACTGCCGCCACTTTGCCCGCTATTGGTAAACTGGCCTATCAGGTCCCGGAAATTGAATCCTGCATTATCACCGGATTGTTGTTCCTGTGCTACCTGCTCACTTTGTCCCCCGGTTATAGAATTTAAAAGCCCTTCTATAGAAAAGCTGCTATTATTGGGATCGTTGGTCTTATTAATTAAACTGCTGATTACATTTGGGATAAGGTTATTGGCAACATTACCCGCCTGGTTGCTACCGAGGCCGTATTTACTTGAAAGTTTACTGGAAAAATGGCCAATCATCATATTTACGATCGGGTTGCTGAGCAGGCTTTTACTGTTTTGCTGTTGATCATCACTAAATAAAGATAAAATATTTTGCAGGCCGCCGCCAGCCACCATATTCCTTAATCCCGAAGCTACCGTGTTGGTTGCCTCAGCAATTACTGCATTGTTGTGTTCGTTGGGAACGTCGGGATTATTAACAACAGTTTCAGTTGCCGATCCCTTTACCAGGTTAAATAATTCTTCTAACATAATTTTGAATTTTAGCCTGTGAAAGTATAAATTAATTTAAAACAGCCTAAGATATATTTAAACTAACCTTCAAATAATCATTTAACCTTGTGCCGTAAGTTTTTCAGCATTTTCAGCAAATTGCAAAGCTTCAATAAATTCCTGTACATCTCCGTTCAATACAGCATCTAAATTATAAACGGTGAGGCCGATCCTGTGATCGGTAACCCTTCCCTGTGGATAATTGTAGGTTCGTATCTTGGCACTTCTGTCGCCTGTGCTTACGAGGCTTTTTCTTTTATGAGCAATGGCTTCTTCTGCCTTGCGAACTTCTTCATCATATAATCTTGTACGCAACATATCCATCGCTTTTTCCCTATTGCCCAGCTGACTGCGTTCCGTTTGGCAAACTACTACGATACCTGTAGGTTTGTGTGTAAGGAAAACTTTTGTTTCTACTTTATTTACGTTTTGTCCGCCGGCGCCGCCGCTTCTCGCTGTTTCCATTTTTACATCACTTTCTTTTAACTCAAAATCTACTTCTTCAGCTTCGGGCATTACTGCTACGGTTGCGGCACTCGTGTGAACCCGGCCACTGCTTTCTGTGTCGGGTACACGCTGTACACGGTGTACACCACTTTCAAATTTCAATGTGCCGTAAACATCATCACCAACTACTTCTACCTGTACTTCTTTATATCCGCCAACGGTGCCTTCACTTTCACTTAATAAAGCAGTTTTCCATCCTTTCTTTTCACAATATTTCAGATACATGCGTAGCAGATTGCCTGCAAACAATGAAGCTTCATCGCCGCCGGTTCCTGCCCTTATCTCCAGGATGGCATTTTTTTCATCATAAGGATCTTTCGGTATCAGCATATTGCGAAGCGCTTTTTCCGTTGTTTCTTTTTTTTCTTCCAAAGCAGGTAATTCGTTTTTTGCCATCTCTCTCATTTCCTCATCACCTGCATTCAATACTTCTTTATTGAATGCTATATCCTGCTGCAGTTTTATATACTCATTGCGGGCAATAACAATTTTTTCAAGGCTACGGTATTCCTTGCTCATAGCGCTGTATCTTTTATTATCGCTCACCACTTCCGGGTTAGTGAGGGCAACGCCCAGGTTATCAAATTTTGCTTTTATTGCATCCAGTTTATCTAACATAGTGTAATTTTATTTTGTACAAGCTGTTGTAATAAACCCCAACATTGTCCCCGCCATGGCGGGGCTCACTTGTACGGCATACCATTGTTCGGCATGTACCGGTCAGACGAGGGCGTCAGACCGGCACAGGGCCGCAAATTTACAGCATATCAACCAATCATTTTGTATAGAAAATTCAAAGCAGACCAGATTTTTACTGGGCATGAGGTTTTACCCGGCGATCATATACTGATAACCGACAATACCGGGTTTATCATTGATATTACGAATGAACAGGAGGCGGGTGATGATATTGAGATACATTGTGGATTACTCAGTCCCGGCTTTATCAATTGCCACTGTCATCTCGAATTGTCGCACATGAAGGGCCTTATTCCGAAACATACCGGCCTGGTTGATTTTGTTTTTAAAGTGGTAAATGAACGGCATTTTGAAAAAGAAGAGATATTAGCAGCTATTGAAAATGGAGAAAACGAAATGTTACAAAACGGGATCGTAGCTGTAGGGGATATATGCAATAATGAGTTTACGATCCCTCAAAAACTAAAGAGTAACTTATACTATCATAATTTTATTGAAGCAAGTGGCTTTCCTCCCCAAGCCGCATCAGTTCGTTTTCAGCGGGCGTTTAATTTTTATAACTCATATAATGCATCATTGCCGGCAAACTCAATTGTGCCACATGCGCCCTATTCAGTATCTCCTGAATTGTTTAAACTGATCAATGAATTCCCGGGCAATCATATTCTTAGCATTCACAACCAGGAAATAGCAATTGAAAATAATTTCTTTGAAAAAAAAGAAGGAGACCTTTTGAAGATGTATGAAAAAATGGGAATTGATATTTCTTTTTTTAAACCATCAGGAAGATCAAGTTTGCAAACATGGCTGCCATATTTTACAAAAGCTCAATCAATCATCCTGGTCCATAATGTTGCTATTTCTGAAGCAGATATCGAATTCGCAAAACATCGAACATCGAACATCGAACCTCAAACTTCTTTCTGCCTTTGTCCGAATGCCAATTTATATATCAATAATAAGTTACCAGTTGTAAATCTATTCATTGACAATGGCTGTAATATTGTTTTAGGTACTGATAGCCTGGCTTCCAATGACCAGCTTGATATTTTAGAAGAAATAAAAACATTAAGTAAAAATTTCCCCGGCTTGCAGTTGTCAATGCTGTTGAAATGGGCAACGATCAATGGTGCCAAAGCGTTGGGAATAGAGAATATGTACGGCAGTTTTGAAAAAGGGAAGAAGCCAGGGGTTGTTTTGATAGAGCAAAATGAAAATGGCGGAGTAATAAAATCAAAAAGGATTATTTAAATGTAAAAGTTGGCCTTGTTATTTGCCCAATACTTTTATATTCTTCAAATGCCACCTTTCACTTTTACACCTGCCTGCCGGCAGGCAGGTTCTTCATTTATTATTTTGCATTTTACATTTCCTGCTCAGGAAAGCACTTCATGCAATACCTGCAACGTTTTCATCTGCCCAAAATCATGAATATGTAACGCATAATAATCCTGGAATTTAAATAAAAGTTCTCTTCTTGTTTGCTGGTTTAGTTTTAACTGATCCAGTTCGGCGGGTATCCTTATTTTTAATAATTCTGCGGTAACGGCAGCATGATGACCATGAATAAAATTGGGGTGTGTTGGTTGTGCTGAAACAAAATCCCCGTCGCGAAGATCGAGGTATAAATTTTCGGCAGCAATACCATTTATATTACGCCCATTGATCTTAAAACCAAAAAAATCTGCCAGGTGCAGTGAAAAGAACAAGGCAAAATTTGCTGCAACATTTTTTTCTGCTGCATCCAGTTGCATCAATGCATCTTCACAGAAATAAAAAAGATTGCTGTTTGATTCAGGTTGTTTCAATGTTTTATACAACAACTCCACCATATATAATGCAATGCTGTTCTTAACCACGTCGCTCAGGATATTTTGATACAAAAAAGCCCAGTTGTATTCTTTTATACGCTGCATGTTTTTTTGATCATTGTGGTATACTTCCATTTCAAGAATGGCTGCGGGCTGCAACATGGCAGCTTTATTACCCGATCGTTTGGCTGTTCTTACTGCATTCAGCATATAAGTTTGCACACCAAATAATTCAGTATACATGGTTACAACCAGGCTGGTTTCACCATATTTTACGGTGCGAAGTACAATGGCTTTTGTTTTGTGAGTCATAAAAATGTAAGATATATAATTTAAGGATGTAAGATTTAAAAATGCAGGGTTTCAATAAAATCATACATCTATAAATCATATATCATAAATCCGGTTTCAAGATAAGCAGTTTGAAAAATCATATTAAGCAACAAATTATCTTTCTTTGCACAATAATCATTGCAAAAGAATTCAATACCAGTCAATATGTGGCAACGTTTAGGAAAATTCGTGATCAATAACAGGTTTGTTTTACTGTTGATATTGGTAATAACCACGTGTATCATGGGTTATTTTGCATCAAAGGTTAAACTGAGCTATGAGTTTACAAAATCCATCCCCAACGATAATCCGCATTACCAGGAATACCTTTCCTTTAAAAAAACTTTTGGTGATGATGGCAACCTTTTGGTGATGGGTATTCAATCAAAAGACTTATTTACATTAAAGAATTTTACAGCTTACCAGCAACTTCATAAAAAATTGAAGCAGGTTAAATATGTGGAAGATATACTCAGTATCCCTGCGTCTGTTATGTTATTAAAAGACAGTGCTGCAGAGAAATTGTCAGCCGTAAAAATATTCCCTGATATTATTTCTTCGCAAGGTCAATTAGACAGCGCAGCCGCAAATTTCTTTAACCTGCCTTTTTACCGGTCACTTTTATATAATGATGTTACGCATGCATACCTTGTTGGAGTGAGGATAAACAAGGAGGTACTCAGTTCTGCTGTACGAACAAAAGTAGTAGCCGATATCATCAATGTTGTAAATAATTTTAAAACCGAGACCGGTATTGAAACACATCTGAGCGGATTACCACTGATAAGAACAGTAGTGGGAGACCGTATCCAAAAAGAAATGAAATTGTTTTTATTTGGTTCACTTGCATTGAGTGTTTTGATCCTGCTGCTTTTTTTCAGGTCGTTCAGTACCACATTAATTTCATTGGCGGTTGTGATCATTGGTGTTATATGGACCGTTGGCATTATTTACCTCTGCGGCTACAAAATAACGTTACTTACAGCGTTGATCCCATCATTGGTAGTGGTCATCGGTATTCCGAATTGTATTTACTTCATCAATAAATACCACACTTGTTATTTACAGGATGCGGATACCCCGGAAGAAACAAGGAAAACAAATGCCCTTATCAATATGGTTAGTAAAATGGGCGTGATAACTTTATTCTGCAACCTTACGGCAGCTATTGGGTTTGCGGTATTTGCCCTGACGAAAAGCGCTATTTTAAAAGAATTTGGTGTAGTGTCGGGGATCAGTATCATGATCATTTTTGTGGTGTCATTTATCCTGTTGCCAGCGGTATTAAGTTACTTACCGGCTCCCAAAAACGCTGAATTAAAATACCTGAAAAATAAATGGATCACCATATTTCTCACGAAAGTAGAAGCATGGACTTTTGATCATAAAAAAACAGTGCTGGGTGTTACTGCTTTAGTGTTGCTTATTTCAATTGCAGGAATTTACAGGTTAAAATCTGTTGGGCATATTGTAGATGACCTTCCAAAAACAGATAAGATATATACCGATCTTACATTTTTTGAAAAGAATTTTAAGGGAGTGATGCCATTAGAGATCGTGGTGGATACAAAAAAGCGAAACGGCCTCACGGGCATGCGGGCGTTGATGGTTTATGAAAAAGTAGATTCACTGGCCATGTATATTGCTGCTCAAAAAGAAATGAACAGGCCTTTGTCTATCGCTGAAGGATTAAAATTTGCCAAGCAGGGTTTTTATGAAAACGATTCTACCCAATATTTAATGCCAAATACATTTGATGGTTCTTTTGTCGGCGAATACCTGCGCCCGGCAAAGAACGACAGTACTAAAAATAATAACTTCACCAAAATGCTCAATTCCTTTATGGACAGCAGCAAGCAACGTACCCGCATCAGCGTTAGCATGGCCGATGTGGGCACACAGGAACTACCTGTCATTTTAAAGGGGATACAAAAAAGGGCCGATGAACTTTTCGACAGTTCGAAATATAAGATCACACTCACAGGCACCAGCATCACTTTCCTGGAAGGAAGCAGGTTTATCATCAATGGCCTCAAAGAAAGTATCCTCTGGGCATTTTTATTCATTGCCCTTTGTATGCTTTATCTTTTCCGCTCTGTGCGAATATTGGTTTGTTCACTCATACCCAATGTTATACCACTCGTCATCACGGCAGGTATCATGGGCTGGGCGGGCGTTCCTTTAAAACCTTCAACTGTATTGATATTCAGCGTAGCGTTGGGTATAGCTATAGATATTACAATACGTTTCCTTGTAAATTATAAACAGGATCTCGTCTTGTTTAACAATGATGTACATGCTACCGTAAAAAGCACCGTACAACAAACGGGGCTGAGCATCGTATATACTTCGCTTGTGCTTACAGCAGGATTTATTATTTTTTGTGCCAGTAGTTTTGGCGGAACATTTGCGTTGGGTTGGCTCACTTCTGTAACGTTGTTTCCAGCAACGATTACCAATCTTGTATTGCTGCCCGTTTTGTTATTATTACTCAATGCAAAAAAATCAGCAAAGGCAATATAATCCTCATTTTGGTCGTTATGCGGTTTGAATTTTTTTAAAAGGCATTTAAATGCAGCAGGTGTTGAAAGAAACTTGTCTGTAATTTTAACAATCTCAGATAATCTGATATATATTTGCCGTTATAAACCAAACTTCACATGAGAAAAACTATCTTAACCCTATCAGCTATGCTATTGCTGATATTTCAGGGTATTTCACAAAAAACGATAACAGGTGTTGTTTCCGAGGCCGTAAATGGTTCACCGGTACCGGGCGCTTCTGTTACTTCGGGCAAAGCCGGGGCAAAAACAGATGCTACAGGCCGATATACTATTACAGTTGGCAGTGATGCAAATAAAATAACAGTTACTGCTATTGGTTTTACCGCACAAACGGTTACTATTGGCAGTCAAACTACCATCAATGTATCTTTAAAGCAGGCCGATGTTGAATTGAAAGAAGTGGTTGTTACTGCGTTGGGTATAGCAAGGGATAAGCGTACATTAGGATATGCTACACAAAACTTAAAAGCCGAGCAGTTTGCGGATAGGGGAGAGACAAATATCCTTGGTGCTTTGCAAGGTAAGGTTTCGGGTGTAAGTATTACTGGTGCCAGTGGTGCAGCGGGTGCATCTACCAATATCAATATCAGGGGGATTACTTCTTTCACTGGTAACAATCAGCCCTTGTTTGTAATTGATGGAATTCCTGTCAGCAATAATGTTGACAGATCATCTAATTCCTTATTTGATAATCAGCCTGCTAACAGGGCATTGGATATAGATCCCAATACAATAGAGTCAATTAATATATTAAAGGGTTCTGCTGCAGCTACTTTATATGGTTCCCGTGCCGCAGCGGGTGCAATTATGATCACCACTAAAAAAGGAAATACCAAGGGAAAAGTTGAGGTAATTCTCACTACTTCTTATGCCGTGCAAACTGCCACGGGGTTACCACCTGTGCAGAATGAGTACGGACAGGGGCTTGCCGCGGTTTATAATCCCATAGGCACGAGTTCATGGGGACCAAGGTTTGACGCTGCACCTTCTGTAGCTAATGGGTTGATCATTGGAGGCGTTACACAAAAATACCAGGCATATCCAACCAATATCAAAGACTTTTTTGAGCAGGGTGAAATTAAAGACAATAGTTTGGTGATCAATGGAGGAGATGTAAAACAAAATTATATTTTCTCTTTAAGTAATACTTATAATAAGGGCATTTTGCCAAACAATAAACTGAACCGTACAAATGTAAGGTTTGGTGCCAATGCTGTTTTAAAAGACAAAATTAAAATAGGAGGCTCTATAACTTTTACAAATTCATTACAGGATGGTATTGTGCAAGGTAATGGTGGCAGCGCCCTGGGTG
>JANNBU010000428.1:0-2628 GCA_031385805.1 Ferruginibacter sp.
TCTGATTTTAAGAATACACTCAATTCAACTCCTTCTGCGCCTATCAAAGATTTCTTAAGTGTATTTAACCCGCAATTACATATTGTAAATGTTGATAAGGACCATTATATATCCCTTACCGAAAATTATGAAAAGGAAAAACAGGAGCTAAAACAAATGTTTGCTGAATATAAACCTGAATTCTATTTCATGCGTCTCTTTGATGTAGATGAAGCATTGAACCTCTTTGCCGAAAAAATGAGTATCGACCTGATCATTGTTGTTCAGAAAAATCATTCATTTATAGAAAAACTATTGAAGGGCAGCCGTACCAAAGCATTAACCTATCACAGCAAAGTGCCAATACTTGTTATGCATGAGTAAAAGCCTTTGGCTAATAGCTTTTAGCCGTTGGTTATTTATCTTTTGGATTATCCGAATCTTTTACATGTTGCTTTGGCTCTGGTAATTTTCCGCGTTTATAAATAATAAGCCCGTTCAGAAAATTTCGGAGAACCTGGTCACCTGCTTCTACATAGCCGGGATGATCTTCATTTCTGAAGAGATCACCCAGTGCACCTTTGGATATTTCAAAATCAACTAAGGATAGTATTTCTATAATATCATCATTACGCAATGAAAGTGCAACCCGTAATTTTTTCAGAATATCATTATTGCTTAGCATGGGTGAGTTTTATGAACGCTAAGGTCGCTTAAATATACCAGATGAGAAGTTGAGGACAATTAATTGCATAAAAAAAGCATCAAGCGTATCTTTATTTACCTAATTGCTTACATAAATAAACTTACTAACCCGATGCTCTTTCCTGATTCGCTATGGTATTTTTTACGTACCCAGCCCTCATTTTATAATATAAATGTACCTTTATTTCATGCCTGTTTCCAAATTTTTCGATTCTTTTTTTTGCACAGGTTTAGCACATATTACATATAATTACGGGTAAATAGTGGGCAATACTTTCCTCAGTTTTCTTTTCTGGCCGGAAATAAAAATATATTACTACAATTGTTATTTATTTTAAGTACCTAAATGGCTATACTTTAAATCAGGGCATTGTATTAGCATGATGACGGGAAAATATTATACTTCCTGCCATTTCATTATAAATTAAGTACTAAAATTTCAGTTTTTGAAAAAATTGCTACAAATCATTTTTATAACCCTTAAAATTATTTTGGGGGTTTTATTGATCTTGTACATTGCTGTATTTGCTTATGTAAGTATAAATAAAAGGTCTATCATTAAAGAAGTTACGGGAGAGATTGGGAAAAAACTGAATGGCAATCTTTCTGTTGACGATGTTGAATTGAGTTTTTTCAGGCATTTCCCAAAAGTTTCAGTGCTATTGCATAATGTTAGTATCACTGATAGCATGTTTGCGCAGCACCAACATCCTTTCTTCCGGGCTGAACGTGTATTTGCAGAACTAAGTATTATGAGGCTTGTAAAAAAACAGGCTCCGCTCAACGGATTGAGAATAGAAAAGGCTGCGTTTTATTTGTTCACAGATACAAGTGGCTACAGCAATACCTATTTGTTCAAACAAAAGAAAGATAGTGTAGTTAACAGCAATAGCAAAGAAAAAAATGAATTGAAATCTGTTGTTTTAAAAGATATGAGCTTTATCATCGATGACAGAAAGAAAGAAAAGTTGCACAATTATTTTGTAAATGACCTCAACATGAAATTAGATGATAAGGACGATGTTTATTTTTCATTTGATACAGAGGCCGACATCATTATTCACAGCATGGCATTTAATTTATCCAGAGGAAGTTTTGTAAAAGAAAAAAGATTTAACGGGAAATTCGGGATGCGTTTTGATAAACAATTACAACAATTACAGTTTGACAGTATTGATATAAAACTTTCGGGACATCCTTTTAATTTGTCGGGCCGCTTTGACATGAAAGGAGATTTGCCGCAGTTTAGTTTGCGTGCACATACAAGGAAACTCCTTTACAGCGAGGGAAGATCTTTGATGACAGAGAGCGTTTCCAAATCATTGTCAATGGTTGACCTTGATAAACCAATAGACGCAGATGCAAATATCAGTGGCCCCTTAAGAGGCGGCGAGCCATTAATCTATGTTAACTGGACCGCAAAAGGAACACAATTAAAAACACCGTTCCTTGATTTTGAGAATGCTTCTTTCACAGGATACTTTACAAATGAGGTTGTAAAAGGCTTACCAAGATTTGATCCGAATTCAATAATTAACATTAATAATTTTTCTGCTGACTGGCATAGCCTACCGCTTGTATCCCGCAATATTGAAATATTGAATTTATATCAACCTGTTTTAACCTGCGATCTTTCTGCTGATTTTCTGCTTACAAAACTAAACGACCTCTTAGGCAGCAATGTATTACAGTTGACATCCGGTGACGGGTCTGTGAATATTACTTATAAAGGTCCTTTGGAGAGAAACAACAATACCAATTCATTGATCAATGGAACAGTATCATTTAAGAACGGGACTGTCCTATATGTACCGAGAGACGTTGAAATGAAAAATGTGAACGGGGAACTGACTTTTAAAAATTCAGATGTATCTGTAGAAAATCTTCAATGCGTTGTTTTAAAAAATAAGATAGTAATGCAGGGGAAGGCTAAAAACCTGCTTA
>JANNBU010000067.1:0-4008 GCA_031385805.1 Ferruginibacter sp.
TTACATTATCGCACATTCCGCTTGTAGCACCGCCGGCCACCAATGACGGCACATCACTGGTTTTTACACTTAAGGTTATACGCTGGCCGCCGGTAACCGGAACACAAACCTGGCTATAACCATTGTTTGCATTACTTCCTATGTTAACGGTTCCTCTCGTGGGATTGGAAAAATCGTTTGTCCTTATCAGTAATGGGTTACCGGTTGGGTCGGTCACCAATGTTTCCCAGAAGTTAACATCTAAGTAATTTATCTTTTCCCAGGCACCTAAATTATAAACGATCTCATCTATACTTGTTTTATTCAAATAAGCCTGCAATGAGGTGGACACTATAGGCGCATTTAACACAGAGGTCATGTTACCTGTTTTCCTTACACAAAGCAAACTATCGGCAATAAAGCCGCCGATCCTTTCTACACTACATGGGTCTGATGAACTTGCATGCTTGCCAACCAGGGCTCTAACAGCCCAATCAGATACATACAAACTTCCTCCATTGGCAACATAATCAGCCAGTGTACTGTCGGTAGCACCAGTTACCACCGGCATATTACCTTCTGAGGTACAGTTAACAAAAATAGCGTCATAACCTGAGATGTTAGAAAGTGAGGTCAGCATATTCCATGTAAGTGGGGTGGCGGTATAACCCATGGAATCAATCAAAATATTTTCTATTTTATCGAACGTACCGGCAATATAAGCCAATGTGGCTACCTGGGTTAATGTTACAGCCTGGCTGGCAATTTCAGTTGTTTGTCCTTCTGTCACAACAACATCCATTTCCGTTCTGAACATCGATCCATCACCGGTTTGTATGGTCAGGTGTCTGTTACCGGCCGGCGCTTCCAAAACAAAGGAACCGGTGACATTAGAATGGGCGATATAGAATTTCCCTTGGTTGTGGATGAATACTGTGGCATCTTTAATTGCAGTGGTATTATTGGCTGCGACTATTTTGCCCGTTATCGTTCCCAATGCAACAAATGCTTCGGGTTCCTGATCTTTTTTACAGGAAATAAGCAAGGTTGCAGATAATGCAACATAAAACGAGATCTTGAACAAATTCTTCATAATAACAGTTTTATTGGTTTAATATAAATGCCCCGTCACCAGCATGAACTAAAGTTAACGAATGAACCAGAAATTACCAATTTAAATGGTTGAGTTTCCCCATATCCATGCAGCCGGTTCCTGCTACGATGATTCCCTTTTGAGTGAAAGTGTTACGCTGGATCGCATTTTTTTAAGTTACCAGTCCACCACCGGTTCAATACCGAAATTCACGTATATAATTTCTTTTTTTTCGTTAGTTTAAAAAACAGTTTTTTTCTGATGTTTTTCCCTTCCGATTTATTGATACCTAAGTTATCTTGCTTTAATAATTCCGTACATGCCTGCCAAATCTTTGCCATTTTTTAGTAGTTTAAATGATTCGCCTGGCTTTGGTAAACCAGGTTCTAAAGCCATATTCGGCGAAATAAAAACGCTTATAGAACAAAGCAGGCAGCAAGTTGCCGCAACTGTAAATGCTACCATGAGTTTGCTTTATTGGGAGATAGGCAAATGCATTAATGAGGAAATACTCAAAGATAAAAGAGCAGCATACGGAAAACAAATTGTCGCTACACTGTGGCGACAATTGACGATTGACTACGGAGGGTCATTTTCAGAGAAAAATCTTAGGAGAATGATGCAATTTGCAGAGGTATTTCCTAATAAAGAAATTGTGTCTGCATTGTGTGCACAATTAACCTGGTCACATTTCAAGGTTTTAATCCCAATAGACGATTCTATTAAACGTATGTTTTATATCGAAATGTGCAAGATCGAAAAATGGAGTGTCCGGATCTTTACAGAACGCATTAACTCTATGCTCTACGAACGAACAGCCATCAGCAAAAGTCCGGAAGACAGCATCAAAAATGAGCTACAACAACTCAAACACAACCAACAAATAACCCCGGATTTAGTATTCAGGGACCCCTATTTTTTGGACTTTCTAGGTCTTAAAGACAGCTATTCGGAAAATGATCTCGAATCAGCTATTGTAGCAGAATTGCAGAGATTTATTATAGAAATGGGTAACGACTTTGCTTTTCTCGCAAGGCAAAAACGTTTAATGATAGACAACAAAGATTATTACATCGACCTGTTGTTTTATCATCGGCGATTAAGATCATTGGTAGTAATTGATCTGAAAACAGGTGAATTTGATGCGGCCTACAAAGGTGAAATGGAATTGTATTTGGGATATTTAGAAAAATATGAAATGATTGAAGGCGAAAATCAACCGATTGGTTTAATTCTTTGTACCGGTAAAAACCCGGAACATATTGAGCTGTTGCAATTGCACAAAAGCAACATCAAAGTGGCTGATTATTTTACAATTCTACCATCGAAAGAAATACTATTAGACCGGTTGCGGCGGGCAATAACTATTGCTCAGGACAATTTAAGTGCTCATAAAAAAATTAAACGAAGTATAATCAAAGCCGGTATAACGGAAAAAATCATCAAAGAAAAGCCCTAATACTTGCATTTATCAGCCAGAGTGATTATTTTAACCCCTCTAAAACTAAATAATTATGAAAAAAACGATCATTGCGGCCATTGTAGGCGGCATTATTATTTTTGCCTGGCAGTTCCTTTCCTGGGCAGCTTTGAACTTACACAAAGCAGCCAATGGCTACACGCCAAACAGTGCTGCTATTATGGCTTCATTGGAAACCAACCTTCCAAATGAAGGTGGATATATGCTGCCCGGCCTTCCGGAAACTGCCACAAAGGAAGACCATGAAAAATTGATGAAAGAATCAGACGGGAAACCCTGGGCAACCATTCAATATCATAAATCCATGGAATCTACCCCGGCTGCCATGATGAAGAATATGGCATTGGCACTTGTCATCAATATTATTACAATCTCGCTTTTCTGCTGGATACTGGGCAAAATGAATATGGCCGGCTTCGGTACCATATTTACTGCCAGCATATTCATGGGTTTTATTACTTTTTTCAATACTGCTTACATTGGAAGTATCTGGTATAAATTCTTTGATATCATGGCATACTTTACCGATTCGATGGTAAGCTGGGGTGTATGTGGGTTGTGGTTAGGATGGTATCTTAAAAAGAAATAGAATTGTACTGATCATTTTTATTGCCACTGATTCACTGATTTTCATATTGATAATTTGAAAAATAATCAGTGAATCAGTGGCAATTTATTTTAAACAGCTTTACGATCATACCATTAATTGTCGTTTTTACAGCACATTTGTTTGAAATATATTTTGGGTGTTTGCATTGTAAAACAACATACAAAAACAAAAATTTAATAAAATGGAAACGCAAAACAAAACAGTTCTTACAGTAGAGAATATCATTGATGCTCCTGTAGAAAAAGTATGGGAATACTGGACAAGGCCCCGGCACATCACCCAATGGAACAATGCATCCGATGACTGGCATACGCCCAGCGCAGAAAATGACCTGAGGGTAGGAGGAAGTTTTGTTTCAAGAATGGAAGCTAAGGATGGCAGTATGGGTTTTGATTTTGGAGGAACTTATGATGCAGTGAAACCCAATGAATACATTGAATATACGATTGGTGATGGCAGGAAAGTAACAGTGAATTTTACTGCTATCGGCAACAAAACGAAAGTTGTTGAAAGCTTTGAAGCAGAGACTATGAATACCCTGGAATTGCAGCAGAGTGGCTGGCAGGCGATTTTGGATAACTTTAAAAAATATGCTGAAGGGAAGTAGTTGAAAGATTATAGCTAATTCTATTTGGCACAAGCAAAAAACTTGTGCCAATTTTTTTTATAAAAGAGAGTATGATTGACTAGGTGGAAATAATAGATCCAATGCATTTAGCTTTATTTTAAAAATAGGACCTTTTTCTACGACGCTTCCTGTTGGTTTTCGTTTAATCAAAACCAAAACTGCCGTCTTTAGCTTCCATTCTTGAAACGAATTTTCCACCTACACGCAAATCATTTTCA
>JANNBU010000362.1:0-20727 GCA_031385805.1 Ferruginibacter sp.
TAAGCTTCTCCCTGTTTTATGACCGACAAAATGCAAAACTCTAAAACCCCTTTGCGCATCTGGCTTGCTGTGTTATCAATATTCATGGCTTTACATTTTTAAAATTCATGGCTATACTTTGAAGGGGTAGTGGGGTTTGGCGAGTAGCAAGTGGGTAGTTCCGGACTTTCCCAATTTTGCTTTTTACCTTCTCCTATTTCTCCTTCACAATACAAATATAGCAATATTTTAGTACTATGCAACACATAATACCATTTATTTTAAAGTAGCTGGTGGTGAACTGTAGAGTAGTTTTAGGTAGAAGTCAATACTGTAGGGTATTTAAGAGATATTTTAGACATTAAAAAAATTTCTGTATTTGGATAAATGGTAATAATCCGTTTGTGAGTGGTAGCTTTTTGCCCCTCAAAAACCACTTTTTATGGCCCGGGTTGTTAAACTATATATAACAAACATTATCTTGATAACTTAGGGTATATATTTTGGTCGTATATAAAAATAAAAGGAGGTATAAAATGAAACACATACTCTATATCTGTTTTACAGCCCTGATCCTAGCTTCCTGTGCCGGCAGTAAAAGTTACCTGGAGCGCACGGATGAAGACAAAGCATTGGCAGATGCTGTAAAGAAATTAAGCAAAAACCCGTCTGATGAAAACGCCTTACAGGCTGTTCCCGTTTTATATACCAATATTCAAAAAAACCACCTCGCTAAGATAAAAGACCTGAAAGCAGGAAAAGAACTCAACCGATGGGATAAGATCATCGGTGAATATCAGGACATGCAGGATGCATACAATGCGATCATAAATAATTCGGCCGCATTTAAATTAGTGAATGCACAAAGCTATAGTGTAGAATTGTTTGATGCAAAACAATCGGGCGCCGAAGCATATTACGCAGAAGGACAAACGCTTTTAGACAATACGGGAAGGGAGAACGCAAAAAAAGCATACAGCCACTTTAAAAAAGCTGAAAAAATTGTTCCCGGTTATAAAGATGCAGTAGCCAAATCGGAACAGGCTTATGAATCTGCTATTGTAAATGTTATTATAAATCCTGTACAGGACAATTCATTTTACTTCAACAGCAGCTGGGGCAATACCGGGTATAATTTCAGCAATGAATATTTTCAACAAACACTGGTACGTGACCTGAGTGGTATAAATAAGAGCAGGTATCCTGCACGCTTTTATACCGACTGGCAGGCAAGAAGGGATAATGTGCAGCCCGATTGGACCGTAGATCTGAAGCTTCGCAATATAGATATTCCTTATCCTTCCAATAATAATTATAGCAGGAATGCAAGTTCACAGGTGCAGATCGGAACAGATACTTCCGGAAACCCTGTTTACCGAACTGTATATGCAACCGTAAATATTACCAGAAGCAGTTTTACCGCCCGTGCCGACATGGATGTAAATATCACTGATGTAAAAACAAACAAAAACATCAGTTACCGGAATATAAGAGATGATTATCGCTGGCAGGAAGAGCGGGCAACTTATAGTGGCGACAGCCGTGCATTAAGCGCCAGGGATTGGGAAATGATCAATAATGGCCGTGGCTATAATACACCCAGGAAAGAAGAGGTGTTAGACGAGCTTTTTAAAAAGATATATCCGCAGGTAAAGAATAATATCATTTATGCGGTGGATTGGTGAGGAAAATTAAAAGGGTTGCCAACCTTGATTAAACAGTATTTTGGGTAAAATATATTTAAAGGTTGGCAACCCTTTTGTGAATTTGCCTTATAAAAGATTTTCAATATATTTATAAGGCAAATCTTTTATATGCCTACCCCCAATAACCCGTACATCACAAAATTTAATTGAGCTTAGCGCCATACATCATAAAGCTATTGAAGCATATATAGGATTACCGAAACTAAAAAACTATTCCGAAGCTACCATCACAACAAACCGGCACTGGGTCATCATTTTTTTATGTCATTTTCCAAATCATAAACCATCGGCTATTACAAAAAATGAAGTGATGAACTTTTTATTTGCATACCGCAACTCTGCGAAATGGAGTGCAAGCGTTCAAAATCAGCTTGTCAATGCTATTAAATTCTTTTTTGAACAATTGTTGAAATGGCCGAAAGAATTTTACGACCTGCCAAGGGCACAAAAGCCGCAACAATTGCCAGCCGTATTTGCCGAAGAAGAAGTGAAACGCCTTATACTTGCTACTGAAAACCTGAAACACCGTTCCATGCTATGCCTTGCTTATGCGGGAGGTTTGCGGGTAAGTGAGATAGTGAATGTAAAACTTGCCGATATAGATTCGAAAAGAATGCCGATAACCCTGCGCCAGGCAAAGGGAATGAAAGACAGGCAGGTTATGCTGTCGGAGAAATTGCTTTTACTATTGAGAGATTATTTTAAAGAATATAAACCTGCACTATGGTTGTTTGAAGGACAATCGGGCGATCAATACAGCACCCGGAGTGTACAGGAAGTAATTCAACAGGCAAAAAAGAAAGCCGGAATAAAAAAGAAAGGATCCATTCATGCTTTGCGGCATAGCTTTGCTACGCATTTGCTTGAAGGTGGAACAGATATCAGCAGCATTAAAGAATTACTGGGCCATAGCAGCATTCGCACAACCATGATCTATACCCATGTGAGTAAGAAAGTTCTTTCAAAAATTCAATCGCCACTTGATAAGCTATTATAAAACAACTGCCCGTTAAACTTAGAAAAAGTTGCGGTTATCCTGAGAAAATCTGTAGGGGTAGCGTATAATAATATGTTAGCTGCAAGGCAAATTTAAACTCTCTAATACTTTTAACATGACATGGACAGACATTTTAAAAATAGTAGCTGGAATTATTGCGGCGCTTGGAGGTGGCAGTGCAATAATCTTAGGATTTTCAAATTACTTTGGACAACTACTTGCTAAGAGGTATGAAGAGAAAATTAGAGCCAAGTTTCAAAATGAAATTAACTCTTATCAAACCCAACTTGATATTCTTAAGCAAACAACACTAAGATATTCAGATAGGCAATTCGAGCACTACGGTAAGCTTTGGTCAAGTCTGTTTGATTTAAAACTCTTAGCAGACGATTTATGGGAACGGGCAGATCCTTCTAGACTTGAAAGATTTTCTAGGCAGCTTCGAATAACAAAAACTGATATTGAAAAGGCTGCCTTATTTATTGAAGAAGCACACTATAATGAATTAATAAAAATAATTAAACATTTCTCAGAATATCAACTCGGCAAATTAGACTTAATAAATTATAGGCGAAATGAAATTTATGATGATTTTCATGTAAATCAGATGATTGCCCACAACGGCATGAAAAAAGATGCTTTTGAGAAACTTATTTATATTATAAAAGCTGATCTCAGAAAACAGATTGGCGGAAATTGATAAAGCCTCATAAATGCCCAGCAGCTAACATTGCATTGGCAAAATACGGGCGGACGGAAGTATTCTCAGCGTTATATCGCTACCAATCTTCAGTCATCGGCTTGACCGAATATTAATACGCCTGCGCATTTTGCTACGCTCTTAGTGCGCAGGCTAACTTTGGTAGTCATAATAAAATGTCGTTCCTTTAACCAGCATCAGCACCAGGCGGACACAGCAACAAATTCCCGTACTTCGCCAATGCTAGACGTTATCCGCAACCCTAACGCTCCGAACAAACGACAGTGCTAACATCAAACAGACGAACAATGAAAAACATTTTGACCTTAATCCTTTTCGCAATATTATTTATCTACTCTTGTAGAATAGGACACCAAAGTTCTACAGGAAAAAATGTTAATCTCAAAACCGAAACATTGACTTTAAATTATAATGCTTTAAGTTGCAATTGTGCTCAATGGAGTGAAACAAAATATAATGATAACCCTGACAAAAGAGAATACTTTTATATTGAACCAGCCAATAACAAATTAATTAATGCTGATACATTATGGCAAGGCAACAATCTTCCATTACAAATTGAAATAACAGGGCAACTTGTAACGCAAAGTGGCTTTCCCACTGGTTTCATCTCATCAAAAGAAAAACCCGAAGTTGGAAAAGTATTCAGATATTCCAAAATTAGAGTTATAAAAAACGGGAACTAACCAAATACTCTTAAAAATCAATGTAGAATGTTAAATAACTTAATGAAAATAATCAAGAATAAATTTTCAACCAAAGTGTTAATTACATTTTGGCTATGTATTTTTGCTTCGTGTAAGAGCGAAGTGGCGACCTGCGAACTTCAAACTGACTGCAAGAAATGAACAGTAAATTTAGACAGCAATAAATATGGACTGGAGATATAACACACTTTGGTTTGACCAAGTAGAGAAAGACAAAATCTATACTCAAGATTTTAAGGAGAAAACATCTTCTGGTAATTTTATTGATAAAGCACAATACGCTTTCATTAATCACTTAAAGCATGAGAAGACTCCATTGTCAAGCTTACTGACTGCCGACAATATTTTATACTTGGACTTGACTTGGGCAAACATTTTAGACTTCCAAGGCATCCAAAACTTCAAGACTTTAAAGAGGCTTGAAACTCATTACTGCGTTAAATTAGAAACTGATAAAGGTTTAGGCATGTTGAGTGAAAGCTTGGAGTTTTTGCACATCAACCAGTCCAAAAAATTCGTGTTTTCAGAGGAATTATTTCAACTAAGAAAACTAAAAGTTCTTTGTTTAAATGTTTGTGCTCCTATTGACAACTTGAATTTCTTAAAACACTTTCCTCAATTAATTGACTTTCGATTTGTTGATACAAATATTCTGGACGGTAATCTCAAACCAATTATTGAACATCCAACTATAAGAACCGTTGGCTTCATAGGTAAGAAACACTACAATATGAAAGAAAGCCAAGTCAAACTTGAACTTGAAAATAAATCTGATAAGGAATACAAAACGATAGCTTATAAAGGCGAGTATCAAACATTCAGATACGATTATGATAAAGCTTGAACAACCTTTGTCGGAACTTCAAACAGTTGTGCTTCGTATGAACAGCAGGGCAGCGGATAACACGGGTTTGGCAAAAGTGGCGGTTCAGTGCTCCGCAGACACATTTGTGGTTAATCAAAGTTTGGTTCTCCGCATCAACATTTGTGGTGAAAATCGCCACCTTCGCCAAGCCCGAAACCGTTAGCGGTCAGCTTAAAAGACGTTAGCAGCAAAGCAAGACACGACACAGACAACAACAAAACTTTAGACGAAAATGGAACTAACAATTGGAGCATGGTTTAACGAACCAGGAATAAATTTTGAATTTTCATATAGAATTTCAAATTACATAAGACTTGCAATCAAAGAATGTGTTATGACACCACTTGGACTTATTGACGCTTATCCTGAAAAGTTTTTACATTTAACGGTAACGACAACATCAACTCAAGACAAATTGGAAGTTAAAATGGGTCCTTTCAAAGCAAAGGCGACTTCAGTTAACTGTGGACTTTGGTTTCCATACCAATCTATTATATCATCACCGACACCATTAGACGAATACGTTGAAAACTATATCAAATCAATTCCACTAATTTTCAAGAAATGGAACGTAACAGAAGAACAAATAAATCAAGTAACAACAAAAATTAAAACTGAAATTATAGGTAATACTCACTATTTGCTGACAGACGAGGAACAAAAGGAACTTGAAGAAGAAAAGCAACGACACAAAGAAATTCAACAAGAAATAAATGATAGTGAATAGATGCTCAGCTGCTAACAGCACATTTGCAATAGGCGGGGTTTCGTGCTCCGCAGACAGTTTAGAGGTAGCCCAAAGTTTTGTGCTCCGCATAAAGTTTAGTGGTAAAAATCCCGCCCATCGCAAATCTGCAAAACGACACCAACAATGAAATGGACGACAATAATTATAGCATTATTTGGACTGACTGCTTGTAACAATCGGACAGACAAAAACGTGGTTGATGAAAAAGCAAAAACTGTTCTCGTTGACAGTTTATATATTGACAGTAACGAAATAAATAGTGCTGGCGGACAACCTTACAAAGAATTTAGCAACTGCAATTTTGACAACTTTATCGCAGACAAGAAAACACCTAAACTTGCGAAAGACATTTACCTTGACAAGGACTGGGATTTAAGCAATGACAATGGCGCACTTGCCTTGCTCGACAGTTTGACCGCTAAAAATAAAACTTCCAGACCATTTTATTTTAAAGTAGTAACTAAGACATACAAAAAATCAGACGGTTATTTTGCAGAAGGGCTTGGATTTGCAGGAAAAGAATATGTAGAAAAAAACACAAAAGAGTTTGCTTCAAATTTTGAAAACGAAAACTGTTTTACAAACAAAGATTTAGAAACTTGGGCTGACATTGTGCTACTTGAAATTCAACTTGAGCAAGACAACGTTGATTCAACGAAAGAAGAACACATAATCTATAGTTATTGCAGAAAATTGAAAAGGCAAAGCGAAAATTATCCTGCGAAACAAAAAGAAACAATATCAAAATTCACGAAAATATTAGAAACTAAATGGGGAGAATTTTTGAAACACATATAAGGACAAAAAGCCGAACCGCTAACAGCACATTTGCAATAGGCGGGGTTTCGCCCTCCGCAGACACTTTTGTGGTAGCCGAAAGTTTTGTGCTCCGCATAAAGTTCAGTGGTAAAAATCCCGCCCATCGCAAATCTGCAAAACGTTATCCGCAACCCTAACGCTCCGAACAAACGACAGTGCTAACATCAAACAGACGTTACCTGCCATTATAGGACGACCGTAACACAACAGAAAATGAACAGACTATTAATAATTATAATTCTGACAATTTTAGTTTCTTGTGACAATAAGAAACCAAATTCAGCGACAATTCAGCAGACTGAAAAACTTGTGACGAAAACTGAAATTTTAGAAATTGAAACTGACATCAACGATAAACTCAAACAACATTTTGAAATTTATAGAATTAATCCTTCAATCCAAATTAATAATACAGAAGGAAATCAAACAGACATCCAACTTGCAAATCATAAAATAAAGTGGTTTGACAAAGACGATGAAACAAAAATCAAAATTGATAATGACCTTTTCACACTAAAAGACAAGGTTACATTAAACACTGTTCATTACGGAAAAGACTCTGTTGACTTTACAAACAATTGGGACGAAATAAAACTTTTTAAACATAACGACAGGGAGTATATAGGAATACGTATGTCATTTGCACCTTGCACTGGATTAGGTTGCAGCGTTGACTATTTCTTAATTTATGACGTTAAAACAAAGACAAAAAACTTCTTCGGGACATTTAGAACTGATAACGAGTTGGAACTTTTTAATTTCAGTAATGACGATAAAATTGATTTTGTGGCTAAAACTTTTAACGGAGATGCTCACGGCTCAACACCAATTGAGTTTATCTACGAACTTTATTCTATGGACACAAACGGACAATTTAAAGAACAAAAAGACAAAGGCGGTTTGACATACCAAATCAAACACACGACTTTTCCAAATGACACAACAAAGACGGACGAATTATGGGAACATTGGATAGCGAAAATAAAATAACGGCAGGTAACAGCACCTACAAGAAATTGGCGGGACACTGCGTCATGCTTGGGCGACCTGCAAACTACGAACTTTGGTGCAAGAAATAAACTTTTTAAAACATTAACAACAATTGCAAATGGTAACAGTAACGATAATTATAATATTCATATTAATCGGACTTTTTATCTTCCGACAACTTTTCAAAAGTAAATCAGGTGTAGCATCTTCAAAGGACAAATTCCCATTCATGGTTCAGATATTAATTGGGATAGTTTTAATATTGTTAGGACTTTTTTTGGCATTTGGAATAACAGTTTACTCATTAAAGGAACAAGATAATAATGGATTTTACGGTTTGATTATTAGCTTTACTTTTATTGGCTTGGGTATTCACCTTTTATTGAAAGTAATAAGGAGAAATAAAAAGCAAGTATGAATACTTATAAATATCCGCAACTGCTGTTTACTTTCTCTTTTGGTTGGCTACAGTGCTAACATCAACCGACCTGCAAAAAATTAACTTTGGCAACTATGCATGACGACAATATATTTTTAGTTTTTGGGTTCCTAATTTACTGGGCTACTCTTTTTATTTTGACAATTAAAAGTGGCAATTGGAAAAGGACTTTGGCGTTTAATCTTCCTATTCATATCCTTTACAGCTCTTACTTTTTATACTGCTTGTTTTACAAATCTGAAGGTGGAACAGCTTTAGTTTGGTGGTTCTACTTACTTTTAATTATCGCACTACATTGGATTATTAATTTGATGACACTAATATTTATGCAACTACAAAAGCCAAAAAGAAAGTAATGCAACAACCAACAACAAAATATTTCACTTTGCTTTTGACTGTAACCATTCTTTCAACTGCTTGTACATCTGTTAAACTTATGAGCAGATATGGAAAGGATATCGAACTAACTCCAATCAATTTCAATCAACTAAAGGGTAAGTATTCAAATATATCACTTGACACAGTTCACTTTAATAGAACGCTGATAGGTAACTTTCAATTTGACACATTATTCAAGCAAAAAGAAAGTTCGTTTGTTACAATTGAACCGCTTGACGCCAAAACTTTAAATCTAACTTTGTTTAAAGCGGATAGTAATATTTGTACTATGACAGTAAAAGGAAAATTTAGGAAAGGATACTTCAAAGTCAAACGACAATGGAACACAAGTTTTATTGCCGGACCTTTGTTATGGACACTTGGTGACAATTTAAAGTATTTAGGTTTGACAAATGAAAACAATTTGGTAATAATCAATTCAGGTGGCGGTGGCGTAACGCTTTTAATTGCATTTCCTATTTTCGCTGCTGGTAGCAGACAATTTATAAACGAATATCAACGAAAAAAATGATTATAAACATCTTCAAGCAGTTTTGCGAACTTCGGGCATACGAACTCCGAACGGACAGCAGGGCAGCGGATAACATAAGATTAAAAGAAATTTTAAAAAGAAGGGCTTTGTTCGGTAATCAAACAGTGGTGCTTCTAACAAACAGTGGTGGTAATACGAACAGCGGTGCATCTAATCCCTTCTTTTTAAAACTTCTTTAATCCCTTCTTCGTTAGCGGCAAGCAAACCGCAAATCGTTTAAGACCAGAAAATAAAAAAAGAAAACAAAAAATATGAGTACAGAATTTAAGAATTGTCAATCTTGTGGAATGCCATTAAAACGAGACGAAAAAGGTGGCGGAACAAATATTGACGGTAGTGTTAGCAAAATATATTGTTCATTTTGCTATGAAAATGGTGAATTTATTTACAAAGGAACCAATGTTTTGGAGTTTCAAGATTACTGCAAACAAAAAATGATAGAAGGCGGACACTCAAGATTTTTCTCTTGGTTATTTACAAGAGGTATGAAACGATTAGGTAGGTGGAAAAATAAATAGCTTCTGTAATAAAAAAAGTAGAAATTAAAATAAGGAATAGCCAGCCGCTAACAAACACCTGCCTGCCGGGAGGCTGGGTTGTGGTTATTCAAACAGTCGTGCTTCTAATCCCCCTTTTTTAAAACTTCTTTAATCCCTTCTTCGTTGGGCGATATAATTGATTGGCAGACAATTTGTATATTTGAATTGGACAATTAAAAAAGACAAATGCCAGAGATTAGTAGGTTTTTTGGAATTATTATAAGAATGTATTTTGGAGATCATAATCCGCCACATTTTCATGCCATTTATCAAGAATTCACGGCAGAATATGATATAAATACATTAGCTGCAATAAATGGAAATTTACCAGCAAGAGCTCATGCGCTTGTTCTAGAATGGGCATCATTACATAGGACAGAGTTATTAGAAGATTGGCAACTTGCTTCAGAAATGAAAGAGATTAAAAAAATAGAACCCCTTACCTAAAGTATAACATTATGAATAAGATTATTTCGATTAAAATATTGGAAAATTATCATATTTGGATAAAATTCCAAGATGATGAAACAAAAACAATTAATTTTCAACCATTAATTGGGAAAGGATTAAGCTCTTTATTGCTGGACAAAGAATATTTTGAAAAAGCAACAATTGATAATGGAGGTGGTTTAGAATGGCCTAATGGAGTTGACTTTTGTCCTAATTA
Source organism: Ferruginibacter sp. (assembly GCA_031385805.1). GTDB lineage: Bacteria > Bacteroidota > Bacteroidia > Chitinophagales > Chitinophagaceae > Ferruginibacter. The sequence goes on from JANNBU010000362.1 coordinate 10,109, forward strand.
TTTGAAAGACCTTACATCAAAATTAGAAGTAGTATCCTAAAATTACATCGCCCAACAAAGTATTTTCATTTTTCAAACTCCCGATCCTTTTTTTCGGGCAACGGCTCCCGGTTCAAACGAAAAACACTCAACACACCGCCACTTCGGGCAACACAGTGTTTCGCAAAAGACTTCGTTTGTTCCTTTCGGCCCGTTTAAAAAAACGTCCTTCGGAAACACCAGGAGCCGTTATAGCCAATGACAACCCAACATATTGCTGACGAGTTGAATAAAAATGGGTGGTATCAAAAAAAGGATGGTTCGACAATACAAGCTTTTCAAATTCACGACAGGACAAGAAACTATACAAATATTTTTGACCGTGACGGCTCGACAGTTTCTTTAATCGGTCAGGCTGAAGCCCACTCCTGTATTGTATTTCATAACCCCAGCCTTTAGGCTGGGGTTATGAAAAGGAAACCTTTACCTGTAGGGCTTTAGCCCACTTTAACCGGACAACAGTGATAAATAATTAGAATAAAATGAACATACAAACACAAATCAAAGAGTATATTGCTACTCAACCTGAACCAAAACGGGATGAAATTGAAGTATTGCACAAACGCATGCTTCAATTATTGCCAAAATCTAAACTATGGTTCTTAGACGGCAAAGACGATAAAGGTAAAACTGTTACTAATCCTAACATAGGATATGGGCTTCAAACCCTAAAGTACGCCGATGGAACAACAAGAGAGTTTTATCAAATTGGCATCAGTTCAAACACAACCGGAATTTCTGTCTATATCATTGGTATTGAAGATAAGAAATACTTAGTTCAAACCTATGGAAAGAAAATAGGCAAGGCAAGTGTAACAGGGTATTGCATTAAGTTCAAAACGCTGAAAAATATAAACATTGATATTCTTGAAGCGGCAATACGGGATGGGATTGAGGCTACGAATAAAAAGATGAGCTGATGAAATAATTAAACTTTTAAATACATACGGTTATCAATGTGAAATTTTAATTTGATTGAAGGCAGAAAAAAAAATCCACCAACAAAAAATCCACCGCACTTTTTTACTTCTTTAATGCCTTCTTCGTTAGTGGTAATTTTTACGTACCACTTTTACAATCGAACAGTTATTTTTTGGGATACATTTTTAAGATATCTTCAATTCTTTCATCAGGCACAAGATCAGTTGTAGCAACTAATTTTATTAAACCGAAATCTGTATGTTCGGAATTAATGACATAACTGAATGATTCCGGCAATACAGCAGAAGGCACTTTTAAAACAAGCGTTCTGGCTGCATCATACCATTTATCGCCTAAAAGCTGACATTTAGAATAGTCGTTAAAATCTCTCCATCCAACAGATAATTTAGAAACATCAATCTCAGAAATCGATGTTTTATCTGGAATCTCAATTATCATAATTTTAAAGTCGTTATTAAACCCCACACCTTGCCTCCTTACCATGTTCTCTAAAAAAGCGAGGGGAATAGATTCTGCTGCATAAATTACTTTCTTTCCAAAACCATTCCATCTTCCCTTAGTTCCGGAAGCAAATAAATTCTTACTATAAATATTGTGGACAATTCTATAAACTAACATCATTAAAAGATTATGCCGGATAGCCCTGAGCTAATTTATCTATTTCTTCCATAACTAAATCAACACCACCTGGTGTAACAATCCAGTCAATAGGCTTTTGCTTAGAATCCCAAAAAGGTTTGTTTAACCAATAACTAAACTCATCTATAGTTCCGAATATTTCCTCTCCCTTCTTAAACAATGCTATAATTTTAAGCAAATGCTCACTATATAAGGGTTCAAGATTTTTCCGTTTAATCTTATAATTGCTAATTGTCCTTGCAGACAAATTAATAATAAAAGCAAGGGTTTTTTCTGACATTTTTATAGTATCCGCAAAATCATAGAATATTTTGGTCTTTAATCCTTTTCTTGCAGAAAAAACAATAGAGTGATTATTGACAATATCTAAATCCTTGAATTTACTTTTTATTGAATTCCTGTTTGAAACTACTGTTGTTGACATACCATTTTATTATACAACAAATATAGGTGAATATTTTCAATTCGCAAGGAGAATTTTTTCAACTAATTTTTATACCTAAAACTGCCACTATCAACTCATTTAAACAACTGAAAAACCACAAAGCTCATCAAATAAGCCAGCGCAGTCATATACACTAACTGTATCGCCGGCCATTTCCAGCTACGGGTTTCTCTTTTTACAACGGCAAGCGTACTCATACACTGCATGGCCAATACATAAAAAACCAATAAGGATAAACCGGCGGCAAGGGTATAAACTTTTGTTCCATCTTCTCTTACTGCTGCATTCATCTTTTGCCGCAGCGTACTGTTGTTGGAACTTTTATCTTCCCCCACACTATACAATGTAGCCATGGTTCCTACAAAAACTTCCCTGGCGGCAAATGAAGTGATCAGTGCAATGCCAATCTTCCAGTCATAACCCAAAGGCCTGATAGCCGGTTCAATTGCTTTTCCCACGGTTCCTGCAAACGATGTTTGTAATAGTTCTGTTTTCTTTAATTTTTCAATCTCAATTTTTTTTCCGGGTTCATTCAAAGCCATTAATTCATATTTTGCCGAAACCGCTTTCATTTTTTCTGCAGGGCCATAGGTGCTCAATGCCCAAAGCAATAAACTGATAACCATAATTACCTTTCCTGCATCAAACACAAATATTTTTGCTTTTTCTACCATGGTATAAAAAACATTCTTCCAGCGGGGCGCCCGGTAAACAGGAAGCTCGAGTATAAAATAACTTCTTTCCAAAGATTTAATGAACCATTTCATGACCCACGCAACAACCAATGCCATTACCGTACCGAGCAAATACAATCCCATCATCACCAATCCCTGCAGACTTAAAAAACCAAAATATAATTTAGACGGGATGATGATCGCTATAAGAATAGTATAAACAGGAAGCCTGGCGCTGCAGCTCATCAACGGTGTGATCATGATCGTTAAAAGCCTTTCTTTTTTATTTTCAATATTACGGGCACTCATGATGGCAGGAACCGCACAGGCAAAGCCGCTGATCATCGGCATCACACTTTTACCATTAAGTCCCACTTTTCGCATAAGCTTGTCTGTTAAGAAACTAATGCGTGCCATGTAACCGGTATCTTCCAGTAAAGTGATCAGTCCGAATAAGATCATGATCTGTGGTACAAAAAGCATGATGCCGCTCAACCCCGCAACAATTCCATTGATGAACAGGTCGCTGAACCAATTGACTGGCATAACATCCAATAACCAACCCGATAGCCGGCCGAATATCCATTCGATCCCATCCATCGGATATTGTGCAACCCAGAAAATACTTTGAAATAATAAAAACAGCACTGTTATAAGTATCAGGTATCCCCATGTGCGGTGCATGAGAATATTATCCAGCTTTTCGGTAAATAAAGATTGTTGCAGCGGATCGCTTTCAACGATCGTTTGCTGCATGATATGTTTGATGCGGCCATAGCGCTGCATGATCTCTTCTGCCTGCGTCCTGGTTGGGTTGAATTTATTGTCGAGCTCAATATTTTCGATCAGCTGCTGCGTTGGTGCATCCAGTAAAAAATGTTCGTGATTTATTAAATAATGAATAGCTGTATAATTGCTGATGCCTGGAAACAGATCTTGTATTTCGGCTATGGCATTTTCAGCAAGCCCTGAATTATCAATAAAATCTCTTGCCGGAACCTGATCGGGATTATCTGCCGATAATTGTATGGCTTTTTTTAAGGCAACGATTCCTTTGTTTTTCCGGGGATTGATGGCAACGATTGACACACCCAGTTCCCGTTCTAATCCGGGAATATCTATTTGGGTGCCTTTTTTCTTTGCCAGGTCCATCATGGTAAATGCAACAACCACCGGAATTTTCAGATCGATGATCTGTGAACAGAATAATAAATTCCTTTTCAGGCTGCTGGCATCTGCCACCAATACCACCATATCGGGTTTTACCGTTTCGTCCTGTAACATCAAAACTTTGTAGGAAACCCATTCATCGGTACGTTTGGGGTATAAACTATAGGTGCCGGGAAGATCTATAACATTGGCCTGCAAATCTTTTGAAATAGAACATTTGCCTATTTTTTTGTCAACAGTTACTCCCGGAAAATTCCCTACCTGCTGGTTTAGACCGGTAAGTACGTTAAAAAGAGAAGATTTCCCGCTGTTTGGATTTCCAACTAATGCTATGTTTATTTTTTTTACCACAATAATTTAAGCTGCCCTGGATATGCGCTGCAAAAGTAATGCTATCATGTCTTATACACTTACGAATTAAGAAAGAAGCCTCGGGATAATAGCGGCTGAATTAGTTTTTAGAAAGAACTGCCGTTTGTTAACTTTGTACCCATATCATTTAAATAATCATGAAATATATTTTAGCATTATTGCTGTTGGGTTGCCAATCGTCCTTTGCACAAAAAATTTCAAAGGCAGATAAAAAGGTAATTGCCGGTTTAAAGACCCATATCAATTACCTGGCTGATGACAAATTAGAAGGAAGAAGAACGGGAACTGCGGGGGAAAAATTGGCTTATGAATATATTACTGAACAATTTAAAAATGCAGGGCTTGTTCCCATACAAGCCGATGGAAGTTTTTTACAGGAATTTGACGTAAACGAAGGCAAACAAATAAATGAAGAAACTTTTTTTTCTGTAGATGATCACTCACTGATCTTAAAGGAAGATTTCTTTCCGTTGGTATTTTCTGCAAATGCAGCTGTACAATGCGATGTTTACCTTGCATTGAAAGAACAAGGGGAGACCTGGTTTTTTGATCTTAGTGAATTGCTGAATCAAAACGTTAATAATCCACACTTTGATCTACAGGGTGCAGTTATAAAAAAGGCGACTGATTTTGCAAAGAAAGGTGCAACAGGAATGATCATTTACAACAGTTCTTCTATTGCTGATAATATAAAGTTTGACAGTAAGGATAAAACAGATAATTTGAAGATCCCGGTTATTTATCTTAGCAACAAAACCAAACAAAAATACCTTGCTGACGAAACCAGTATGCATACGTTGAAATTAAAGGTAAACATAGAAGCGAGAAAGCGGGTAGGCCATAACGTAATTGGTTTTATAAACAACGGTGCAGCAACCAACATTGTCCTTGGTGCACATTACGATCATTTGGGGTTTGGCCAGGACCAAAACTCTCTTTACACAGGCACAATACCCATGGTACACAATGGTGCTGATGATAACGCAAGTGGTACTGCTGCATTGATTGAATTGGGCAAAAAACTCCGTTCCTCAAAACTTAAAAAGAATAATTACATATTTATTGCTTTTTCCGGTGAAGAACTTGGCCTCTATGGTTCTAAATATTTTACGGATCATTCCCCTGTTAATCTTTCTACCGTAAATTATATGATCAACATGGATATGGTAGGGCGGCTGAATGACAGCACCCACGGTTTGAGTATTGGCGGCTATGGCACATCGCCTGCCTGGAATAAAATGATAGATACAACAAATAACTATTTTAAAATAAAATTAGACAGCAGCGGAACGGGGCCAAGTGATCATACTTCCTTTTACAGAAAAGACATACCGGTATTGTTCTTTTTTACAGGAACACATGCCGATTATCACAAACCAGGTGACGATGCCGATAAAATAAATTACCACGGAGAAATACACGTGATAAACTTTATTTATGATATCATTAAATCTTCGGATAAAATGGACAAACTGGCTTTTACAAAAACAAGGGAGTCCGCTTCCACCGGTAAGAGCAGTTTTAAAGTAAGTCTTGGTATCATGCCCGATTATACATTTACCGGAAATGGGGTACATGTGGATGGGATTAGTGCAGGCAAAGCTGCAGAAAAAGCAGGAATAAAAACAGGAGATGTTCTTTTTCAGTTAGGTGAACATACATTCAGTGATGTGCAAACCTATATGGATGCATTGAACAAATTCAATAAAGGCGATGCAACAAAGGTTAAGCTGATGCGTGGCAAACAGGAGCTGGTATTGGATATTGTATTTTAAAAAATTAAAGATCTAGCAAACGGATATCCATGAAATTAAAAATTGACAACGAAACATTGGTAGAAGAATTTTTTGAATGTACAAGACTGCTTGGCATTGTGGCTCCTGTAAAGGATTACCAGTTTATCTGGCATGTTAACCAGATACTCGGATTTAAATTCAGGATAAACAACAGCCTTGAAATACAATTAAAGAAAAAAGAAAGGAACTATTTCTTTTCTATCTATGAATACAATGTTCCCAACTGTACCATGGTTCATTTTTTATATAACAACCAGGACGATGGGGAATACCTGCTGCCCGAATTTAAGCACCTTGATTTTTTATGGCTGATTAAGGGCGAAGAAATGGAGAATGATGAATTGAATGCATTGCAGCAATCGATTAAATTGATACCGGGCGTTCAATTGGTGAATGAAATGACACATGAAAAAATAAGGAATAAGCAGCATATGATATTGTGAAATGTATTGATATGTGTGATGTATGATTTTTTTCTCTTTAAAATTATTTACCTATGTGGAAAGAAACTGATAATAAGTTATACCGCAAATTTGAATTCAAAAATTTCTCTGCAGCATTTGCATTTATGACAAGAGTTGCAATGGCTGCAGAAAAAATGGATCACCATCCTTTATGGACCAATGTATATAGCTGTGTAGAGATCTGGCTAAGCACGCATGATGCAGGTGATATTGTTACTGATAAAGATAAAAAGCTGGCAGAAAAAATAGACCAGTTACTCTGAGTCTTTTTTGAAATAATTTACCAGTGCAGCTACAGAAACAATTGTCCATACCGCTTCTAAAATTATAAAAGGAATCACTGTTGTCCGGTTAAAGTGGGCTAAAACCCTACGGGTAAGAGTTTCCTTTTCATAACCCCAGCCTTAAGGCTGGGGTTATGAAAAGGAACATAGTTTATCAATACGGATGCCAGGCAAGCGAAGCGCCAATACAATTCAGCAGGATATACAACAAACTACTTTGGGAAATTTTGTTCAGCAGGTTTAAGCCGAATGCTATCAGTAAAAGCGTAACACCTATCGTCCCTATCCAATCTGCAAAAGAAAAATGCATTATAATTTTACCTGGATAATTTTATCAGCTCTTTTAATAAATTTTCCGATCGGTTCTATAAACTCCTTCAGCCCCATTTCTTTTAATAGTTTGATCACTTCATCAACATCCTGTTCTTTTACACTAAACAACAACCCTCCGTTTGTTTGTGGGTCCGGCAACAAATTAAATGCTTCCATTACATTCACGCCTTTTTCAAAACCAACTTTGCTGCTGTAGCTGTTCCAGTTCCGGTATGTTGCATCGGGAACTATACGTTGGGCCAGGTATTCTTTAGCGCCATCGGCCACACGTATCTGTGAGTAGTATAATTCTGCGGAGAGATTAGCTCCTTCCGCCATTTCTATGAGATGACCCAGCAATCCAAAACCGGTAACATCGGTCATGGCTGTAACTGATCTTATTTTACCAAGCACTTCTCCCTGCTTATTTAAAGATACCATCTGTTCTATCATCACTCCTAAATATTCATCTTTCAGCAATCCTCTTTTTTGTGCCGTAGATAAAATTCCAACGCCAACAGGTTTGGTTAAAAAAAGAACATCTCCTTCTCCGGCAGTATTGTTTTGTTTTAAATTTTCAATTTGTACGGTACCGCTGACGGCCAGGCCAAACATGGGTTCTGCCGTATCAATGCTGTGCCCGCCGGCCAACGGAATACCGGCCTGTGCACAAATAGCCCTGGCACCATCCAATACTTTTTGAGCAAGTGATGCAGGAAGTTTTTCTACCGGCCAGCCAAGTATAGCAATTGCCAAAAGCGGTTTCCCCCCCATAGCGTATACATCACTGATGGCATTGGCAGATGCGATCCTTCCAAAATCAAATGCATCATCTACAATTGGCATGAAAAAATCTGTTGTTGAGATCAGTGCCGATCCGTTTCCCATATCATATACAGCCGCATCATCGTTGCTGCTGTTTCCTACTAATAAATTTTTGTCAATGGGATACTGTGCGCTGCTTTGTAATATCTCTTCCAAAACTTTTGGCGCAATTTTGCACCCGCAACCGGCACCACGGGAATATTGTGTCAGCTTCACAGGTTCATTTGCTTCTTTATCTTCTCCAGACATTTATTTTTTAATTTTTTCTTCTTCTTAAAATGATGGATGCATTTTTTTTCAGATCCCCACTGAAACGAATTTCATAAATACTTTTTCCATCATGAACAACCAATAAACCTGTGTTGGGTGCAATGGTACCAAGGTTTTCGGCATACATGATCAATTCAATACTATCGGTATCCAGGCTGGTATATATTGTTTTTCGAACAGCATTTGTACTTAACCTTTCTTTGGCCATAATAATTTTGCCATTCATCAATACACTTACTGTATCTCCATCAACTTCGCCATTATCATACAAAGATATTTGCAGGCTATCGGCAGTAAAATAAACCGTTTGCTGAACAACATTTGTCCTGCTTGCTACTTCTGCTGCAGGTTCTGTTGGTTTAACTTCAACCGGTTTGCTTGCTTTGACAGGAGCCTTTGCTGATGCGATTTCTTTTGATGGTTCAACTGTTTTTACTTCCTTCGGGGGATTTGATTCCTTTAATTTTTTTTCTTTAACCTTTGCTTGCTTTGGCGGATTATTGGTTGATGCGATTTCATTAGAAGGTTCAATTACTTTTACTTTTGCAACCTCCTCTTTTTTAGCCGGATTTTCTGTAACTGTTTTTTCTTTTTTTATTTCCGACAAATTATTCTTTGCTGCAATATCTTGTTGTGCCGCTTTTTTATCTGCGGCTGCTTTTGCCAGGTCATTTTCTTTTTTAACAAATGATAAATTATTGGAAAAACCCAGTTCCTGCAAATGGGGAACCAATGCAGATTGCCAGAAATCATTTTTTCGTTGCAGGCTAATGGTTCCTGTTAGTGGAGCATATTGTTTCGTCCGGTTGGTTGAGAATGGCCCGGTAAGCATCATGATACTGTCTTTGATCCCGAGTGTAAGAACATTTAACTGCTTTACTCCTTTTGCAGGCGCTTCGGGATAATTGTTTGCTATCAATCCTGCATCTTCAACAATGATCTTGCCATCCATTTTCCTGATCTTCACTTTTTTTACTCCATAAAATTCTTTGTCCTCTACTAAAAAGAATGTGTGTGAAAACCCACTTAATTTCCCTTTCTCTTCGCTGATACCGATCTCATAGCGATAATATTTTTTAGTGCTGTCATTATACAGTGTGCCTTTCCACAATCCGGTTATGTCCCTGTCTGCCGAAGAGGCAGGCTGTGCAAATAGTTTTGCCGGTAAAAGGGCAATGAGGAAGAAGATCAGGAATTTACTGTTGCGCATGAAATTAGTTTTTCGGTATTAGATATAGCATCAACGCCGGAACAGGCTATTTTATTTAATAAAGAAGCAAGATTTTCCCTGCTTTGTAAAGCCTTCAGATATGTTTTATCGTAATAACTTAATAATATCCTGAAACATTCTTTTACATCGTCTTCTACTAAAAACCCGATGGCCATTTTTGTTTCCATTGGCCCAAGTCGTTTTTTAATACGCACAATGGCATTTATCAAAAATTCTTTTTCTATAGAACCATAACCCGAACAAATAAAATCGAGCCGTTGCTCAAAAGGGATATCCATAAAATAGACTGGCCTGGTACGCATGGTATCCCAAAAACCGTGCGGAATATTTAAAGACCCAATGCGCTGGCTTTCATCTTCCAGCCAAAATAATTTTTCCCTGTTTTGATCAAGTGCTGTAGCCAGCAGGTTTTCAAACATTTCCTGTTTTGGTTGAGGCGGTTGGCCCAATGCCCCAAATGCAGATCCCTTGTGATTGGCAAATCCCTCCAGGTCAATAATTGCATGGCCGTTTTTATGAAGTGCATTTAATAATTCCGTTTTACCACTTCCGGTATAACCACCAACAATATTAAATTCGTAGGGTTTGTCAAATTGTTGCAACACCCAGTTGCGGTATGCTTTGTAACCACCTTCTAATAAATAAATATCAAAGCCATAAAAATTCAATAACCAGGCAACTGCGGAGCTGCGCATGCCGCCTCTCCAACAGTGAACGACCACAGCGTTTGAGGCTTGAGGTTTGAGGTTTGAGGTTGTGTTAGGTTTGTAGTTCTTAATTATTTTTTCGATCTCTTCAATCATTGGCCGCATTTTTACGCCAAAGAAATCGAGACCGTATTTAATGGCATTTTCACGGCTTTCCTGTTTATAGGCAGTGCCGATCTTTTTTCTTTCTTCATCGCTGAATAGCGGAAGACTGTATGCGCCGGGGATGTGTGCATGAACATATTCTCCCGGACTGCGTACGTCCAATACCGGGTATTGCCCCGATAATTGCAGTAACTCTTCTGTTGAGATTTTTTGTATCGCCATTTTCAATCTATGCATACGAAGTTACATAAAGAAAAGGCTTTGAAGTCTCCGTCATTGCGAGGAACGAAGCAATCTAATTGGAGTATACTGATACTGTAAGATTGCTTCGTTCCTCGCAATGA
>JANNBU010000155.1:0-3727 GCA_031385805.1 Ferruginibacter sp.
TTCATAATATCAATTTAAAAATCTTGCCCGCAATGCTGCTGTTGGTATCATACACGAATCTTTTTTGCCAAACCATTTATACCTGTTCCTGGCAATTAGATTGTAAACAGCATTCCTGATAAATGGAGGTACAATAATAAAGCCATATAATAATTTTGTAAAACCTGTCAGTTGTTTTGCTACGTTCAATGCTGCTACAGATCTTGTGTACGCCTTGTTGTCACGGATAAGGACAAATGAATTCATGTCATTGGTAGAAAGACCGTATTGTTTTAATAATTGCTGTCCCGTTTCTCCCTGCAGGGATGCAAACCTGAATAATTCATTAGGATCATGTTTTATGACATACTGAACAGAGTTGTTGCAGAGGTTGCATACGCCGTCGAATAATATGATGGGATGAGTATTCATTGGGTGCAAATTAGAGTAAATGATACTTATTGCGGGGAGTTTTGGCCATTATATCTGCAAATGCATCTTCCAATAAAGGGTATTTAAATGTAAAACCTGTTTGTAAGATCTTTGTAGGAACAACCCACCTGCTTTTCAGGATCAGTTCTGTTTCTGTTCCAATTAATTTAGCGCCAATGATAAGCATCCATTTAAAAGCAGGAAACCCAAATTTATATCCCGCTACTTTTCTCAATGTACTCATGAATTTGTTATTTGTAACGGGATTGGGGCTGCAGCAATTGTAAATGCCTTCTATTTCCCGGTGATCATATATCCATTCGATCATGCGTATTGTATCTTCAATATGTATCCAGCTATACATTTGTTTTCCCGTGCCCTGTTTGCCACCCAATCCGAATTTGATAAGATTAAAGTAAGGAGTCATAATACCACCGCTTCCAATAGTGATGGCCATACGCAATGCTACTTTCCTGGTAAAGGCAGTTCGATGTTCAAAGAAAGCTTTCTCCCACTGTTTACAAACCTGAACACTAAAATCATCTTTGATATCACCCGTAAATTCATCCTGCGGCCTATCTGTTGCATGACGATAAATGGTGGCAGATGATGCATTGATCCAAAGCTTCGGTGGATGAATACTTTTTTGTATTGCTTCACCCAATATTTTGGTTGCATAGATCCTGCTATTCATGATCTCTGCTTTATTTTTTTCATTATACCTGCAGTTTACCGTTTTACCTGAAAGATTAATTACAAGGTCTGCATTTTCTAATGCATGAACCCAATCTCCCAAATGTTCAGCATCCCATATGATGTATTTGATACTATCATGGGAATGAGGTAAGGCGATACCGGGTTTAAATGAATTTGTTTTTACATTGTTTATTCCTCTTGTAAATACTATTACTTCGTTGGATACTCCGAAATGCTTTATCATTTCACTTCCAATAAAACCGGTACCGCCTGCTATGATGATCTTTTTACCCTTCATCTCTTTATTAAATTATTGATTAGTTACCGCTCCTTTTAATTTATGTTCATGAATGGCTTTTTTGCGCAGGGTAAAGAAAATATACAGGTTCATAAAGTGCATTCCCCCTAAGATGAGAATGATCAGTCCGATCTTGAGGCTTAGTTTTTCTATGATAGCCTGCACACTGCTTATATCGTGGGTAATCTGCAAAGTATAAACTGCGTAACCCAGGTTTATAAGATAAAATCCAACCAGTAGCAAGTTGTTTACACTATCCGCCAATTCCCTGTTGCCATGAAAAATATCATACAAAAATATTTTTCCGTTTTTAAACAGTGTCCTCGCAACCCAGATGGTCAGGAAGATAGTTATTATTAAATACAAAATGTAAGTGACGATAATGTAGTTCATAAAATTTATTTTAATAGTTAATAATGAATATTTTATTTTAATAAAGCAATTGGCCTTTGCATTTTAACATACACTTCATGCCAACATAACCAGGTATAGAAAATTGCCATCAACGGAGCTGCAAAAAGCATTACATACAAAATCATCATGAGTAAAGGAGGAATAGCAAAACCAAGGGCAGTTAAAACAAAAAGACAAAATACGGTCCAATTATATTTATTTCTACCACTTCCTTTTTCAGTGAACCACTTGTTTGTTGCATGTACGATCATACTAATGACATGCCAGCCACCAACAGCAAAATATCCAATGATAAAAGTGAAATCCATTCTTAACAGGCTTGCTATCGTAAAACCTGTTATCAGCAAACTGCTGATCCAGCAATCCCATTTTTTAAAACTTTTCATAACCGTAAATTTTAAAGTTTCAGAAAAATATGAAAATATAGGTTTAAAAAATATCCCGGGCAAACGGGATAGTAATTATATTATTTAAACATTTTCAAAACACTGCCGGTAAACCAGTTCTCTTCTGCTTTTATCATCACATCAAGCACTTTATCTGCCTGGTTGCCTAATTTTTTTATATCGGCGATCATTCCAATAAATTGTTTTGTTTCCTTGTCTTTTTTATCGCCGTCAATATTATCCAACTGGCCAAGCAATTTCAGCATCGGGTCCAGCTCACGCTTTTTTCTTTCCTTGATAATTTGTGTGGCAACTTTCCAGATATCTTTTTCTGCACTGAAATATTCTTTTCTTTCACCCGGTAAAATGATCCTTTCAACTAAACTCCAGCTGATCAGGTCACGGATATTCATATTCACATTGCCCCGGCTGATGCTAAGCTGCTCCATGATATCATCCTGTGTTATGGGATCAGGACTTACCAACAATAATGCATGGATCTGTGCCATGGTGCGGTTAATGCCCCACTGTGTTCCAAATGCTCCCCAGCTGCTGATAAATTGTTGTTTTGCTTCTGACAGTTTCATAATCTTTAATTTGACAACTTAAAGATACAGCCTGTTTCTGAACTTTCAAAATAAATTGAAAATAAAAATTTAATCTTTGATAAATGTGAATGGCTGTATACGGAATGCTTTTACTTTTTTGCCATTCTGTTCAGCAGGATTCCATGCAGGGGATTCGCGAATTACCCTGACTGCTTCTTCATCAAGTATATATTCAGCAGATCTGCGGAGGTAAATATCTTCAACATCTCCCAAAGTATTAATGCTAAAACAAACCATTACTTTGCCCCCATTCACTGATCGCAGGCTGATATTTGCATCCATTGTTTTGTTCAGGTAAATGCTCCATCCTTTCATACCGGGAAAAGATGCTTCTGTTTCTATTCGCTTAAACCCATCAAGGGATACGAATTCTTTTTTTAGTGTATCCGGGTCGATCGTTTTTACCAACTCGCCTGCCAGGTATATTTCTTTTTTTATTACTTTAAATGTATCGTTGTAATAATACCAGGTACTGTCTTTTTTATTTTGCTTATAATATCCCATGCAGCTTAGTAGCCCGGTATTATTATATTTATAATAATGTCCCTCAAAAAATGAAAGTGAAGAATCTCCATAGGTTTGCAGGCTTTCCATTGGAGCCCCTTTTTTATAATTCAGCCGTTGATAAGTTCCATCGGGATATCTTTTCATCACGATAAAGGATTTGGCCATTTTAAGATCATGCACAATTCCTTTATCTCCCAACAAAACAATTTTTGTTACTCTTTGCGCAAATAAAAAATTGACAGAAAGTAATAGTAGTAATGCAAGGCTTATTTTTTTCATATGCAATGATGTTGTATGGTAAAATTAAAGCGCCGGAATTACCAAGCGCTTTAAATATAGTAATAAATGAAGAAGTATAATTACACCAGCATCGTTACCGGGTTCTCCAGGTATTTCTTTACTGTTTG
>JANNBU010000373.1:0-24291 GCA_031385805.1 Ferruginibacter sp.
GGAGAGTGTTTTTTTGCAAGCATAAATATCTGCAAGATTTTGAATGTAAACTTCGCTTTTCCGGCAGATATTTTCAAGCTTATTTATCCTCAAATGCTTGTCAATTGTGGATTAAAGAGATTATTAAGGGACGACTATTTATTTTCAGAAATTTCTGACTTGTATATTTTGTAAGGTTGTTTCGATTGCTGAGAACTCCCTAACGAGAAACCAGAAACGAGAAACGGGCTTTACCGGATAAGTTTTTTTACTTCGTGGCATTATTTATTTTCAGAAAATTCAGACCTATATTTTGTAAGGTTGTTTCGATTGCTGAGAACTCCCTAACGAGAAACCAGAAACGAGAAACGGGCTTTGCCTAAAACAACCCAAACAAAGTAGAATCTATCTTAGTAATGATCTGCCCCAGGTCTTCTTCTCTCTCTGCAAACTTATTGGTATCTGCATCAATGATCAATAACGGGCCTTCTTTATAATTATCGATCCAGCTATTGTATAATTCATTTAATTTCTTCAGGTAATCGAGCCTGATATTTTCCTCGTATTCCCTTCCGCGTTTTTGTATTTGTCCAACCAGTGTTGGTACAGATGCCTTTAAATAAATTAAAAGATCCGGAGGCTTTACCATTGATTTAAGGGTTTCAAAAAATTTGTAATAATTATCAAAATCCCTTTTCCCCATCAGGCCCATGTCATGTAGGTTTGGTGCAAAAATATTGGCATCTTCATAGATCGTTCTGTCCTGTATAATGGTTTCGGTACCGCGTTGTATCTCGAGCAACTGGTTAAGCCTGCTGTTTAAAAAGAATATCTGCAGGTTAAAACTCCACCTCGGCATGTCTTCATAAAAATCATTCAGGTATGGATTGTGATCTACATCTTCAAACTGTGGTATCCATTTGTAATGCTTGCTCAACATTTCTGTCAAGGTTGTTTTACCTGCACCAATATTACCTGCTACCGCAATGTGTTTTGGTTTTTTTGATTTTGCCATATAGCTTTTTAGGAATTTATATCAGCTACGAATGTATTGAATTATAATGCAGCGTAAAATGTTTTTTTAGTTTTCATTAAAAATAATTTAAGCCCATGGCTTCCCTTACTATTTTCATGGTTCTGCCGGCACTTGCCCGGGCTTTTTCGGCTCCTTTTTCCATCACTTCTTTCAGGTATTTTTCATTCTCTAATATGTCTGTAGCTTTTTGCCTCACCGGTGCTATGAATTTTATCATGTCTTCTGCCAGTTGTTTTTTCAGGTCGCCATAGCGGATGGTACAATTATTAAAATCAGCTTCCATTTTATTGATAAAATCCTCGCTGCTTACCAATTTCATCAACCGGAAAATATTATCAATGTGCTCAGGTTTTTCAGCATTCATAGTTTCGGGAATACTGTCTGTCTTCGCTTTCATCAGCTTTTTCCTGATCAGGTCATCATCATCTGCCAAATATAATGTGGCATTTTGATTTTCACTCTTACTCATTTTTCCTGTGCCATCCAATGCCGGGATCTTAATCAGTTCCTGGCTATAATTAAATGCTGCAGGTTCTGGAAAAACATCGCCGTACCGATGATTGAACCTGTTTGCAAAATTTCTTGCCATTTCAAGGTGTTGCTCCTGGTCCTTGCCAACCGGCACATAACTGGCACGGTGCAACAGGATATCGGCAGCCTGCAATACAGGGTAAGTCAATAAACCAGCATTTACATTTTCGGGATTGAGCCTCACTTTCTCTTTAAATGTAACCGTTTTTTCAAGTTCACCTTTATAGGCCAGCATGTTCAGGTATAAATACAATTCCGAGGTTTCATATACATGACTTTGACAAAATATGGCTGCTTTATCCGGATCAAGCCCACAGGCAATATTCTCTGCCAATACCCGGTGTACATTCGACTTAAGTTCTTTTGTATCGGGATGTGTAGTGAGTGAATGCAGGTCTGCTACCATGAAATAACATTCAAATTCATCCTGCATCTTTACATAATTGCGTATGGCGCCAAAATAATTTCCAAGATGTAAAAAGCCGGTTGGACGAATACCGCTCATTACAATATTTTTTGCTGTGATCGTTTTTCCGCTTTTAGCAGATGCTGGCTGTTGACTCATTTCAATGAAATATAAAGAGGACGAAGATAACAAAACTCATAAGCTATCCGATGCCCGGGAAGTAAATTTTGTTACCCGCTTATATAAAATCATAGTTATGGCTGATTCGAATCCGTTATTTTTGTTTTATGGAAATCAATGACGCATTGGTAGATAAACTGGCCATGCTTTCCAGGCTTCATTTTAACGAGACTGAAAAGGTCTCTATAAAAAATGACCTGCAGAAAATGATCCGTTTTGTAGATAAATTAAACGAGTTGGATACTGCGGGTATTGAGCCATTGATGCATATCAGCAGCAATGTAAATATCCTGCGTGAAGATGAACCTGTTACTGGTTGCAGCAGAGAAGAAGCCTTGTTGAATTCGCCTTTGAAAGACGGGCAGTTTTTTAAAGTTCCGAAAGTTATTAATAAGTAGTTTAGAAGTTTAGGGTTTAGAGGTTTAGGGCTCACAATAAACTAATAAACTAATAAACCAATAAACAAGTAAACCAATAAACCAAATGCAGGGGATCATTCATTTAGAGAATATACGCAAGAGTTATTTTTTGGGGAAACAGGAATTACCTGTGCTCAAAGGTATTTCGCTGGATATATATAAGAACGAATATGTAGCGTTGATGGGCCCAAGTGGTTCGGGAAAATCTACGTTAATGAATATCCTTGGCTGCCTTGATTCACCAACCGGGGGAAGTTATGTTTTAAATGGCAAAGATGTAAGCCGCATGCCGGATGATGACCTGGCTGCAGTAAGAAATAAAGAGATCGGATTCGTATTTCAACAATTTAATTTGCTGCCAAGGTTGACTGCTGCTGAAAATGTAGCCTTGCCGCTTATATATGGTGGCGTACCTAAAAAAGAACGGATAGAGCGGGCAGAAGCCGTGCTTGTAAAAGTAAAATTAGATGACAGGATGCACCACAAACCAAATGAATTAAGCGGCGGCCAGTGCCAGCGTGTAGCCATTGCCCGTGCATTGATTAACAACCCTGCTATCATACTGGCAGATGAACCAACCGGTAACCTTGATTCAAAAACTTCATACGAGATCATGGACATACTTGGTAAGATACATGATGATGGAAATACGGTAATACTGGTTACACACGAAGAAGATATATCAATGTTTGCAAGGCGTATCATACGGTTAAAAGATGGATTGGTTGAAACTGATAAAATAAATGAACGCCCGTCTGTTATTGAACAATTAGCTGTGTGAATCATCTAGTCCGTTTCTCGTTTCTTGTTTCTCGTTGGGGTCACTAATTCTTTTTGTTACTTTGCCTGTGTGAATCTTCTATAAAATAAAAAAATGGCATTTAAAATATATACAAAGACAGGAGACCTTGGTAAAACAAGCCTTATCGGTGGAACAAAAGTTGCCAAAAGTCATTTGCGAATTGAAAGTTATGGTACGGTGGATGAATTGAATTCTTATATCGGTTTGGTGAATGATCTTTTAACCGATGAACATTCAAAAACTATATTAAAAGAAATACAGGACAGGTTATTTACCATCGGATCTTCCCTTGCCTGTGATCCTGAAAAAGAACCTTTGATGAAAATACCAGACCTGAAGGAATCAGACATTTTATTTTTGGAAACTGAGATAGATAAGATGAATGAGATCCTGCCCGAAATGAAGTCATTTATATTGCCTGGCGGGCATATTGCCGTATCAACCACTCATATTGCCCGTTGTATCTGCAGGCGTGCAGAAAGGATCTGTGTTCATTTACAGCAGGAAAACCTTTTTGTTGATCCTTTAGTAATAAAATACCTCAACCGCTTAAGTGATTATCTTTTTATATTATCGCGATATACCGGGCATTTGATGCAGGTGGCTGAAATACCGTGGAAGCCAAGGATAAAAAGCTAATTCTTTTTAGAAGCATTATCCGGTTTAAAAGCACCCTGTGGTTGAACGGGATTCTTTTCATTATAACCCTTCTTTACCCCATCGTCTGCTGTAGTTTGCTCTTTAAGCTCACTGATGTTCTCTGGCTTGGCTTGATTTCCTTTTGGCTTTGTTTTTCCTTTCATAAATTCATTTTCCGTTATACTTAGAATATCGTGCCATAAAACAGATCAGTCCCGGTATAGGTTGCATAGGAATATCTTAAATTCATTTTTCCGTCTTGGTGAATTTCTATATTTTTGCAGCCCCTTTTAAAAAGGTATCCCGGTAGCCATCGGGATGATTAGAATACCAGATGTCGGGGTAGCTCAGCTGGTTAGAGCATCGGATTCATAACCCGAAGGTCGGCAGTTCAAGTCTGCTCCCCGATACAAAGCTCAAATCTTTATTTATTAAGGGTTTGGGCTTTTTTCTTTTTTGTAATTCCTGGTTGTTGTAGTGCTACAGTTAACAAAATCATTAACACTTTTAATCAAACTACAAAGATTCAACTCCCATTTTCTTAGTATACTACAGTACTTATAAATTATTTTATTCCCCTATGTATTCTCACCTCTAAAATCTATCTTTAAGAGATATTATTTTTTCCTTTCAACTTCCTCCAAAAATGACTGCTCCATCTTTAGTAAAAGCCGGTATCCTCACATTGATGCTGGTAACAACCTCAATAGTATGCTGGGAATTTTACCTGCGTGGTAAAGGCATTGAAACCTCTTATTATGATGACCCTGCTTTATGGTCGCATAAGAGAGACATGGTTTATGAAGACGCTAATAAGGCGACTGTCTTTATTGGCTCTTCCCGAATCAAATTTGACCTGGATATCGAAACCTGGCAGGATATTACCGGTGATCATGCCATACAATTAGCCTGTGTGGGTAGCACACCACTTCCCATCCTCGAGGAACTGAGCAATGATAAAAATTTTAAAGGGAAATTGATAGTGGATGTAACAGAAGGATTGTTTTTTTCTGCTGCTCCCCGAAATGCAAGCAGGCCGGAAGAGAATATGAAGTATTATAAAGACCGAACTCCCGCCCAACAGGTAAGTTTTCAATTAAATCATTTACTCGAGTCAAAACTGGTTTTTTTAGATAAAGAATGGCATTCACTCAATGCCCAGTTGGAAGATCTGTACATTCCCGACAGGCCCGGCGTATATAACTTTCATGGTTTTCCATCAGATTTTGGAAGGGTAAAATTCAACCGGCAGGAATACATGACCGATAAATTTTCAGCAGATACCAACCTCCAAAATAAAGTAAAAAACATTTGGGATGGATTCAGAAAAGCAAGTAAAGATCCGCCTGCTAGCGGCGCAAAATTAGACTCCATGCTGAATAGAGCAAAAATTGCTGTTGATAAAATAAAGGCAAGAGGGGGGCAGGTATTATTTGTACGTACGCCATCAAGCGGTCCTTTTTTAATGGGAGAAAATATGGGATTTCCCAGGGAAAAATATTGGAACAGGTTGCTGGCCATTACCGATTGCCCCGGCATCCATTTTGCCGATTATCCCGCTATCGCAAATTTTGTTTGTCCTGAGCTTTCACACTTAAGCCAGTCCGATGCAATCGTATTCACTAAAAATTTCATTAAGATATTAAGTGAAGAGAAAGGATGGAAATTTCTTAAGCCAATACAATTATAAAAATTATTCAACTATTAATATTACCGTCTCATGGTATTTAACTCATATACTTTTATCGCATTTTTTATTGTTATGCTCATCCTGCATAACCTTCCTTTTTCCTGGAAAATAAAAAAGACAAACCTGTTATTAGCGAGTTATATTTTTTATGCTGCATGGAACCCTCCGTTCATTTTGTTGCTTTGGCTTTCTACCGTAGTGGATTTTTTTGTAGGGCGGGCTCTGTATAACCAGGAAAATAAATACAAAAGAAAGTTATTGCTTGTAGTAAGCCTTATAGGCAATCTTGGAATGCTTTGTTTTTTTAAATACGGCGGATTTTTATTGGAAAATTTCACTCACCTGGTAAACACTGTTGGGATTGATTTTCACCCCGCAAAACCAAATATCATTTTACCGGCTGGTATTTCTTTTTATACATTCACTACACTTTGTTATACG
The DNA here is from genome assembly GCA_031385805.1 of Ferruginibacter sp. Taxonomy (GTDB): domain Bacteria; phylum Bacteroidota; class Bacteroidia; order Chitinophagales; family Chitinophagaceae; genus Ferruginibacter. Next base: position 6,124 of record JANNBU010000373.1, read on the forward strand.
ATCGATATGTATAAAAGAAAAAGTGAACCCGTGAAGTCGCTGCTCGATTTTTCTTTATTCGTAACTTTTTTCCCTCACCTGGTGGCAGGCCCTATCGTCCGCCCGCCACAGTTAGTACCACAATTTGAAACAGCCCGCAAGGCTTCACAACAACAACTGATACAGGGATTATTATTGATCTCCCTTGGCTTGTTTATGAAAGTTGTTTTGGCCGATAGCATGCTGGCACCTGCTGCCAATGATGTCTTTAATTCACATGCCGTATTAAAAACTCTGGATGCATGGATGGGAGTACTTGCTTTTTCGGGTCAGATATTCTTTGATTTTGCAGGATATTCTACCTGCGCCATCGGGGTTGCATCCTGTCTTGGATTTGTATTGCCACATAATTTTTTATTTCCTTATGCTGCTATCGGCTTTTCTGATTTCTGGCGCAGATGGCATATTACCTTATCAGCATGGCTCAGGGATTATTTATACATTCCATTAGGTGGTAACAGGAATGGGAAATTCAGAACCTATATAAACCTTATGATAACGATGTTGCTTGGTGGCCTGTGGCATGGAGCCAACTGGACCTTTGTGGTTTGGGGTGCACTGCACGGGTTTTATTTATGGGTAGAAAAAATTATCCAGGACATACGAAAAGTTCCTGCAGCTACAGCTGTTGCAATGGAAGGAGCCGGCAGTGCCGGCCTCATACAAAATAAAACTTTTGGAAATTTTATACTGGCAATGGTTACATTCTTTTTTATCAATGTAACCTGGGTATTTTTTCGGGCACCGGATTTTACTTCGGCATGGCAACTGCTAAGGTCCATGTTTTCCAATGCACCTAAAGCAGAAGTTTTACTTACTACACTCAGCATCATAAAAGTTTCTGTAATAATAGTACTGCTCGTTGCATTTCACTGGATGATGAGGAATACGCGTGTTTTAATTGTGGCTGAAAAAATGCCCTGGTGGTTATTGGGTATCATCTGGTCGGTCATATTATTGTTACTGATCTGGAGCCAGGAAAGCAGCAGTTCATTTATCTATTTTCAATTTTGATCGGGTTTTTATCAGGTGAGTGGAGTAAAAGAGTCAGAAGTGCACAATTAAATAACCTGAGTTCGGGATAAGAAACGAAGTGTAAATTGATTTCTATTAATTGAAATGCTTTGAGTTTAAGAGTAAAGAACTAATGCTGAAGCTACAGTAGTGCAAAAGTTGATTAAAGCTATATGGCAGGAACGGGCTGTAATCGTTCCTGCCTTGACTTTTTTGCTACTTTTTTTGTCAAGAAAAAAAGTAGAGAACAACAAGCAATTAGTTTCTAACAGTTTATAAAATATCTTATCACGCACTCAAGTCAATAATCTTTAAATCTTACTAATTCAAATAATGACAATACATAAAAAAACTCCCGATGATCATCAGGAGTTTTCTGTTTTAAAGATATATTTAGTTTGATGTGATCTCTATAATATTTTTATCACCACCGCCAACTTCACAATTGGTAGTTACCCTGTCGGCACTGATACCTTCTCTTTCTTTCAACTGCATCTTAATTGCATCAACCCTTTTCTGGCAAACAGCTTGTGAAGATTTGGAAGTTGCAGGATATCCCTTGATCACAATTTTACAATCTGGTTTTGCTTTCATTTTTGTTGCAATTGCAGCGATCGTTGCCTGCATATCGGAAGATAATTTAATGCTATTACCCCTGAATGTTAGGCCGGGATAATCTGAAGGACAATTACCATTCACCGGATTGCCATCAGCATCAACATCTACACCCTCGTCACCGGTTCTTCCTTTGCAACAGGCAGGATCAGGACATTTACCAACACCGTCAGCATCTACAGGCTGGCATTCTGTTGGCGTGATCAGTTGTTTGTCTTTACAATCTACAACACCATCACCATCAGTATCTCTCAGTACACCTTGTGCATCAACCGGGCAACCGGCAGGAGTATTGGGTTCTTTATCAAAAAGATCGGCAACTGAATCACCATCAGTATCATCCAGGCTCTTTTGCTTTGTCATTAAGCTATCTACCTTAGTGCCAAGATTATTAATCTGGGTTTGTAAATTATTATTCAGCCTTGCTACAGGATTGTCAAACAATAATTGTTCTTTGGATTTTTTTCCCAAAGATATTTCCAGCCCCGCATGCGTATAAGAAAATTTATCTTTATGAGTTGTACTACTATAACCTGTTGGTACCCTCCAATAAGCAAAACCATCCAGGTTATCTCCATCAACATAATTCATTGTGTAACCAACATCCAGGTTGATCATTTTTGTTAACTTAAATCTTACACCCATTGATATCGGAACATATAGTTCTGTAACCTTATTCTTTAATCCGTGCGGATAATATCTTTCAGTGGAACCTCTTGGTGTAAATCTTACAACATAATTGGCCAATCCGCCGCCTATTCCAAGATAAGGAACAAACCAGTTTTTCAGGTTAAGCCAGTTAATATTGGAAAAAGTATAAATAGCACTAATAGATCCGGCTATATTAAGGTCTGTTCTAAATGATGTTACCGGTTTGTATAAATTCAAAGTATCAGTTCCCTGAACTTTTCCCTGGTCGCCGCTCAACTTACCTCTAACAAGATCAGCCTGAAGCGCTAAATAATTGGTGAGTTGGTATTTAACATTAAGGCCATATCCAAAATGGATGTCATTTTGCGTAAAATCATTTGATCCACCTGCAAGAACAGATGATTTTAATACCCCGGCACTTAAACCTACTGACAATTTCTTAAACGGCTTACTGCCAGTGAATAGTTTTACTATATTATCGGATTTTTGCGAAAAAACCGGAAATGCAAAAGCCAGAAATAAAATAAGAAAGGCTATTCGCTTTCTAAAAATATGCAACATAACAATCAGGTTAGGTATCATGAATAATGAAGTAAATATACCAAAATTCAGTAAATAACCTAAAGTGCGTTAAAAAATGCACAAATATTTGATACAGGTTTAGGTGATAGTAACAGCACTAAGCAGGTTTAGCTAAGCCTGGCTTTACTATATGGTTGCAGCTAAGTTTCAAAAGTTGATAATATTACCCCCTTTAAAAAAGAATCTATTATTTTTGGGCAAAAATGGCCGGTAGTTTAATTTGATGTACAACCAGAATAAATTATAAATTATTGTATATCAATGTATTAAATACCAAATTGGTAAATAAAATCACTTTTCTGGCTTTTTAAAGCGGCCGGTAAGCATTTTATTTTTTTGATCTGATGGTTTTTTGATCATTTGTTTGCCGACAAGCCTTTTTATTAGTACTTACCACACTGTGACTAAGGTAGGCGAAGCCATGATTTTTTTTGCGTGTAACTATAACAGTGTGTATCTTAAAGAAAGAGAAAACAGTAAAAAGTACGATAGGATTTGTACCAATTAAATTAATAATACTTTTGCTTATGTCACATTTTAATAAATATCGCCTGTATTTCCTGGCACTTGTATTGATTACGGCGAGTATGATATCCTGTACAGCTCCAAAAAAAGTAGTTTACTTATATAATTTAAAGGACAGTGTATCCGGTAACCTTGGTAGTGCACAATCGGGTTTTGAAAACCTTATTCAAAAAAATGATCAGCTTTGGATAACAATAGGTGGTACCAACCTTACCGACCTGGTCATTGTAAACTCTGCAAGTGGTATACCTACGGGTACTGCGGGAGCAAACCTGATACCCGGTACAACTTCTACAGGTTATCTTGTAGAAGCAGATGGTAAAATTAAATTGCCTTATTTAGGGGCCGTAAAAGCAGAAGGACTTAGCAGGCTGCAATTAGAAGCTTTTTTAACAGAGAAATTTAAAGATTATACAAAGGAACCCGTGGTAAATGTGCGCTTTCTGAATTACAATTTTTCTGTGCTGGGAGAAGTTAGCAAACCCGGTAGATTTAATATGCCTACCGAACGTACTACAATTTTGGAAGCCCTTAGCATTGCCGGTGATATTAATGAATTTGGTAAAAGGGAAAATGTACTGATCATACGTGAAGTAAATGGCCAGCGGGACTTTGTAAGAATAAATTTATTATCCAAAGACCTGTTTAAATCGCCTTATTATTATTTAAAGACCAACGATGTTATTTATGTAGAACCTGTACAAACAAGGTTTATTGCAAGAACCGGTATCCCTCAATATATTGGCATTGCAGCGGTTGGTATATCGTTACTCATCACAATTATTAATCTTAGTCGAAAATAATATAATCCTTTTTAATTTATAATGGCAACTGATAATATAGATACTAATACAGCAAAAGATTCATTAGACCAGGGACAGCAGTTAAGGCGTGTATTCTTCCGGATCATTCCTTTTTGGCCATTGATCTTATTTGTAATTATTATGTGCCTCATGGGGGCATATATTTATTTAAGGTATGCCATACCGGTATATGAAGCAAAGGCAAGGCTGATCGTAAATGATGATTCAGAACAAAAAAGTGCCAACCTGCTGGAAGCATTTAAAATTGATACCCGTAATATAACAAATGAAACAGAACGTGAACTGGAAGTCTTAAGTTCAAAGGACCTGCTGAGAAAACTTGTGGTTAAACTTCAACTGAATGTTCAATACAGTCAAAAAGGTTTTGTAAGAGACGGGCAATTTTATGACAACCTCCCGGTTAAGATACAATTGGAAGAACCGGATTCTATCAGGTCTAGGTTTTTTGGAGAAGTTAAGGTCATTAATGATAAGATCAGTTTTGCCAATGAAATATACCTGGTAGATACCCTTGTAAAAACAAGGTTCGGTAATGTTCGCTGGCATATCAATAAGGAGTATAGAAATGTTTTTTCAGAAAAAGTCTTTCTTACAATACTCCCGGTTACCAATACGGTGAATGGTATTAAAAATGCCTTGTCGATCAAACCGATCAGTAAACAATCATCTATCCTGGAGTTAACCTATAGAGATGAGATACCTGGCCGCGGGGTTACCATACTTGAAAACCTGATCAGTTTATATGGTAGTTCAACAATTGAGTATAAAAGAAGGATATCAGATAATACCCTACATTTTTTGGATGATCGCCTGCGGTTGGTTTCAGATGAATTAGGCGGCGTGGAAAAAAACATGCAGAGTTTTAAATCATCACAGGGCATTACCGATCTGGGTGTTGAAGGAAGCTTATATCTTGAACAGTTAAAACAAACAGATTCAAAGATCAGTGAACTGGATGTTCAACTGGAAGTTATCAAGCAGATAGAACAATACGTATCAAAACGAAATAGCAGTAACAGCGATGTACCTGCTACATTGGGTATCACCGATCCTGTTTTAACAAGCCTGCTTGATCAGTTATTCAAAGCTGAATATGACGTGGAGAAGTTAAAACAAACTTCCGGTGGCAAGAACCCGCAAATAGAAATTTATGAACAACAGATTGCCAGGTTAAAACCAAGTATTAGTTCCAGCTTAAATAACCTGAAATTGGGCATGTTTGCAAGCCGCACAAGATTGCAAACAGATAATGACAGGTTAAGTTCAAACCTGGGCAAAATACCACAGAAAGAAAGATTGTTATTAGATATAAGCCGGCAGCAGGGAATAAAGAATGCGATCTATACTTTTTTATTACAGAAAAGAGAGGAATCAGCCATTGCAGCTGCTTCTATCGTGGCAAATAACCGGGTAATTGAAAAACCTGAATCGGCAGGAATTGTAAAGCCTGTTTCAAAAAGAATTTATACCATAGCTATTATCCTCGCCATTATTATCATCGTTCTCTACATTTATATCAAAGAGTTTTCAAATAACCGCATACTTTTCAGGTCACAGATAGAAAGCAGGCTCGCAGCGCCCATTGTAGGTGAACTGATCTTCCAGCAAAATGAGAATAAGTCACCGGTAGTGGTAGGTGCAGGAAAACGTACACTGATCGCTGAACAGTTCAGGGAACTGCGAACCAACCTGAATTATATCACCGCAAGTACAGGGGAACAACGTAAAGTTATTTTAGTTACTTCTACCATTCCAAATGAAGGTAAAAGTTTTGTAGCCATCAATACTTCAATTAGTATATGCCTTACAGGTAGTAAAGTGGTTCTGCTGGAATTCGATCTGAGAAAACCCAAGATCAGCAGTGTACTCGGTGTAAACCGTGACCCGGGATTAAGTAATTATTTAATTGGCAGGGCAACAGCAGCTGAAATTATCCAGCCACATGCTGATATTGCAAATTTTAGTATCATCCCGTCCGGCCCGGTTCCACCTAACCCGGCAGAATTAATAAGCACACCCCGGTTAGCGGAATTAATTGATTATCTGAAACAGCATTTCGATTATATTATTATTGATTCACCCCCGGTGGCTTCAGTTACTGATGCCAAGATACTGGCAGGTGTGGCAGACCTTACCCTTTATATCGTAAGGCATAATTATACCGATATCGGGTTTCTGCAGCTGATCAATGATAATTATCAAAAAAAGTCTTTCCCTAATTTGAATATTGTATTTAATGGGATTGGTAATAAGCGAATAATTGGTTATGGCTATGGGTATGGCAAGGGCTACGGATATGGTTACGGCTATGGTTATGGATACGGATATGGTTACGGCTATGGTTACACGGAAAATCCCAAAAAGAAATCACCTTAGGTGAAATTTAATTTTTTAGCAGGTAAATCCTCACTCAACATTTAATGTATATAATTGCAGAGATAGCTCAGGCACATGATGGAAGTTTGGGAATAGCCCATTCTTATATCGATGCATTGGCCGGCACCGGAGTGCATGCAGTTAAATTTCAAACGCATATTGCTCACGCTGAAAGTAGCATTCATGAACCTTTTCGGGTTAAGTTCAGTTATGAAGATACTACGCGGTATGATTACTGGCAAAGAATGGAATTCACAGCCGAACAATGGGCGGGCATTAAATCCCACTGCGAAGAAAAAGGACTTGAATTTATTTCATCCCCTTTTAGTTGTGCAGCAGTTGACCTGTTAGAGAAACTGGGTGTAAAAAAATATAAGATCGGAAGCGGGGAGGTAAGCAACCTGCTGATGCTGGAAAAGATCGCCCGTACGGGTAAGGATATCATACTTTCATCGGGCATGAGTTCATTAACTGAACTGGATTCAACGATTGGTTTTTTGAAACCATTTGGAAATTCAGTATCAGTTTTGCAATGTACTACTGCTTATCCAACTGTTGCAGGCCAATGGGGGTTGGATGTAATAAAAACTTTAAAAGAACGCTATCATTTACCCACAGGTTTTTCTGATCATAGCGGAGATATTTATGCTTGCCTGGCTGCCACTGCATTGGGGGCAGAATTGCTGGAATTTCATACGGTGTTTGATCAAAGAATGTTTGGCCCCGATGCCAGATCTTCCCTTACAATAGACCAGGTAAAAAAATTAGTGCAGGGAGTAAATGAGATTGGAAAAGATCTCCATACGAAAGCTAATAAGGAATCAAGCGAAGCCTTCTCGGACCTTAAAAAAATATTTCATAAATCATTGGCAGTTAATAAAGACCTCGATCCGGCCCATGTAATTTCCTTCGATGACCTGGAAGCAAAAAAACCTGCTGGCTACGGTATTGATGCCAAAGATTTTAAAATGATCATTGGCAAAATACTGAAACAAAAAAAATCTGCGCAGGACTTTTTACAGGAAAGTGATTTTGAATAAAAATGGTTCTAAAGGCTAACCCCAACGCTCAAACCTTTAAACCCTTAAACCTTTAAACGGCTTCACATTAATAATGAGTAAACGAAAAATATGTGTTGTGATCACCGCAAGGCCAAGTTACAGCCGTGTAAAAACGGCATTGCAGGCGATCAAGGATCATCCCTTATTAGAACTTCAATTGGTGGTAGCTGCATCTGCATTACTCGACAGGTATGGCAGTGCAGTTAATTTTATTGAAAAAGACGGCTTTGAAATAACGGCCAAAGTATTCAACGTACTGGAAGGTGAAAACCTGACTGCTGCCGCTAAGACTACCGGTATCGGTATTCTTGAATTATCTACTGTTTTTGATAATATAAAACCTGATATCATTGTTACCATTGCCGATCGTTTTGAAACGATGGCCACTGCTATTTCAGCAGCTTTTATGAATATTCCGTTAGCGCATATACAAGGAGGTGAGGTAACCGGTAATATTGATGAAAAAGTAAGGCACAGCATCACCAAGCTGGCCGATTATCATTTTGTAGCATCGGAATCTGCAAAGGACCGGGTTATTAAATTGGGGGAAGATCCTGAATTTGTTTTTAATACCGGTTGTCCGTCTATCGATATTGCAGCAATTATTAATAAGGATCCGGCATTGGATTTTGATCCTTACAAAAAATATGGCGGTGTTGGAACCAATCCCGATCTTTCAAATGGGTATATCGTAGTAATGCAACACCCGGTTACTACTGAATATGCCGATAGCCGAAAACACATTGATGAAACGCTGTATGCCGTAAAGGATCTTGATATTCCTGTTTTATGGTTTTGGCCCAATGTGGATGCAGGAGCCGATGGTACATCTGCAGGTATCAGGTCATTCAGGGAAAAATACCGATCTACCCACATGCATTTTTTTAAGAATATGGAGGGAGAAGATTTTTTAAGGCTATTGGCCAATGCCAGGTGCCTGATCGGGAATTCGAGTGTAGGTATCCGTGAGTGCGCATTCCTGGGTATCCCGGTCGTGAATATCGGTAGCCGCCAGAATAAGCGTGATCGGGGTGTAAATATTATAGATGTAAATTATCACCGTGCGGAAATAATAAATGCCATCCAAACATGGCTTTCCACAGGTAAAGCTAAACCTTCCGGTGTATATGGCGGTGGCAATGCAGGTGAACAGATAGGAAACCTGCTTGCAACAATGCCACTTCGTTTTCACAAAACCATTTCTTATTAATGAAGGTTATTGCCATCATACCTGCAAGGGGTGGATCAAAAGGGGTTCCGGGGAAAAATAAAAGGCTCATTGATGGCAAACCCCTGATAGGTTATACTATTGAAGCAGCCCTGCAAAGTAAATTGCTATCTCAAATATGGGTTAGCAGCGATGATCCGGAGATCATATCCATTACCCGTCAATACGCCGGTATAAAAATACATGAACGGGATGGCTCACTGGCAACCGATCAAAGCCCTGTTGCCGATACGGTAAAAGAGATCATTAAACTAACAGACTGCGATGCAATAATGCTGCTGCAGCCTACAGCACCTATCCGTACCAGTGAAAATATTGATGAAGCTATTGGTTTGTTACAGGCATCTGTTGAGATCAATTCCGTGATCTCTGTAGTAGCTATGAGTGATATTCACCCGGCACGCATGTACTGGAGAAAAGAAAGCGTACTCACTTCTATACTCCCGGAATTTGAACAGGCAAGGCGACAGGATATTCCACCCGCCTATTATCGCAATGGTTCTATTTACTTAGTAAGAAAAGAAGCTTTTGAACAATATCATTCAGTGATGGTAAAACCAACAATACCTTATATAATGCCATTAGACTGGTTGTTGAATATTGATGAACCCCGGGACATCATCATTGCCGATGCACTGATACCTGCCTGGAAAAAAGGTTTACTGGGATGATCGTACTGAATGCAGAACCAAACGGGTATAGCGCAAAAGCAATTGAAAGCTGGAAGCAAAAAGGTTATACCTACCAGGCATCCGATTGGAAAGAAATTGAAACGACCGTTTCTTTCGAAGGCGTAAATATTCTGATCGTACGCCTGTCAAAAAAAATAGACAGATCAATGCTGAATAAATTCCCCAACCTAACTCATTTAATTACTGCAACAACCGGGTTGGATCATATAGACCTGGAGTCAGTTAACGATAGGGGAATAAAATTAATTTCATTAAGAGGTCATGATGATTTTCTGCAAACCATTCCTTCCACCGCAGAACTCACCTGGGGCTTGCTGTTAGCATTGATCAGGAATATTCCTGCGGCCAATGAACATGTAAAACAAGGTTTGTGGGACAGGGATAAATTTCGTGGATACCAGTTAAAAGGGAAACAATTGGGTATTATCGGACTGGGAAGAACCGGAAAAAAAATAGCAAACTATGCACAGGCTTTCGATATGAAGGTTCAATATTTTGACCCTTATGTTAATGACAATTCTTTTCAAAAAATTGATCAATTGGAAGAATTGCTCAGCAACAGTGATATTATCAGCCTGCATGTTCATCTCAATGATGAAACGCATCAGCTCATTGGAGAACACAATATAACCCGGGTAAAAAAAGATTGCCTGATCATCAATACTTCCAGGGGAAATGTATTGGATGAAGAAGCTGTTGCAAACGCTTTGATATCAAAAAAAATAAAAGGAGTTGCAACAGATGTATTGGGTACCGAGTTGGATGACATTAAAGCAAGCCCGCTTTGGAAAGCACAACAAAAAAAAGAAAATATAATTATCACTCCTCATATCGGGGGAGCTTCCTGCGATGCCATGTGGGCATGTGAGGAATTTGTCGTAGAACAATTATGAATAGAAAGGTTGACATCGCTTATATAATTTCTCACGGATTTGCAGCAAGAATGCTTTTGCAAACCGACCTGTTAGGAAAATTATTACAAAAGGGGTTTAAGGTTGCAGTGATAACACCGCATAAAAATGATCAGAACTTACTGAACTATGCGGCTGAAAACCATATCGACATTGTAGAATACAGTCCCACTTCTTCTTTGTGGACGGGTGAATATATGCGGCTGAGAAAATATCTTTTTGAAGACATCAGGAAAAACGCTGCACTTTGGGAGAAACATTTACGTGACCTTAATACTGCAAAACAACGTTCTTCTTTTACTACAGTTTTCAAAATACGGACCTATTACTGTATTCATTTATTAGTAAATGCAATTCCGTTTGTAAGAAGATTATTTGCTGGTTTTGAAAGAAGGTCATTAAAAGATCCGGTGGCAGATAATATCCTCAGGGAATTAAATCCACGTTTACTAATCGCAACATACCCCGTCAATTTAACTGAAAGCAGGCTGCTGTTTGCAGGAAATAAAGCGCCTGATACAAATACGGTGATCCATTTATTAAGCTGGGATAATATTACCTGCAAGGGATATTTTGCCCAGCTTGCCGATCAGTATATTTCTTGGGGCAATATTATGAAGGAGGAATTTATGGAATACTATAAAATTCCTGCTGAGAAAATATTCAATACCGGTGTTCCTCATTTCGACCTGCACAAACAAGTGGAAGGTTCTGTTGTTTACAAGGATATATTAAAGAAAAAAGGACTTGATCCCGAGATGTCGTATATATTTTTTGCATTGGGCGCTCCCTATTTTTCACCGACTGAGATCGATATTGCAGAATGGCTGGCGAAAAAAATTGAAGCAAAGGATTTTGGAGAATTACAGTTGCTTTTAAGGCCACATCCTCAGAATATAAGCAGCAATGCTGTGGATACGATTCTGGTAAACAGGTTGAAAGCCATGGAAACAAAACATGTTGTAATTGACTGGCCAAAAATGCTGGAAAGTAACCTTAACTGGAGCATGCAAATGTCGGATATGCTTGAATTTGCCCACCTGCTGGAAGGCTGCAAATTATCTATCAATTCAGGTTCTACTGTTTCAATTGATTCTTTGCTGCATGACAAGCCGGTTATCCAGCCTTTATTTGATGCTGCCGTGGCCTTGCCCTGGTGGCAGTCTGTGATAAGGGTGAATGATTATAAACATTGTAAAAAACTCGTAGATCTCGGCGGGGTAACTGTTACCAATAATTTTAAAGAGTTTACATTTGAACTCGGCAGGTATTTGAAAGACCCGGCATACCAATTAGAAAGAAGACAAAACGCAAGGTTCCAGGAAGTTGGTATAAACGATGGTAAGGCAACCGAACGTGTTGTATCTGCAATAGAACAAATAATTAATAACCGCCCGGCCGCTTAATTGGCCAGAGGATTTGTTATAACATCAAATGATTATTGATCTAATGTAAATTTGTTAGCACAATTGTTAAATAGAAAAATAAAAGCAGGGCTTGCCTTTCCTTCAGAGAGGGATTGAGGGTGAGGCTAAAAAAAATACCAATGGAAAATACTTATAAAAAAGACCTCATAAATAAGGTAAACGAAGCCGTTAGTTTAAAACCTATGGCAAGGATATTACGTGGGTTTAAAAATTTTACAAGGAAAAAAGACGTGTTGAAAATGATAAAGGAAACCCAGGTAAAATTTACGGAAGCAGAAATATTTACCGGTGATACAATGAATATTGTTGTTCCCGATAATGTTTCAACAGCGCTTTACCTGAACGGCTGTTTTGAAGCCGATGATTCAAAAGCATTGATCGAATCATTGAATGAGGGGGATACGTTTATAGATATTGGCGCTCATATCGGTTATTACAGCATGTTGGCATGTCGTTTAGTCGGCGATTCAGGAAAGGTAATTTGTTTTGAACCCACACCTTCTACTTATGGCCTGCTTGTTAAGAACCTGCAGCATAAGAAAAATGTAAAAGCAGAAAACCTTGCCGTGTATTCTGTACAAACAAATATGGAGTTCAATGATTATGGTTTGAAGTATATGGTCTTTAATTCTTTCAAAAAAGCAAGATTGAGCGATGTTGATCTGGTGGCCAATCACATAAATGTGCAGACAACAACATTGGATAATTATTGCAGGCTAAACAATGTAAAACCTTCATTTATTAAAATTGATGCCGAGTCCGTTGAACTGCATGTGTTACAGGGCGCCATTGAAACGATCAAAAATTCCAAACCTAAATTCATGATTGAAGTGGGCGATTTTGAACACATTGATGCGGGCAGTTCATATAAAATCATATCTTTCCTTACAGAATTGGCTTACAATGTATTTGAGTATAACGGAACATCATTTATAAAGCATGAAATAATAAAAACTGCATATCCAACACTGAATCTTTATTTCTTCCCGAAATAATTTTGCGGCAGTTGATCTCAATTGAAAAAATAAATCTTACATAAAATGGATACAAAACAACAACAGGAAACATTAAACTATTTTGACGCATTTGCAAAAGACTGGAAAGAAAAAGCACAGGGGCAAAAAATTTCAAAGGTTAATGTAATAAACCAACGGAACAATTATGTACTGGAAGTCGTAAAATCGCGTGCTAAAAATTCAAAAACATTGGATGTAGGTTGCGGTACAGGCGAACTGGTACATGAAATTGCTAAATTAAATATTCATGCATTGGGCGTTGATTTTGCACCTGAAATGATCAGGCTGGCACAGGATATTGCAACAAAAGAAAATCTTACAAATGTTGAATTTGTTTGTGCATCTATCTTTGATTACAAGATGGAGAACAATTCAATAGACGTAATATCTGCCAATGGATTTTTAGAGTATATTTCTTATGAGCAGTTCGATTCTTTTTTAACAGTTGCATTTAATGCGTTGGAAAAAGATGGCTCACTGGTTTTAGGATCAAGGAACAGGCTCTACAATATTTTCTCCATGAATGAGTATACTTCAAATGAAATAACCAACAACAATATTGGAAAACTATTAAGTGAAGCCATCACGATAACTACACTTACCGATCTGTCAGGTCTTCTTCAGATCGAAGCCGTGCCACTTGAAAAACCTGATGCTACCCATGGAAATACAGGAATAGATGTTTCTACCAGGTTTCAGTTTACCCCGGTGCAACTGGCGAAAATGCTGGATGCAAAAGGTTTTGCCGTAAAAGGTCTTTGCCCGGTTCATATTCATGGAATGCCACCTTCATTTGCAACCGGCCACAAAGAAGTTCATTATAATGTTTCTAATTTATTAAGCCAGGTAACGAATGATGATAAAGAAAGCAGGAATAAACTGATCCCTTCCGCATCATCTTTCATGATACATGCTACAAAAAAATGATGGGTATGAAAAATAATGTTACCATCATTATGTATCATTATGTGAGGGATCTGAAAGGGAGTAAGTTTCCCGAAATAAAAGGATTGGATATTGACCTGTTTACTGAACAAATTAAATACCTGTCTAAGCATTATCATGTTGTTACAATGGATGAATTAATCGATTGTATCGACAACAATACAACCTTATCTCAAAAAGCTGCATTGCTTACATTCGATGATGGTTACTTTGACCATTTTGATTGTGTGTTGCCTGTGCTTGCAAAGCATAAGATGCAAGGATCATTTTATCCTCCCGCAAAAGCAATTCTTAACAACATTGTTTTGGACGTAAATAAAATTCATTTTATCCTGGCTTCGGTTACTGATAAAAATATATTGGTGAATGAACTCTTTGCCAAATTAGATGAATACCGTAAAGAATATCAGTTAGACAGTAATGAAACGTATTTTAAAAAACATGCTGTTGCAGGACGAAAGGATGTTCCGGAAGTAATGTTTATCAAGCAAATGCTACAGGTTATTTTGCCAGAAGAATTACGGTTAACCCTTTGCAATTATTTTTTCAATAAATATGTAACACCCGATGAAGGAGCCTTCAGCCGGGAATTATACATGAGCATTGAACAAATAAAAAGTTTAAAAGACAAAGGAATGCATATTGGTAGCCATGGGTATGATCATTATTGGTTAGGCTCTTTATCTAAAGAAAAACAGGAAATTGAAATTGACAGGTCATTGGAATTTTTAAAATTAGTTGGGGTAAATTCAAACCGGTGGACAATGTGTTATCCTTATGGTAACTACAATGATGATACCTTGAGTATCTTAAGCAATAAAGGATGTAAGTTGGCTTTAACAACAAAACCTGCTATTGCCGGTATCAATGAATATAAGCGTTTTGAATTACCACGCTTAGATACGAATGAAATTCCAGTCAATGCTTCTGCGGCTACGAATAACTGGTATGATAAAGCCTGAATGGAAATTATAAATCCCAATCATTGAATCTTATCAAAAGAACTTTCAGTTTTATAAGGAGCTATATTCTGGGCAACATATTATTCAATACCCGGATCGCATTCATTGGTAGGAATATAACTGTACTCGCAAAAAAAAACTCTCTTCATTTCTCAGATTCGGTATCCATCCAGGACAATGTATTTATACAGGGAGATGGAAATTTTACATTGGGGCAAAGATCAATGATCAAACGAGATGCTTATGTCATTTTTAGCAAAGGACAATTAAGGATTGGAGATAATTCTGCCATTGGAAAAAGATCAGAGATCTCTTTGAACGGAGGGGAAATATCAATTGGCAATTCTGTACGCATTGCTTCAAATGTTTTTATTACAAATGCAAATCATGCATTTTCAAAAAAAGATACTCCTATCATGGACCAGGAAATAATAACCCGCAATGTTATTATCGAAGACGATGTATGGATAGGACACGGTGCCATCATATTGCCTGGCGTAAGCATTGGAAAAGGCGCCATCATTGCAGCAGGTTCAATCGTTACCAAAGATGTGGCCGCATTTACAATTGTTGGAGGTAATCCTGCCCGCTTTATAAAATCCAGGTAAAATTACATGCAGTTTATAAAAAAATATTTTGAGTATAGATAAAATAAGAAAATCAAAAAGCATCAAAGACGGGCTTGGTTTTCTTGGTACAGGTATTGCATCACAGGTAATTATTTTTCTTTCAGGAATTTTTGTTATCCGGGCATTGGGGCCGGAATTGCGTGGGTATTATGCTTTTTTAGGTATCCTTGGTTTTTTTTTAGTGCCCATTTTCTCATTCGGCTTCCTGGCAGGTTTGGGATATCATATCTCTTCAAAAAAATATCTTCCAAAAGATATTACCAAGTCGGTTATTGTGATCGCATTGTTGCGAAGTCTGGTTATTATTGTAACAGTACTTGCCCTGAAATATTTTAACCTGCTTGGCAAAACAGGGAATCAATTATCTGTATGGTATTTATTACCGGTATTGCTTACTTTCCCGCTCAATATGCTGAAAGAAACTTTTCACCGCATATTATTATCAGACTCGCAATATGCAAAAGCTAATAAGCTTACCATTGTTTTTTCCCTTGCTTCGCCGCTGATCGTATTTCTCCTTGTCGTAATTTTCAAACTTGATTTTATTGGGGTTGTAATTGCCATTGTCGCTTCAAATATTATCAACTTCATTCTCACCATTGCTTCCGTTAATAAGTTATACGGTGTATTGGATCTTCGGAAATCCTACGATAAAATTTTTGTAAAAAAAGTATTCAGTTATGGTATCAGGGGTTGGATCGGGGATATAGCGGTAACTACCAATAACCGGGTTGACCAGTTGATCTTAAGTTATTTTCTGCCACCAGCTTCATTGGGTGTTTATTCAATTTGTGGAAGTATCGGGCAACTGTTATGGATATTACCCGGTTCCATCAGGCAGATATTATTCAACAAAAATGCAGAAGCTCAAAATGATGCCGATCGCAAAATGCTGACGGCAAAGTATCATGCTTTTTTTATGATCACCGGGCTCGGCATTACAATTGTTTTTATCTTGTTGGCTAAATTTATTGTCCTGTTTTTATTTGGCAACGATTTTTTAGCCGCAGTAGTACCGCTACAGATCTACCTGGTGGGAACAGGAATTTATATTGGCACCATGGTAATAACCAAATATTTTGTTGGTAATAAGGAGATCATTAAAAATTCTTATATCCAGCTTTTTTCTGCTGTAATAGGATTGAGTACGGCACTTTTGCTGATTAAAGAATATGGAATTATTGGCGCCGCCATTTCAAGTTCATTATCTTATATAGCATCTTATTGCCTGGCGCTTTATTATTTTAAAGATTTTAAGCAGATAACAAACGGATTTGTACAGTTTTTTAAAAAAGGAATTTAAAACGACCACCGATATCCTGATAAACGATTGTGGTATTACGGTCGTCAGTGGTCGGTAATCAATCTCACAATATCCTTTAATATAATACGTTAACCATTATCGTAATGATATTACTCAGACAATTATTGCGTAAATCATTATTTTTAAATGCTGTTTTTCCAATTTTTAAACAAATATTAAACTGAAATGAAAAAGAAAGCTTTAGTATGTGGGGCAGGTGGATTTATAGGCGGACACCTTGTTAACAGGTTAAAATCTGAAGGATACTGGGTTAGAGGTGTGGATCTGAAAGAAAATGAATATGATAACAATGCGGCAGACGAGTTTATTATTGGAGATCTGAGAGATCCGGTGTTTACCAATGAGGTAGTGAACGGTGTTGATGAAGTTTACCAGCTTGCAGCAGATATGGGCGGCGCAGGATATATTTTTACAGGAGATCATGACGCAGATGTTATGCATAATTCTGCCATGTGCAACCTCAATGTTCTGGAAGCTATGCGCCAGAATAATATCAAAAAAGTATTTTATTCCAGTTCAGCATGTATGTATCCCGAGCACAATCAATTGGATCCTGATAACCCAAAATGTTATGAGGATTCTGCTTATCCTGCAGCGCCGGATAGCGAATATGGCTGGGAAAAATTATTCAGTGAAAGACTTTATTTTGCTTATAACAGGAACTATGGTTTCCAGGCAAAAGTGGCCAGGTTCCATAATATTTTTGGGCCACGTGGTACCTGGCAAGGAGGAAAAGAAAAAGCACCTGCAGCATTGTGCCGCAAAGCAGCCGAAACTGAAGATGGTTCTTTTATTGAAGTTTGGGGCGATGGCAAACAAACCCGTTCTTTCCTTATTGTTGATGAATGCCTGGAAGGAATCAGGAGATTAATGGAATCGGATTTTTCCGGACCGGTAAATATTGGTTCCGAAGAAATGGTTTCAATAAATGATTTTGCAAAAATGGCGATCGAAATATCAGGTAAAAACCTCAGTATCAAAAATATTGACGGACCAACGGGTGTGCGTGGCCGAAATTCTGATAATAAACTGATCAGGGAAAAATTAGGCTGGGCTCCTTCATTGCCTTTAAGAGAAGGAATGGAGAAAACATTTAATTGGATCAATCAGCAGGTAGCTAATCAAAAGAAAGCAATAGTATAGAAATTATTTAGATGACGGACGACCGACGACCGACGACCGACGACCAAAGACCGATATCCGCATCAACACACGGTAGTCAGTGGTCTGTGGTCGGTGGTCATTCAGCAAAGCCTCCAATGTTTAAAAAAGGCAAAACACTTTTTTTAACCATTGCCTATCCGCCTAATCCAACAGCCTCTGCAGTAGTTAACCGTCATTTGGTTG
>JANNBU010000374.1:0-4192 GCA_031385805.1 Ferruginibacter sp.
GGAGAGTGTTTTTTTGCAAGCATAAATATCTGCAAGATTTTGAATGTAAACTTCGCTTTTCCGGCAGATATTTTCAAGCTTATTTATCCTCAAATGCTTGTCAATTGTGGATTAAAGAGATTATTAAGGGACGACTAATTATAGATCCTATCCACCGCCCCTTTATACTTTTCCATAATTACTTTTCGCTTCATGCTAAGCTTGGGGGTCATTTCACCTGTATCAATACTCCATTCGTTCGGCAACAATTCAAACTTTTTTATTTGCTCAACATGGTTAAAGAATTTATTGAAAGATTCTATTAACTCTTTATACAACTCAAGTACTTTTGGATTGTGGATCGCATCTTCATTGGTTGTAAAACGTATATCTTTCAACCGCATCCATTCTTTAAGATTTGGTATGGAGGGAACGATCAGCGCCCCTACAAATTTCTGGTCTGCACCAACCACCATCACCTGTTCAACAAAAGGAGATTCTTTTAATTTATTTTCTATAGCAGCAGGAGCCACATATTTACCACCACTTGTTTTAAACAATTCTTTTTTACGATCCGTTATTTTTAAATATTTGCCATCTTCCAAAATACCAATATCACCGGTATGAAGCCACCCATCTATAATTGTTTCGGCAGTCAGTTCCGGTTTTTTATAATAACCCATCATAACACTGGGGCCTTTTACACAGATCTCGCCATCTGGTTCTAATTTTATTTCCTGCCCTTCTATCACCAGCCCTACCGTACCAAATTTCATTCCTCCTTTTTTCCTGCAATTCACACTGATCACAGGGCTGTTCTCCGTTGGGCCATAACCTTCGTAAATGGGAATCCTTGCTGCATTGAATATACGAAGCAACCGAACCTGGCAAGCAGCCCCTCCCGTTACGATACATTCAATATTGTTTCCCAACGCTTCCCTCCATTTATTAAAGATGAGTTTATTGGCAAGTGCAAGTTGTAAATTATAGGCAAACCCTCCCGATCTTAAATTGTCATAATCTTCACCCAATGCAACAGCCCAATAGAATAACTTTTTTTTGATACCGGTGAGTTCTGCTCCTTTTGACATGATCTTTTCATATACTTTTTCAAGCAGCCTCGGTACCGTTGTAAATAATTGTGGTTTTATTTCTTTTAAATTATCGGCAATGGTTTCAAGGCTTTCGGCATAGTAAATAGATATCCCGGTGGATATATATAAGTAAGATATCAACCGCTCAAATATATGGTTCAGTGGTAAAAAACTTAAGGCCCTTGCTTTTACATTGTCATTAAAAGGAAAAGTATTTTTTGCATTAATAACATTGCTTACAAGATTCCGGTGGCTTAGCATTACTCCTTTTGGTGTACCGGTAGTGCCCGAAGTATAAATGATCGTGGCACAATGTGCTGCTTTGATCCCGTTTTTAACAACTGTTACTTTATCCTCATCGCCCGGTTCAACTGATTCAATGATCTTTTTCCAGTGAACAACGCCGGGCAATTCATCAAAACTGAAAATGTTTATTAAGGAAGGAGTGTTGTTGCGGATGTTGTTCACTTTATCTAAGATATCTTTCCCGCTTACAAAAACATATTTAATAGAAGCATCATTGAAGATGAATTCAAGTTCATTTACATTGGTAGTTGGATAAATGGGACAAAGCGCTACACCGATCTGCTGACAAGCCATGTCAAGCATCAGCCATTCGGGACGATTGCGTGATATGACGGCAATTTTATCCTGCTGCTCTACAGTCATGTCATGCCCGCTCAACCCAAGCCTTAATAATCCAGCACTTAATTTATTAACGGTATCAACAACCGTTGTTGTACTGAATGTATTCCACAGCCCGTTTTCTTTCCCGGCAAGCATATCCTCTTTGGGAAATCTTTCAAGCTGGTCATATAAAAAATCAAATATCCTGGAATTCTCATTCATAAGCAATCGTTCAATTTATAAAAGTAAATTTTTGTACCAGCTTCATCACTTTGTGCAACAACGTTGTGTCACTCTCTTTTACTGAATACCTTTATTGAGCTTTTTTTCTGCGGTTATTTATTCAATGTCAATAAAAATATTATGGGTTTTTATTCTTCAGCTTTTCATATTCTTTTTCCACCAAATCTTTCTTTCCACCGCCATAAGCATTGAGGTATTGAAACAGCAGACCAATGCCCCATCCGGCCGTTACCCATGCAGGCCAGGGTATTCTTGTATTGTGACCATAACGGCCGGCAGTAAACCACCATATAACCCATAAAAATCCAACAACTATAAAATAAGAGGCAAGGCTGCGTTGAAAATCGGCCCGCTTCTTTGCCAACTGCCATAACTTTTCATCTCTTTGCTCTTCCATAATAATATTTTTTATCAATAACTAAGTTATATAAAAAAAGCCATCCTTTACTGAGGATGGCAAAATATAAACAGATCATTAAGTTTAATGATAATATTGGGCGCCCGGCATTTTAAATACCCTTCCTTTTTGAAAAGTGTTGAATGTATTATACTCGGTACTATGGGTGTTTATCCAGTTTTGAAATACCGATAGGTTTTGAGCCGGACCAAAGATCCATTGATTGTATGCCTCAAACATGCCTTCCTGTAATAATTGCCGTTGGTAGTCAAATAAATGGTATGGGAATTTAGAACCATTGCTACTGCTCCAGTCTAAGATAAAACGGGTTCGGATCATGGTAAGGGTTTCAGCATTCAGGCCCATCGAAGCCTGCGAAGTCTGCTTATTCATACTTTGCAAATAAGCTTTTACAAAATTATTTTTGTCTTTATTGTTTTGTTCAAGGTCAACATCTGCAAATAATTTTTTATAGCACTCCAATAACATTTCTTTTATTTCAGGAGTTTTGCTGCTCATTGGTTCCATGTTTATAAAAATTTCACTATACAGGATACTCCACACTTTATCTGCAGCTAAGAAATAATATTTTGCGGCATTATAATAATTCTTCGAATAAACCGGATCCTGCTCAATGCCTTTTTCCCATTGTTTGATGGCTTCAGGGTTTCCCTGGGCCAGCAATAATTCTCCCCAGTCATTATATAAAGCACCGCTCCCCGGAAATTTTTTAATGCCTTTCTTATAAATTTTCTCACATTCCTTCTGCATGTTCATTTCTTTATAAATATTCCCGGCAATCTGGAAACACTGATCATCCACATCATCTCTTTCTAAAAGCGGGCTTATGGTTTCAAGTGCTTTGCTATTGTTTTTTTGAAAATAATAACTAAGTGCCAGGTCTTTGGAAATGGCAATATTCCCGGGATCGAATTGCAGTGCACGGTTCAGCACCATAGTAGCATTGGGGAAATCACCTTGCTTCATAAAAGTTTTTGCAGTTTCGTATAACTCTTTTGAATCGGTGCTTTGTGCATGGCTGTATAACGATACAGAAATTATACACAGGAATATTAATATTTTTTTCATCGTATGGTAAAGATAAAAAAAGACTGGCGCAAAAGTTCATTTTAGCCGGGAACCTGCCTGACGACAGACAGGGGCGGGAATCTATCTATCGGCAGACAGGGACGAATTTGCATCGGGAGATATTCAATAATTAATGATTAACGTTTAAACGTCTTCCCGGCCAAATAATATCAATCTATTAAATGGGTAAGCAATCCGTCCCTTAATTTTGGTTCAAACCAGGTACTTTTCGGGGGCATTACATTTCCACTGTCGGCAACATTAAATAATTGTTCTATGCTTACAGGGAACAAGCTGATGGCCAGTTCCATTTCACCGCTGTTTACACGCTTTTCAAGTTCTTCCAGCCCGCGGATACCACCAACAAAATCAATTCTTTTATCTGTTCGCTGATCCATGATCCCCAGCAATGGTTCCAGTACATTTTGCTGCAGGATGCTGATATCAAGGATACCGATCGGGTCTTCATTATAGGTGCCTGGTCTGGCAGTTAGTTTATACCATTGCTTATTTATATATATACCAAAATCGTGTAAAGCTTCAGGACGATAAGCACTGTCTTTCTTTTCCACTGAGAATTTTTCTTCTAATTTTTTCAAAAGATCTGTTGAATGTAAACCACCCAGGTCTTTTATCACCCGGTTATAATCCATGATATGAAGCTGGTTGGACGGGAACAGCGTGGTTAAAAAATAATCCGCATTTTCTGTAGCAGCGGCACCCAGTTCATTTCTTACTTTGGCCGCAGATGCTGCACGGTGGT
>JANNBU010000245.1:0-5251 GCA_031385805.1 Ferruginibacter sp.
CTTGAACGCCGCTATACTCTTGAAAACGCGTCATTCCTGGATTAAGCAGAGTAATTATTAATACGAGTAAACCTATTACTATCCAGCCTTTTTTAACTTTCATTTTCATACTTTTGAAGCATGAAAGGTAAGAATAAAAATAGAGAAAGATTAACCTCATCTGGCCCTCATCTGGCGCAAGTGTTCCCGCCCAAATTCCAAATATTTTTATAAAATGCTCACGGGTTCACTTGTGCCTTTTAAGTTCGCCCGATTGCATCGGGATCAGAACCCTAATTCCCTTTTTCAATATAATATAAATTAGTAGTAAAATACCTCTATGTCTGCTATATATAAAACAGGCGATGATCAATTGCCTCACTTCATCACATTTAGTGTAGTTGAATGCCTGCCCAACTGTTCATTCACGCGGGGATCAATGCATTAACAAGAAGTGGGTATAGATATAAAAAAAATCGTTTATTTCAGGCTGGTTTATATATTGCTTCAGATCCGTGCTCACGGTAAAGCATACCATGTTCCTTTTCCTGTACCAAGCTTAACCAATTGTTTAGTAACTACAAGGTTTTCCAAATGCTTCTTGATTGTATTTCGATTGGCATTAGTTAAAACCACTGCATCACTGATTGTTACACGCCCTCTCGATTTAGCCAGTTCCAGGATTTTCAGAGACAGCTCAGGTAATTGGCCTAAAAGTAATTTTTCCCTTTCTACTTTTACCCCGAGTCTTTGCTTCTGTTGCTTCAGAGCCTTTAGAAAAAAAACTATCCATGGCTGCCAGTTTGGATTTTCTACTTTTAATGTCCCTTGTGTTTGCCTCAAAGCGAGGTAATAACCTTCTTTACTATTTTCTACAACAGACTCCAGTGAACTATATGGAACATAGGCATAACCGAAAGAAAGTAAAAGATATGTAGTCAATACTCTTGACAATCTTCCATTACCATCCTGGAACGGATGTATTGCAAGAAGCTCAACAATAAAAACTGTTGTGATCAAAAGCGGATGAAAAATTTTTTTGTCAATGGCTTCATTTGCCCAGGTTACTAATTCTTCCATCCTGAAAGGCGTATCAAAAGGACTGGCAGTTTCAAAAACAATCCCTAAACTTTTACCTTCTGCATCGAAAGCCTCTACATGATTCGTATGTTTCTTATACTCGCCACGGTGACGGTTATCTTTTTCACTATACTGAAGAAGGTTCCCGTGAAGCTGTTTTATATAATTTTCTGTTAACGTAATATCAGCGTAATGTTGAAAGACTGTGTTCATTACTTCTGCGTATCCTGCTACTTCCTGCTCATCTCTTGTAGCGAATTTTTTTATTTCCAGGTTACTGAGCAATGCCTCAACCTCCTGATCGCTTAGCTTACTACCCTCAATCCTTGTGGATGACCCAATGCTTTCGATTGTAGCAACACGTTTTAATGAACTAAGTTGTTTTGGTGCCAGTTGGCCCAATGCTCTCCAGGCTCCCTTAAATTCATCAATTTCAGCAATTAAGGAGAGTATCTGTGAAGTAATTTGTATGGACTTAGTATTTATCACTTACCCTTATTATTACCCAAAAATACCCAAATAATTGAATTTACCCAAATAATTACCCATAAATATCCAAAAGGGTTATCATAATCGGTCAATAGTGCATATAAACTTGCCGGAATAGGGAGTAATAGCAGGTAGAAGTCTACTCACCAAACAAAAACGCTATAAACTTTTGATTTATAGCGTTTTGAATGATTTTGGTGGTTTATTGGCGGAGAGAGAGGGATTCGAACCCCCGGACCTGTGACAGTCAACGGTTTTCAAGACCGCCGCATTCGACCGCTCTGCCATCTCTCCGGCGCAAAAGTAAGGGTAGAAAAAATATAACCCAAAAAAATAAGTTGCTAAATGATTTTTTTTTCATGAAGCCATTTTCTTCCTTCAAGAGATTTAAAATATTTTTCTCTTTTTAAAGTTTCTTATTTTGATTCTTATGATTCAGAATAATGCAGTACTGGTGGGATGCTATGCTTTGTTGAAGTGACTCCTCCCGAATTGTGCTTCTTTAGCCTTTCGGCCAAATCGGAAGTAAAACCATAATAATATCTGGAGTCTTTCAGAGATTTAAGTATATAACAATAGTACACAGGGAAAACGGGTTTCAAGACCGCCACTCACAGAGTCTGCAACATTCTACCGCTTTCACGGAACCCTGCGGGCTGCCATCTCTCCGGCGCAAGAGTAAGGGTATAGGTTTTTAGAACAAAAAATATTTTATAGAGATATGCCATATAGGAATTGAGGTACAATAACTATGAGAGAAGTTTCAGAGATATTTTTAATAAGAAAGAAATTTTTAGAACCCGGGGGTTATGTTATTTTATTGGTTCAGGGTACTCTTTTTCTATCACCACTACCAGGTCTTTCAATGCTACCGTCATAGGCATAATACCCACCTGTAACAGCGCTTTCTTTCCCCTGATCTCCTTTACAATACCCACCTGCCTGTTCTGTTTCATTTTTACTTTATCGCCGATCTTTATATCCCCTCCTACTTCCTCAAACTTTTCATTCAGTTTTTTCTGCTGCTTTTCGGTTTTGAATTTTTCTTTTTGATTGAACAGCAATGCATGGATCATTTTAACAACGCTTTCTTTGTCATCGGCCTTGCGCCATTCTATAACCATGGCTTTCAGCCTGCGTTCCATGTCTTTGAGGTAAATTAATTTTTCTTCAGATACTTTATTCTGCTGTCTTAATATTTCTATTTCCTGGCGATGCCGTTCTTTGTTCATCAGTTGCAGCATTTCTTTTTTTAGCTGCTCATTTTCTTTGAGCAATTGTTGCAGGCTTCTTTTCTCTTTATCAATTTTCTGCAGGTCCTGTTCAGTGCTGTTCAGTAATTTATCTAATTGAAAATGATCTTCGTCAACAAGTTTCCTTGCTTTTGCAATAAGTTTTTTATCAAGCCCGATCCTTTCGGCAATAGAGAATGTATATGAACTACCGGGTTTGCCTGCCTGTAATTTATACAAAGGCAAGAGGTTCTTTTCATCAAACTGCATGGCACCATTGATGATACCAGGCACTTTATTGGCCATCACTTTCAGGTTCAGGTAATGCGTGGTAACGATGCCCAGAGAATGCTTATGAGCCAGTTCTTCCATGATCACTTCTGCAAAAGCGCCACCGAGGTTGGGATCACTGCCACTACCCAGTTCATCAATAAAAAAAAGTGTTTTGCCATTCGCATTTTCAATAAAATATTTCATATTCTTCAGATGAGAAGAATAAGTGCTCAGTTCAAACTCCAGGCTCTGCGTATCGCCAATATGTATCATCAGTTGTTTGAATATCCCCATTTCACTGTCGGGGCTAACCGAAACCAACAAACCAGCCTGCACCATTACCTGCAGCAAGCCAACCGTTTTTAATGTAACTGTTTTACCTCCGGCATTTGGACCGCTTATGACCAATACCCGGTTTGTTTCATTCAAATACAGGTCAACAGGTATGGTTGGTTTATTGATCCTGTTATTATATAAAAGCAACAACGGATGATATGCATTGATCAATTGTACATGTGCTTTATCTTTCAACCGGGGAAAGTTGCCGCCAATATCAATGGCCAATTTCGCCTTTGCCTTTATAAAATCAAATTCCCCCGCAATATCATGATATGTTTTCAGCAATGCAGCATAAACACTTAATTGTTGTGTAAGCGTACACAGTATCCGGTAAACTTCTTTGGTTTCATCATACTCCAATGAAAATATTTCATTGTTTAATTCCGTGGTTTCTTCCGGTTCTATAAAACTGGTTTTACGGCTGTCACTTTCGGCATGCAAAACCCCTTTGATCATTCTTTTTTGCTCGGCAAAAACAGCCAGCACCCTCCGGCCGTTCATAAAACTTTCTTCAATATCTGCCAGGTATCCCTGTTTGTTTAATTTACTCACGATCCTGTCAAATACTTTTCTTAATTCATGCCGCTTTCGGTAAAGGTTCATTCTTATCCTTGCCAGGTCATCACTTGCATTATCTTTTACCGTTCCGGTTTCATCAACGATCTCATCGATCAGTATTTTGATCTTTTTTTCATAATAAACATTTTCAATAACTTTTGTAAGTCCGGTATATATATTTCTTCTTTCAACATCAAACCACCGAAAAATATTGTTTGTATTTTCTACCAGCCTGCGTATCAATAAAAATTGTTCGCCACTTAAAGATGCGCCCGGAATGCCGAGTAATTTTATTTCCCTGGCAATATTTATGGGAAAGTCGTTGGGAAAATATTCACCGCTTTGAAGAATGATTTTAAATTCATTTGCCTGTTGCAACTCAGTTTCTATAAATGAAAGCCGGGTATGAATACGAAGTTGTAATGCTTTTGATTTTGCATATTCGGTACGGCAATGAGCGGCCAGTAAGTCTTTTATCTTATCAAACTCCAGTTGATGTAAAGTAGAATCAGGGAAAAATTTCATGAAGCGCCGATCTTTTAATCTGTTGCAAAGTTAAGTGGGATACCAGATACCAGATGCAGGATACCGGTTTAAACTTATTAACTTTATCAATCATAAATTTGAGGTTTAGGTTTGAGCCTGCCTGCCGGTAGGCAGGGTTTGAAAAGTTTCATATTATTAAAGACTTCGATCCAGTATCTGGTATCTTGTATCCGGTATCTTGTATCCGGTATCTTACTTTAGAACAATAAATCTAAATAGTCATGAATGATAATATAGAAAACCCTGCCTCTGCTACTTTCGGCAACGGATGTTTCTGGTGTACCGAAGCCGTTTTTCAACTATTAGACGGCGTTATCAGTGTAACTAACGGATATAGTGGAGGAACTACGGTTGATCCTGATTATAAAAGTATATGTACCGGTCTTACCGGCCATGCCGAATGCCTGCAAATTATTTATGAACCTTCCAAAATAAGTCTTGAAGACCTGCTGGAAGTTTTCTGGAAAACACATGATCCTACAACTTTAAACCGGCAGGGCAATGATGTGGGGACACAATACAGAAGTGTTGTATTTTATCAAAATGAAGCACAAAAAAATATTGCCAAAGCGTATATGGAGCAATTAGATAAAAGCGGAACATTTGGCAAACCGATTGTTACAACATTAGAACCACTCACAAAATTCTATCCCGCAGAAAATTATCACCAGGATTATTATTTACAAAATGGTATTGCCCCCTATTGCCAGTTCGTGGTGAGGCCCAAAGTGGAAAAATTTAAAAAACAATTCAGT
>JANNBU010000267.1:0-3524 GCA_031385805.1 Ferruginibacter sp.
CTAATTTTTTAGAATTGGCTTCAACAATTGTAATCATTTATGGATTTGGTTTTTCTAGTTCAACTTCGTCAAGACGCTTTTTCTTTTTGTCTTTATCTTTTCCTTTTTTATCGCTTTTAGTATCTTGTTTTTTTGCTCTAATAACGACATCTTTATAATTGGTATCTGTTCGCCACGATACGCCAATACCACCATATAAAACTATGTTTTTACTTAGCAATTTTACGTCCTGTTTAATGGTTAATATTGATTGTGCCATTATTTCTTCAGGACTATAATCAAGATAACTTTTTAAGGTACCATCACTCAGTTTTTCACTGCCCATATACATACATGGTTCCAGTTCATTGGCATAAGAAAAACCTTCTATCCATTCTACACGAAGGCTGATGCCGGTTTCATTTTTCTTATCTGAAATGAGGAATGCGGCTGCTCCATCGGATAACATCCATCTTAAAAATTCTTTTTCAAAGCCGATATAAGGATCCTCTGCGAGTTCTTTTAATTTCTGCGCCTCGTCTTCAAAATTGGATGACATAAGTGAAACAGATAACCGTTCCGATCCCGTTGCAACCGATTGCTGAACATCACCTGTTTTGGTAGCTAAGTATGCATATTTGAATGCATGCATGCCGGCGCAACAAACGCCTGATGGAGAAACAACTTCAATAGCATTTGTTTCGGGCAGCCAGCCATGAACCATAACGCCGTGCGAAGGCATTATCTGGTCGGGTGAAGAAGTGCCGCAACTCAACAATTGCATTGTTTTAATATCATCAGGATTATTTTTAAACAAAGCTTTCACTGCCAGTGCAGCCATCTGGGCATTTGTATGTGTAGAACCCCCTTCTTTTGTAATGGCATAAAACCTGCGCTTGATACCATTGTTCCTCAGTACAATGGCTTTTGACCTGGAAGGTGTGCCATTGATAAAACCAAGGTATGCTTCCATTTCATCATTTGAAATTGGATCATTAGGGAAAAATGAAGATGTATTATTAATATAGACCTCTTTGAGCGACATTTTTATTGATTAGTTTACTCCTGAATAATATTGTTTTTGCTTTCTGATGCGCCCGGATAAAAATGGTTTAAATAATATTGCATCTACTGTCAATATGATCGGGGCCGCTATAAACAATGCAATTATAAGATAATATTTGTACGCAACAAGCCAGGCCGTCTTATTTTTTCTTTTAGCTATGATCCCGGCCCATACAGCAAAAATCTTCTTTGCTTTGGATTCTATAAACATTAAATTATATTTTACTACAACGGCTTTCTGCTCAACAAGTTCTTCCTGCATGCCATCATAATTTCCTTTGACAAGATATTTTTGTGCTATGCCGCCATATACTTTGCAATGATCAATATCTTCATCTGAAACACCTGGTTTTGGAAAAATATTTAAATAGCGGTCTTTTTTTCCGTTGAACATCCAGTGAAAAATGGTAACAAAGCTTACAAAATTTGAATGTTTATCTACCAATGCAATATTACCAACAAGCCTGGCACCGGATCCTTTCAAACTTTTTTTAACCCGTTCCATCGCAGTGATCCACATATTACGTGCTCCCGTTACCGTTATTACAGGCGTATCTTTTAAAACTGCTTGTACAGCCGGATGATTTAAAATAGTATTGGAAGGGATACTGGGCGACAGGAACCAGGCCTGGTAACCAAGTACAATAAGATCATACAATGTTTCCTTTAACTGAAATGGTTTTAATTCGCCCGGTATGCCATGAACACAATCGGGCATTACTGCAAAAAAACTTTTACCAGTCCATGGAAAAGGATAGGGGATCACCGGCTCAACACGAACTGTTTCAACAATATTACCCGCTTCTGTAAATGGCGCCGTTAAATTATTGATGATATCACCTAATTGGCCGGATTGAGAATAATAAATGACCAGGATCTTTTTACTCATGTTAAAAAATTGAAACTATCCGATTTTTAAGGCCTTTGATGATTTGCTGTAATCAGTAATTACCTGTTGAAGGAATGAAGGCAGGTTCCTGAAGTTTGTACGAACCAACTGGCTGTCAGTTTCTATCTGGCTGCGGTATTTTACAATTTTAGGCGCATGTTCCTGGATGATAAGCCTGAGGAAGCGGTACTCAATATTATTATTATCTTTTGCTATGGCAGATTCAAGTTTTGAATGCCCTGCTTTGAACAGGTTTAATTTTTCCTTTGCTGAGCCTTTTATGGCACCTGCTTTTTTCATTAATAGTGCTCCTTCATAAGCACTTTTTTCTTCAATTGAAGATACTTTTACAAGAAGTATCTGTGCATTGATCACCTCTACGCTTTCGGATGAGAGTGCGGCATAAAAAGCAGCTTTATCAAAAGCCTGTCCGTTTGCCCCTCCCCAGGTAGTCATTACCGGGAAAAGAAAAAGCAGGCTAAAAATGATGCGAAACCTCATTGTAAAATTCATTAAATTTTAGAGGCAAAGATACTGGTTTTATTTTTTTGATCGTGACAGCTACCAGCAATACTAATATTTCAAATCAATATATTTATACAATGCTATATGTATAATTATAAATTATTAGGTAGGAAATTTAGTAAACCCGACAACTAACCTCTAAGAGATTTTGATCCATTTTTTTACAAGAGTTTGAATGTAAATTTTACTTTTCATTTTTTTGATAGCCTTTTCTCTTTTAAGTGCTTCTGTTCTGGTTGGATATACTTCAAAATAAACAAGGCGAAGCGGTCTTTTTGAAGCGGTATATTTACTCATACCTTCAGAATGTTTTGACATTCTTCTATCAAGATCATCGCATTGACCAACATAGAAAGAAAGATCCTTCAAACTTTGAAGAATATAAACAAAAACATAAGGGGATTATTTTGCGGAGAGTGAGGGATTCGAACCCTCGATACAGTTTCCCGTATACACGCTTTCCAAGCGTGCTCCTTCAGCCACTCGGACAACTCTCCAATACCCACAATAAAAGCCATTTATGGGGACGCAAATGTACATACAAATGTTTGAAGTTTGAGGTTCGAAGTTTGGGCGAAGTGTCGGATATCATATAAATCATACATCACACATCATCTATTCCAAAACCTTTTCCATCTGCATACTACGGGAACCCTTTATTAAAACCTGGGCATTGTTCAGTCCTTGTTGCTGATACCATTCTTTTGCTTCGCCGGCATTGTTGAAATGAATGAACCCGGCAGGAAGATCCTTATAATCATTTCCAACCAAAACAACTTTATGCCATTGATTTTGGTTGATGAGTTTTACTAAACTTTCATGTTCCCGGATGCTTTCATTTCCCAGTTCCATCATTCCACCCAGCATGAGTACTTTTTTATCTCCGGGCATATTTGCAAAATTTTCTATCGCAGCTTTCATGCTGGAAGGATTTGCATTGTATGCATCCAGTATGATCTTATTACCATCTTTTTCAATGAGCTGCGAACGGCTGTTGGAAGGTGAATAATTTTCCAATGCATTTTTAATTTTTTCATCAGCAACCTGAAAAGTTTTGCCTATACAT
>JANNBU010000348.1:0-8578 GCA_031385805.1 Ferruginibacter sp.
GGAAATTCGGGCTCTGACCCCGTTGCGATCAGGCGAACTTAAAAGGCACAAGTGATCCCGTGAGCATTTGATAAAAATATTTGGAAATTGGGCGGGAACAGTTGCCAGTTTTTTGTTTGTTATTTCCCCGAAGCCTCTTTAATCTTATTCAATAATTTGTCATAAAGATTATTATCTTCTCCCGGAGCCAGGTATTTTTTCAAAACATTTTCCGCCTCCACAAAGTTCTTTTCTTCAATGAGGATCCGCACAAGATGATCTACATCCCAATATCTTGCTGATGTCGGTTTTTCCAGCGATTGGTAGTAAAATATTTTTGCGTCACTGAAATTTTTCTTGTCAAAATAATAATCGGCAACCGTATGGTTCATTTTTTGAAAACGATCAGGATCAAACATCACAGCTTTGCCATAATAATATATCGATCTGTCTTTTACGGTATCTTTTACATCATGCAGTTTGCCAAGGTTAAAATAAACATAAGCGAGGGTAGAATCAATTTCCAGCGCCTTGTTATAATAACTGATAGCTTTCTCAAATTGTGAAGGAGCTTCAAAATGAGCATTCCCCATTTCATTGAACAGGTCCTTGTTATTTCCAATATTATGCAATGCTTCGGTATAAACTTCAATAGCTTTATTTTTATTTTTTTGTTTCCTATAAAGCCTTGCTAAGGAATAATAATTATCCCCGGTAGTAGGATCAAGGGCAATGGCTTTTTTAAAATTCTTTTCTGCCTGCACACTGTCCTTCAGATTTTTCAGATCATAGCTACCCAGGTTTCTGAATGCTTCTGCATTCTGTGGATTGATATCTACACATTTTTGCAGGATGAAAAGTGCGCTGTCTTCCTTTCTTGCACGGGAATACAACGCAGACATTTTTTGGTAACCTGATGCAAAACGCGGATCACATTCTATTGATTTTAAAAAGAATTTCCTGGATATCTTAAAGTAAACACTGTCTGTACCCGCACTGCCAAATTCCTGGCTGATATATTCTGCATTGGTACTTCCATAATTTTCATTGGCATAAGGATCGCATGGATCTATGTCAATAGCTTTTTTGAAATAATATTTTGCTGAATCAAATACTCTTTGATTGTAGTAGGTTGTACCCAGGCTCCTGTAAGCACTGCCAAACAGGTTATCCATTTTTATAGCCATGGTAAAATATTTAATGGCCTCTTTCTTATTATTCTTTGAAATATAAAAATTCCCCAGGCCATTCATCGGATACGCCCATTTAGGTGCCATGGCTGCAGCTTTCCTGAAATAATATTCGCAGGAATCATCCTGCATGTCCTGGTATATCCATCCCATGAGCAGGTAACCTGACGCAGTTCCGGGATCGGCTTCAATTGCTTTCCTGCAATACTGAAGTACATCTTTCAACTTCATTTTTTTGTCGGAGTAGGCAGCCATTGTTTTTAAAAAATAAAGTTTGGGAATGGCTGCTGCCATCAGTTCCGGTTCATTCTTTAACAAGTCAAAGGCTTTCTCCATCATGGATGCAGCAATGTCAAATCCTGTAGTGACGAGGGTTTTGAGTTTTTTTAGCTGATCATCGAGATCGGTAAGACCGGGATTGTCCTTATCTTTTTTCTCTTTGCTAACCTCTTTTTCCATGTACATAATATGAACCAACCCTTTTCCACTCAGGAAGAGATTTATTTTTTGCTGGCCGAAGTTCACATATTTTGCCGCCAATGCATACCTTGCTTCTTCGGTCATACTATTGCCAGGCCATTTCTTTTCCATCAACTTATAAAATGTTTCGGCAGAAGCTTCGCCAATAAGTTTTTCTTTTTTTAGCGCATCAACAAACTGGTTATAAAGGCTTATCTGTGCCGTGTCAATATCGGGCATATCATTGACGCCTTTTTCACCCGGCCTGATCGTGTTCACTGCGAATAAATTCTGATCTGAACTCAACTGTTGTATTTTTTTTGAATATTCCCAGGCGGTAAATGTTGTTTGATCAACCTTTGCAATTGTAGCCATATCTTTTTCCGAACAACAGGAATAAGGGATCTGTACCGTATTGAAATCTGTTCTTGCTTTTCGTTTCACCATATTCTTTACATAAGCGCTGATCTCTGCCAGGGAAACTTTTCCGTCATTATCGCCCATCAACGAATCTTTATCAGCTTCACCTGCCAGGCCATCAATAAGGTAGTAGGTAAAAAGGCCATGCCCATTACCGATAGTAGGACTTTCAATAGAAACCTGCCCGGGCCCGGTAGAAAGCAACATGGTTTCTCCCATCTCCTGTTGTATGATGAATTTGCTGGTGGAATTTTGCGGGCCATCTTTGCCACCGGGAATTTCATTACTCCTGCATGCATCCATAATGAGTATTACATCCACACCGTGTGCCACCTGTGGTGCTATGAACGCATATTTTACGACGTACATGTTGATATTTCCTGTGCCTAAGTAATTGCCGGGATCTTTATTCGGTTCACAATCATAAGGAAGAAAAAAGTAAAGCGCTTCATTCATAGCAACACCATGACCACTGAAATAAAGATAGAGACGATCACCCTTTTTTAGATTTTTTCCTTTTAACCAGCCCAGGGCTCTCACATTGAAATCAGCAGCTTTTGCACTATCGTTGAGAAGTAATAATATATTTTCCGACTTTGTGTTTCCACCACTGGGTGTTTTTAAAAAGTCGCGGAAAAGCAATGCATCCTTATCAGCATATTTTAACGGGGGATAAATACCCGGATAACTTGAAACGCCCATGATCACAGCATATACATCACCTGTTACCACATTTGCCGTTGCCTCGGAAGTAGTAATGATACCTCTGGTTGTATTGGGTGTTTGCGCTGCCATACAGAAGCTGGCAAGCCAAAAAATGAAAAACAACAATGCCTTTTTAATAAAGCAGGAAATTATTTGCATAAGTCTGGCTTATTTGATAATTATATATCATTATAATGAATGACCTGGTGTTTTTGAAGTAAGCAGCTATGGATTTCAGGGAGAGGATTTATACAAAGTTAGTTGTAAGTCCGTTCCACGATAAACATTTTAGGGATGAATAATTAGGAAACAGCCTGTTAAAGTACTAAATTTCTGCTGTATTTCACAAGGAAATTTTAATGACATCTGTTAATCATATTTTATTATGCCCCAAAGCTTTAATAATACTTGTAAGATCATTTCAATCATAACTATAAAAAAGATCTTTCTTTTTGTATTGTGCATCCACGTTATTCAATTTTCTTTTGCCCAAACCAAGCATGCCCTCATCGTTGCTATTGGTAATTATCCTGAGCCGAGGAAGAACCGTTGGCCGGAGATAAATTCTGTAAACGATGTTCCGTTAATAAAAAATGCGCTGATCGCCAGCCAGCAATTCAATGAAAATAATATCCGTTTATTGGTGGATTCACAGGCAACAAAAAAAGGGATCGTTGATGCATTGGATAACATGGTTGCTTTGGTGAACAAAGGAGATATTGTAGTCATCCACTTTTCAAGCCACGGGCAACAGATCGAAGATGAAAACAATGATGAAATTGACGGATTGGATGAAACAATTGTTCCTTATGGTGCTGCTTTCTCTTCCAATCCCGAAAAATTTGAACTAATGTCGCCGGCTTATTTAAGAGATGATCTTTTCGGTGAAAAAGTAACACAGTTAAGAAATAAACTCGGTAAATCCGGAGATCTGTTGGTGATCATTGATGCATGCCATTCGGGTTCGGGAACAAGGGGAGTTGAAACTGCTAAAATACGGGGAGGAAATATTCCCATGATTAGTAATAAGTTTGCTGTAAACAGATCTGCCGCTACAGATGAAAAAGGAGTTTTTAAAGAGAATGCCGGTACAAAGCTTAGTCCGGATGCAGCAACTTATGTAGTTATTTCAGGTGCACAGGCAAAAGAAAACAACTATGAATGTTATGACGATAATAAAAAACCTGTTGGCTCATTATCTTATTCTTTCAGCAAAACAATTTCTTCATTAAAAGGCAATATAACTTACCGCGGGCTTTTTGCTCTGATTGAAAATGTAATGCGTGAAAAAGCACCCAATCAAAAACCTGTATTGGAAGGTGATGGCATTGACAGGGAACTTTTCGGAGGTAAGTATCAACAGCAGCAAACTTATTTTTCAATCAATAAAAACCTGAGTAAGGATGAGCTCATTGCTTTAAATGCAGGATTTGTTTCGGGTATCACGAAGGGATCGGAAATTAATTTCTTTGAACCCGGTACTACCAGCACTACCGGTAAAAAGCCTGTCAATAGTGGAAAGGTTATCAATGTAACATCATTTACTTCCATGGTAAAATTAGACAATGCGGATACCAACCTTGTTAAAATAAATCCATGGGCTTTTATCAGTGAATTATCTTATGGGGCAACAAAGCTGAAACTTTTTGTAAGGGATATTAAACCGGTTGATAATATGGTCAGGGAAGGTTTAAAGGATTTTCAGTTGGTTGAATTTGATGCAAACTGTGACCTGGCTCTTGACACTTCAGGTTCAATAAATAACTGGGCCTTAAAATATCCAAATAGCAATGCTGTATTCCAGGATGGATTTGTTTTTTCCGGGAACCAGGATGTAGAAATTTTGAAAGCGGCTTTAAAAAAGTTTGAGCGTTTCCGTTACTTAAAAGGTCTGACATTCAGTGAACAGGATCTTTCAGCAGTTGTTCAATTGGTTTTCATTGATGAAAAAGGAAATATTGATAGCGCCAAAATTCAATCCAGGACTCATTTTGGCCGCTTAGAACTCAGGGAAGCTGACAAGGTTTATTTAAGGGTCATCAATACCGGGAGCAAAGATCTTTATATTAATATAGTAGATATCCAGCCGGATGGGATCATCAATGCGGGAATACCCAATAAGAACTTGCGGGATAAAAATGGTAATCTTTCACCCATTAAATGGGAAGATTGTTTGGTAAAAAAACAGGATACACTCTTTCTTCGTGACCTGGCTATTGGCATTTCAAAACCTTATGGAGAAGAAACATTCAAAGTATTTTTATCTGCTTCGCCAATTGACCTGGAGGATATTTTAACGAGCAGGGATGAAACGGAAGCTATAACGAAAAGAGGGATACTAAGTGGATTGGAAAAGATATTCGTTCATTCCAATATCAAAGAGAATGGCACAAGGGGTATTGATGCGGAAAGGATAAATACAGATGAAAATGGAACGATATTTTCTTTGAACTTCCGGATATTGCCGAAATAAATGAACTAGTCCTAACTTTGCATCATGCAAATACAAATCCTTAAATCAAAAGTACACAGGGCAGTTATTACGGAAGCCAATTTAAATTATGTTGGCAGCCTCACACTCGATGAGGATCTGATGAATGCTGCCAATATGATCGAAAATGAAAAAGTGCAGATCGTGAATGTGAATAACGGAGAAAGAATAGAAACCTATCTCATTAAAGGTGCCAGGGGAAGCGGTATCGTTTGTTTGAATGGCCCCGCCGCACGCAAGGGAGCAGCAGGAGATATCGTCATTGTTATTTCTTATGCGTTGATGGATTTTGAAGTGGCAAAGACCTTTAAACCTTTTATCATCTTTCCAAAAGAAGGGAATAAATTATAATTTTTTTTTCTTCGCTGTGTCTCCGTGTTCCAAAATAATTTGAGAAGCATGAAACACAGCGGCACTGAGACACAGCGACACAAAGATTAATAAAGTAGAAGATTAAATATAAAATTTCTATAACTGTATGTTTTATTTTAGTATGATCAATATCTGCACATATGCCAACACTTCATCTACTCATCAAGGGAAAAGTACAAGGTGTATTTTACCGTGCCAGTGTTAAAAAAATGGCTGTTGCATCAGGAATAACCGGGTGGGTGAGGAACAAAACTAACGGTGACGTAGAGCTGTTGGCAACAGGTACGCAAATACAATTAGAAAAAATTGTTGATTGGTGCAGGCAGGGTCCGGCGGGAGCAGTAGTGAATGAACTGATCAAAACAGAACAGGAAGAAATGATATTTGAATCTTTTTCAATCAGGCATTGATCTTCATAACAAGTCAGAGTAACTGTTTCAGCTTATGATTTCTTTTTTTTCTTAGTCGCTGCTATCGGTTCAAAAGGCCCGTATTTATGTTGCCGTTCAGTAAAACTATCTTTATAAGGGCCAAAGGGATGATCAACAGGTTTGGCTGAAATATCGGGCCAGTCTTCCGGGGATTTTTTTTTCGGGCGGGGTTGTGAATTTACAAATGCTGCTACATCCCATGCTTCATTATCCGTCAATTGCGCCACATCTTCCTTCTCTTTAAAATCGAAAGGCATATTATATCTTACATAGCCGGCAAAGCGACTGATGCGGAACAAGCCTGCACCAATATTATAACTGTTCTTCCCCCATAAAGGAGGATACTTGTAAGCTGTACTGTCAGTATTAAATGTTCCTTCACCATTGGCTGCATGACAGCGTTCACATTTTTGTGCATATACTATTTGCCCGGCTACAGGATCAGCGGGCCTGTCAATAAAAGCTATATCTGCAATACCCGAGCCGACGGGTTTAATATTTTTCGGAACATTTTTGCCCAGCCATTTTATATATGCATAGATGGCCTGCATTTCCCTGCTGCCGGTATCTAAGCTTTTTCCATTCAAACTTCTTTCGAGGCAATCATTTACCCTTTTGTAAATAGTTTCAATGGCTCCGCTTCTTGCCCGGAATTTCGGGTAAGTTGCATACACAGCGCTGTAATTATTACCCCATGATCTTGTTCCTGCATCTAAGTGACAGTTCTGGCAATTCATACCATTGCTGATCATGGCTACTTTTCCTTTTGGGCCGAGGTAGTATGATGTATTTATAATAAGATCCCTCCCATATTTTATCAACTCACCTTCTGCGGTAGCAGGTATTCTTATAACATCAGGCGCTTCCCACTCAAAGCCCTTGCTTATCCGGGGCGTAGGTTTATACTCCCGGAAATCTCCCGGAATAAATACAATTGCAATTACAATCACAAGAGCCATTACCAATAAGAGCCACCAGTATGATTTTACAAATTGCATCCGATAATTTTATACTAACCTGCAAAGCAGTAGGCACATCCATGCTCCTGTGCACGGCCAATTGCCCATACTCCCGAAGGTACAACCTGTATTCCCGGTAATATATTGCTTAACCATTCTTTTTTTACATCTTCGGCGTTCAGCTTCATCATATCTGAAACCACGGCACTATACACTGTGATAGCCATATTGCATACACAAAACATAACACCATCCTGTTGCAGCTCATTGATGCCAATGGCAACTTCTCCTACACCGGGAACTTTAAAATCACCGGGTTTAGGTTGCCAGAAAGGGTTGCGTGATGACGGTTTTTTTGTTTTTGGATCATCAGCTTTGAACATTTCACCCAAATTGTATTTGGTCCACATTGCATCAGGCAAGGCATATCCAATTGCACTGTGTCGCAATACTACCACAATACCGCAATCTTTAAACGGAGTGCCTGTAGCTGCATTGGTAAGTCCAAATATTTTTGGCCATGCAAAAGGAAAAATATCATGCGGTTCGGTTGCATCAAAGACCATACGATGTTTGCCTTTGATCTTATTAAACCATTGATCGGGATCCGGATCAGTATGATTGAATGTAGAAACAGGCTCAGCCTGGATCTGTTGAAATGGTGAAATGACACTTGCAATTCCCAATGCAGCGGTGCCGGTTGCCAGTGTTTGTAAAAACTTACGACGGGGGGAGGCGTCGGTGAGATTGTTCTTTTCCATAAAAAATATTTTCTATAAAATTATAATATGGATTGAACAATGTCAATAGCTATTTTTGAAGGGGGCGACCAGGGACCGGTTTAGGGTTTGAAAAATTTATAGGCGGATAAAGTTAATGAGTTTAAACCGGTATCTGGTATCCCGTATCTTGTATCCTGCCTTTTCAATCCCCCAACATTGTTTAACTTAGTATAGATTTGAACCAACTTTGTTTGAATATGAAAGTTACAGGATTCAGTTTTATACGAAATGCGATTAAATACGATTACCCGGTGAAGGAATCTATTTTATCGATACTTCCAATTGTAGATGAGTATGTGATCGCTGTAGGAAAGTCTGATGATGATACCAGGGCATTAATAGCATCGATTGATTCTGATAAGATAAGGATCCTTGATACTGTGTGGGATGATTCGCTTAAGGGCGGCGGTATTGTTCTGGCGGCAGAGACCAATAAGGCTTTCCAGGCAATTTCAAACGATACAGACTGGGCATTTTATTTACAGGGCGATGAATGCCTGCATGAAAAGGATTATGATAATATAAAGCAGGCTATGGAAACCTGGCTACCTGATAAAACTGTTGATGGCCTCTTGTTTAAATATCTTCATTTTTATGGTAGCTTCTCTTATATCGGCGCCGGAAGAAAATGGTACCGGAAAGAAATAAGGGTTATAAGGAATAACCCTGATATTGTTTCCTGGAATGATGCACAGGGATTTAGATTCAGCGATCATTCAAAATTGAAAGTAAAGGAAATAGATGCCCATATTTATCATTATGGCTGGGTAAAAGATCCAAGATTATCAAA
>JANNBU010000356.1:0-15251 GCA_031385805.1 Ferruginibacter sp.
CGCAGGAAGCCAGTGTTTTTAGAAAGCTGAGCGTGGAAGACAATGTGCTGGCGGTGCTGGAAATGACAAAACTCAGTAAGACCCAACAAAAGGAAAAATTAGAATCATTGTTGAATGAATTGAGGCTGCAGCACGTAAGAAAAAACAATGGAGATACCTTAAGTGGTGGCGAAAGGCGCCGTACCGAAATAGCCAGGGCTTTAGCCGTTGACCCCAAATTTATTTTATTGGATGAACCATTTGCCGGCGTTGATCCAATTGCGGTTGAAGATATCCAGGAGATCATTGCAAAACTTAAATTTAAAAACATCGGTGTGCTGATAACCGATCACAACGTAAATGAAACACTTTCAATATGCGACAGGGCTTACCTGTTGATCGATGGCGCTATCTTTAAACACGGCACTGCAGAAGAACTTGCCGGAGATGAACAGGTAAGGCGATTGTACCTCGGCAGGAATTTTGAACTGAAACGAAAGGATTATTTACACGAACAGGCGGCACAATAAACAAGAATTATTTTGAATTTTAAATGTTGAATTACATTTTTGTTCCTGTATGGACTTATGACTTGTGCTTCATACAAAATTTAAAATTTAGAATAAACAAGAATGATTTTCTATCTTGTTGTACATGAAATTGTTATCCTCTGCAATATCAAAGTTGGCACGTATGCGGCTTTGGCGTATACAAAACTGGACCAATCATCCGGTAGTGCTGCAGCGGGAGGTATTACAGGACCTGGTAACATCGGCCCAATACACGGTATTTGGAAAGAAGTATAATTTCTCAAAACTATTTACAGTAAAACAATTCAAACAACAGGTACCCATACATGAGTACCATGATCTACAGCCATATATTCTGCGAATGATGGAAGGAGAAGAAAATGTATTGTGGAATACACCGATAAAATGGTTTGCAAAAAGCAGCGGAACAACAAGTGATAAAAGTAAATTCATACCGGTTAGCGATGAAAGCCTGCAAGACAATCATTACCAGGCAAGCAAGGACCTCCTCACCAATTATTATAAAAATTTTCCTTCCAGCGACCTGCTCACCGGTAAGAGTTTAGTTGTGGGCGGATCGCACCAGCTTGGCCAGCTAAACGGAGAGATACAATACGGCGACCTAAGTGCAGTATTGATGCAGAATTCTCCTTTTTGGGGACATTGGCTTCGAACCCCCGAACTTA
The DNA here is from genome assembly GCA_031385805.1 of Ferruginibacter sp. Classification (GTDB taxonomy): domain Bacteria; phylum Bacteroidota; class Bacteroidia; order Chitinophagales; family Chitinophagaceae; genus Ferruginibacter. Next base: position 1,196 of record JANNBU010000356.1, read on the forward strand.
GTATTGCCCTGTTGGATGAATGGGAAAATAAATTAGAAAAACTTGCATTGATAACTGCCAATGAAAATGTAACCTCACTGGCAGGCGTTCCAACATGGACATTGCTGTTATTAAAACGTATCCTCGAAATAAAAAATAAAAAAACGATCAAAGAAGTATGGCCAAACCTGGAGCTGTATATAAACGGAGGGGTTTCTTTTATTCCATATAGGGAACAGTTCGAAAAAATCATCGGCGGCCCGGTCAATTATGTTGAAATATACAATGCCAGCGAAGGTTTTTTTGCAGCACAGGAAAAACCGGATGACAACGGGATGATGCTGTTTACCGAGCATGGTGTTTTTTATGAATTCATGCCGGCGGAAGAATATGAAAAGCAAAATCCGCAGACAGTAGGACTGAACATGGTGGAATTAAACAAGAATTATGCGCTGGTAATAAGTACTACGGGTGGGCTTTGGCGTTATTTGATCGGCGATACCATAAAATTTACATCCCTTGATCCGTATAAGATAATAATTACCGGCAGGTTAAAACATTATATGAATGCATTTGGAGAAGAAGTGATCGTTGATAATTCAGATAAAGCTATTGCCGAGGCAGCACGTAAAACCAATTCAATTGTTACTGATTATACCGCTGCGCCGGTTTATTTTACGAACGAAAACAACGGGGCACATGAGTGGCTGATAGAATTTGAAAAGGAACCCGAAGATCGGGAAGCATTTGTTTTGGAGCTGGATACAGCACTGAAAAATGCAAACAGCGATTATGAAGCAAAACGGCACAAGGATATTGCATTGAGACTGCCGATCATTCACATACTGCCACCCGGAACATTCACAAAATGGCTTCACAGCAAAAATAAAGTAGGAGGGCAACATAAAGTACCAAGGCTTAGCAATGAAAGAATAATATTGGAAGAAATTCTTGCGATTCAATAAAATAAATTTATAGCATCAATAAGCAATTAGAAAAGGTTTGAAAATGCTTACAGATAATATTCGTGCATTCGTGGCATGAAAATAGAATTGCCACGAATGCACGAATTAAAAAGAATCAATTTTAAAAATATAACCTACCTGATTTATTTACATTTGCTGATAACATAAAAAAATAAAGAATGAAATTATTACAGGATAAAGTTGCAATAATTACAGGAGCTGCCCGGGGCATCGGAGAGGCAATCGCATTAAAATTTGCAGAACAGGGAGCACACATTGCTTTTACATACATAAGCGATGGAAGTAAGGGAAAGGCTACAGCCCTGGAAACAAAATTAAAATCCATGGGCGTTAATGCAAAAGCATATCAAAGCAATGCAGGGGATTTTGCCGCTTGCGAAATTTTTGTGAATGATGTGATGCAGGAATTTGGCAAAGTTGATATCTGTGTTAACAATGCGGGCATATCAAAAGATAATTTATTGTTGCGTATGACATCCGACCAATGGGATGATGTAATGCAGGTAAACCTGAAAAGCGTATTTAATATGACCAAGCAGGTCATTCGCCCGATGATGAAAGCAAAAAGCGGGAGCATTATTAACATGAGTAGTGTTATTGGCGAAATGGGCAATGCAGGCCAAAGCAGTTATGCAGCCAGCAAAGCAGGGATCATCGGGTTTACAAAAAGCATAGCAAAAGAACTGGGCAGCCGCAATATTCGCTGTAATGCCATTGCCCCCGGGTTTGTAGAAACAGATATGACCAGTTATTTAAAAGACGGCGAAGGCGCAGAAAAATATAAAGCAGATATTCCGTTGGGCAGATTTGCCAGCGGGGATGATATTGCAAACGTTGCATTGTTCCTGGCGAGTGATATGGGAAACTATATTACCGGGCAGGTGATCAGCGCTTGCGGGGGATTGAATATCTGATAATATTCAAAACGATAAATAAAGGCCTGTTACAATACCATTGTTGTTTTGCACAATGCTGTTATTGTTTATCTTTCTTCCCTGCTGCAATGTTTGATTAAAGTAACCAGCTTCGATAGAAACATGCCGGTTTAATTTAAACCCGGCTAATAGGAAAGCACGGTTCTGATCAAAAATATTTACGCCAACATTTTTGCCGGCACCAATAAATATTTCGTCTGCAGCAACAGCATACCATTTTGGTGAAAAATTGTATTGTGCCCTGAACTGGTAACGAAAGCGATGAACAAAAAACCATTCTTCTATTTCCCTGTCTGTACCGGTTTGCACTTTGCCCAGCCACCTTTGTTCAATCCGAAACCGGTGAGCTAATATCCATTTACGAATGGGCTGACGAAAAATAATTTGTTCATATAGCCGGTGTTCGGGGAATGTGCCGGAGGAAGCTATAGGGAAACCGCCATACGGAAATGTCTCAACCCATGCATAACCCAGGTGGATAACTACATTTTCGCTTAGCTTTTTATTGACACCCATACGAAACAGACTTTGTTGCCAGTTCTTTAACCAGTTCTCCCTTCTCCATTGATATTCAATATGCAGGCTCCATTTTTTATCCAGGTTAATGTTATTGAATATTTGTACCCAATTGGTATTGTTGTGATCATTTAACCGGTCATTTTGACCAATAGCGAAAAAACAAATTAATAAAGCAGGTATGAAAAATATTATTTTCATGCTAAGACGAACGGAATGCCACCGGGTGGTTTAGTTTTTTATGAAGCCCAAGAAATATGCGGCAATAAATACGGATAGCCGCCAGCTCAATAAATATAAAACAAAGTGCCAGCAATGTTATTAATACAACCTGGTTGCTGTGAATATAAGTGAACATAACATCTATCCCAATAAAAGCGGTTGTTACCGGAAAACCCAACAGGCCCGTTGCTGCAATTAAAAATAACAAGGACGTGGTTTTTTGTTCATACACATAACCATGATATTTATTGAGGAGAATATCATTGTCGATAGTATTTATTTTATGTAAGCAATAATAACCAATAGCAAAAGCTCCCAGGATACCGCTAACATAGAAAATAATTTCTGTAGAATTAACATGCGTTGCATTCATACAAAACATTGAAAAAATAAATACATGAGCAAGTAATAAATATAGCCAGGCAGTTAACGCTGATTTTCTGAAGGAAAAAACAAAGAGTATTATTGCCAGTGCAATGATCACTAAAATAATTGAGATACTGCTGCTATGTGATACAATGTATTCCGGTTTATATACCGAACCAATTAAAACAGCAATCCCGGTCACTGCTAACAGCATAGCAGCAATCCCCGAACTTAAAAATTGCAATTGTCCGCCAAGCCATTTAAAAGGACTCCACAAATATTTAAACATCATCGTATCGAGGTTCCATTCTTTGATGCCCAGCATATAGAATGCAATCTTAATTTTTGACACGGGTTTTTCCTGTGGAGGATGATAATGGAAATATTGACGGTGTACTAAATAATTTAATACAGAAGGAGAAACCAGTAACTGGTAAGTTCTTAAAAAAGCATTACCTGCAAAATGCACCAATGCTAAAATGTGCAGGCCCAAAGCAATTTCAATAAAAATAAGTCCTATTTGTGCAGCAGAAGAATAAGCTATTTGTGTTTTTACAGTAGGCTGTACCCTGGCGATCAATGTTGCAATAATACCCGTTAATGTACCAATGGCAATTATTAAAAATTTAACCCAAAGCATATCCTGCCAGAAAGCCCAGGTACGCAACAATAAAAAAACACCGATATGCACACTTAACGAACCATAGAAAATGGCCGATGAGGATGTGGGTCCTTCCATTGCCCGGGGTAACCAGGTTGTAAAAGGGAATTGGGCCGATTTTATCATCGCAGCCAATACGATCATTATTACAATAAAAACAGCCATGCCGGTATGGCCGGACTGTACAGCGGTGATCTTTGCGTCTGCCAACTGCGAAAAGCTGATGTTCTGATGGGTAAGATGGTGCATCATCCACATGGCCAGAATCATGGCCAGGTCGCTTATCCTGTAATAGGACAACGTTTTAAAAGCGTTTTTTACCGGCAAATAACGGTTACGGTAAAATGCAATTAAAAGGAATGACGACAAGCCGATTATTTCCCAGCCAATAAACAGTGTTTCAAAGTTGCCGGAGAAAATGATGAGGTTATAACCCAGCGCAAAAAACAATATGGTATTGAAAAACCGTTTGTAGCCTTCATCCCGGTGCATATAATAGCGGCTAAAAGTGGATACCAGGAAAAATAAAACAGCGCCAACGATACTGAATACAGCTGTAATATGATCATAATAAAATTGAATAGCAAAAACAAAATGATCTGTTTGATATAGGGTAATGAGATGCTGTTTGACAGGGGTATAACCATTACCAAACCACAACACAGCATACACAACTGTAGCAATAATGTAAAAAGCTTTTGTAACCTGAACAATTAATATAATGGGTTTTTCCTGTTTGTTTTGCCAAAGCAATGTGGCAAAAAAAGCAATCAAAGGAATAATTATAAATAAACTGATAGACTGATGAAGTATGGTATCGAGTTGGTTCATTGAATTTTTTGTTTCTGTTATTTATGCTGTTCTATAATTGATAACCCTGTGCCGTTGTTGGTGGCCCGGCCAACAACGTATAAACTTTAAATTGCCTTTAATCCAGCATATACACCGGCAGGTTTTCTTCGGTGGCATGTACAATATGATTGGTTTCCATTTCGCTTGCCCCTTCAATAAATACTTCCATATTGTGAATGGTTTGTATTGCATCTGCAGCGGTAATGGGCTCGTACCTTGAAAAGGAACCGTTCTTAAAATAATAAAATTGTTTTTCTACAGGATGAAGCGCCACGATATGTACCCATTCATTATTATACCATTCAAATACCTCGGGTGAAGACTGGATAGCTTTTAAAACCACTTCGGGTTTGTGTTCAACGATAACGAGTAAACGCACCGGATCGTGCACTTCAATCATTTGCCAGGGAAGGCCGGGACGCAGATCACCATCGCTGCTATTGGCTACACCAAACAAACCCAGCACATTGTGCGGAAGTTTAGTGCCTGCGCCCATCTTAATGTTATCAACCCTGCTGAAATAATATTCCAGGTTTATACCTCCGCAAACCAAACCTATCGGCCTCATTACTGCAGAAAGAATGGTTCCGTCTTCATCGGTTGTATGATCGTAACTGTTTAAAAATGCCCGTCGGTCTAAAAACAAACCTTTGGTTATATGCCTGCGGCCAATGATGGCTAATGTATTGGTACCATGCCCCAACTCCGGCCTTGGCTCAAATAAAGAGACCGAACGATTATGAATTGCTTTGCGTACCTGCTCTAATTCCTGTTTGGTATTGATAGATGCAAACCTCCTGCTGCGTTCTTTTGCATTTAAATTGAGGGCAGTTTCGAAATTTTGTTTATTTAATAAATGTTGCGCTGCATTGGCTTCATTCAGAATGTTTTCATCATAATAGCCGATTACATCAGCAGCGGTATCATGCATACTGCCTATAAACTGTGTTGTATCCGCAATTACAATTCCTTTTGATTGAAGAACCTCCCTTACTTTTTTATGGTTTAAGATAAATGCCTGGACTTTTGCATTGGTTGCACCAGGTCTTCCACTGCATGCGCCGCAATCATGTGCACCATGATGCGGATTATTGGCACTGCTGCTACCGTGGGCAACGATATAAACAATAGGAGCAAAATCATTGATCAATCCCATACCGCGTAAAAAACCTTCAGCTCTTATCGCCATCTCATCAAGGGTGTAACCTATCTGTAATCCATTTTCCACATCATCAACACTTTTATTCTCGATGGTTAGACCAGATCGTATATCCATGTGCCCGTAAGCATTGGATATTGCCGGGCTCATTTGTGGTTTAAATAAATTGAGGGCTGTTTTTATAAATGCCCAAAATCCAAAAGGTATGCTTAAGGCAAAACCGGTTAAAAATCCATGTGTGTGTTTTGTATAAAGCGGCTCGTCCTTTTTAGACGACCCTGCATCAAATTCTTTAATGAGATATTTTGGTGTAACAGGTGCCGGGCATAGTTTATCATAAAATTTACTTCCCTCCTGCTGGAAAAAAAACTCAACACCAAAAAATCCCGGAGCACCAAATGTTTCACAGTTTTTATCAACGGCTTCAATATGCCGCCGTATGGAATCTTCCCTTTCATCAATACAAAATATAGCCTGGAAACTTTTCTCTTTTGAAGGAGGCTTTGGCGAAACAATGAGCATTCCTTTTAATACAGAATCGTAATAGCTCCATTCAAAGGCATCCTGCCATAATTCTATTGCAGTTGCAAATTCAGTTTTAGGAACATCGGATAGTAAATCAAATTCAGAACCGGTTATATGATTGGCCAGCGGTTGCCAATTGTTACCCAACTCGTGATTTAATATATCCAGTTCAAGCAACAATTCAAATGCTACCAATTCTTTCAGTGAAATTATTTTTTTGTCCAGCAATGTCTGCGGGTTGTCTTCCACAGCAGATACAAATCCACTCCATCCGTGATGAGCAAACTGCTGGTCAAATAAATATTGCTCAAAAAAATCTTCCTTGCCAATAATTGTTTTTAATAATTCCCCGATAGAATAATTCCCCGATAAAAATTTTCCCCTGATAGCTTTTGTTTTGAAAAAACTAACCGGGCTGTTTTGTTCCAGTATTTTTATACTGTCAATAAAATTCCTGTTGGCAACAGGGAAACCATCCACTGCAATACCCTGGTCTAAAAAACCACATAGGATCCGAAACAGCAATGGATGTACTTTGTTGTCAAGGTCTAACTGGTAAACATCTTTCCATTGTTTACGCAATTGGCCGATTCTGGGGCGGTTGATGCTGTCATAATCTGTAGTTAACAATTTTTGTTTCCAATCAGCCACAGCTTCTTTTCCCTTCTTTTTGGCAATAACCATATCAAGAATATCTTTCCTGATCCTCCCGGTTTTATACAATTCCCTGTACTCTGTCAATTGCAAATGAACCTGTAAACCAAAGATGCCGGAAGCTTTAAAAATGGCATCATAAAATTTCATGTGCTGAAAAGCGTGCAGGGTATTGTGGTGGATAAAATCCTTTAATGCTTGTTGCGATGGCAGGTAATGCTTTAGTTCATGTAATACATGGTTCTCGTCGAAAAAAATATCTTTCACTTATGTTGTCTTTATAATTTTTTTAATGGAGTTATGAGGTACGGGGGATATCGAATCTATAGATGGGATCAATATCTTCCAGGTCGTCATGAATGATACTAAGGTCTTTTACCAATCCATCATTCAATCCATATACCCAGCCATGAAGGTGTAATTTCCTTTCGGCCCAGGCCTGTTGTACAATGGTTGTTTTAGCAAGGTTTCTCACCTGTTCTATTACATTGAGTTCGGTAAGGCGATCGGCTCTTTGCTTTTCATCAGTTATTGCATCCAGTTCTTTCCTGTTTTGATGATACACATCCTTGATATTTCGCAACCAGTTATCTACAAAACCATGATAAGCATTGGTCATAGCTGCCAATACTCCTCCACAGCCATAATGCCCGCATACAATAATGTGTTTTACGCCGAGGTACTTTACCGCGTATTCTAAAACACTCAGTAAGTTGGTATCAGTATGCACAACAAGGTTGGCAACGTTCCTGTGTACAAATATTTCACCGCTCTGTGTATTGGTGATCTGATTGGCGGGTACACGGCTGTCGCTGCAACCGATCCATAAATAATTCGGTTTTTGCCCCTTCGATAATTTTTTAAAATAATCCGGATCCTGAAAAATCATTGTTTCCGAAAACAATTTATTTCCCGCTAATAATTTTTGATATAATTCTTCCATGATCTTTAATTTTTTTTGTTAATGCTTTGATTGTACGTGTAGTTGGTTTTCTATCCTGTATTTTTCCTGGAAACCTTCCAGCCGGCATGTTATATTTTTTAGGGGCGCTTTGATATCCCTGAATTCCTTTATCAATTCCAGCACATCAAAATCTATATAATAAGTATGTGAGGCATCAATTACAACCGTGGAATTTTCCGGCATATGATCCAGGGTTTCCCTGATGGACGCTTTATTCAAAAAAGACACTTCTTCCGCCAATCTTATATTTATTATATCACCTTCCTGGTGCTGGTCTTTATGGAAGAAATATGAGTTTTTAAGGTTGCCATGTAATATGGCTCCAAACGCAGCTATCAAACCCGCTATCACTCCTATTAACAACCCTTCTCCTTTTAAAGGTAAATACAATCCCAACAAATCAATACCGATAATTACCGATACAGTAACAAAGAATGGAATGTATTGGTACTTCCCGTTTTTTATGATCTTCGAAAATACAGAGAGCTTACATAACTTATAACCGGTTAAAAGTAAGATGGCTGCCAAAGCGGCCAGCGGAATAAAATTGAGCAGGCGGGGTATCGTAACCACACAGACCAATAATAAAAACCCATGAAAAACAGTTGATAATTTTGATTTTGCACCGGCATGTAAATTAGCGGTGCTTCTTACGATTACACTGGTAATAGGCAAACCGCCAATCAATCCGGCCACGGTGTTTCCAATGCCCTGTGCCAATAATTCCCTGTTGGTGTTGGTAACTCTTCTTTCAGGATCAAGGTTGTCAACAGCTTCAATGCTTAACAATGTTTCTAAAGAAGCAATGATCGCAATCATAATACCGGTAACAATTACTTTGCTATTTAAGAACCCGTTAAAATCCGGTAAAGTAAAAAAGCCAAAAAAATCGGCAGGGGTTTTAGCCGCTTCAATTTGTACCAGGTGTTCTTCAATGACCGTGAGCGGACTGTTGGTGGCTTTGAATATTTCATTGATAATAATCCCGGCAAGTACTGCTACCAGGGCGCCGGGAATAAACTTTATCCTGTTCTTTATGAAAGGTTTTTCCCAAAGCAGCATGATCACAATTGATACCACACAAATGATCAGTGCCCCTGAATTGATATGTTCAAAAGGTTGTAAGAGCTGATGCCAGTCTTCCGTATTATCAAGTTCGAATAAAAGGCCTTTTTTATCTTTATCATATCCAACCGCATGAGGTATTTGTTTGGAAATGATGAGTATACCAATACTTGTTAATAATCCTTTGATAACGCTTGATGGAAAATAAACAGCAATTCCGCCAAGCTTTGCAACGCTGATCAGGATCTGTAAAATGCCGGCTATTAATACTGCACAGAGAAAAAGATCAAAGGCACCGATATTTGTTATTGCTGCCAATACCAACGCAGCTAAACCCGCCGCAGGGCCACTCACACTTAACCTGGAACCGCTTAACGAACCAATTACTACCCCACCGATAATACCCGAGATAAGGCCACTGAAAAAAGGCGCTCCCGAAGCCAAAGAAATACCCAGGCATAAGGGCAATGCCACCAAAAAAACTACCAGGCCCGAAGGCAGATCTGATTTTAAAGTATTAGTATTAAATTTCATTTTTCTTATTTCAATTTAAAAATTCACGGATTTTTTACCTTCTTTTATTGCCGTACCAACTGAAATCAAATTCATTCAATCATTAAGCAGTAATGCAGAAGTTATTATAAGTATTTTAAGCGTGCTTTGTTTGCAGATATAATTATTTCAATTGATGTCAGTAAAATGACAGCATTATTTAAATAGATAACCAGACTGCTAAAAACCTTTAACAACGGGAGAATTATACAAAGTTCGGGGGAGGAACAAGGAGTTCCCCGTGAAAAGCAATATAGGTATCTGCATTTTCACATTTATGATGCAGCAAAACCTGGGGAATGAAATAATGAGCTATGTGATGATCATGCAGGTATTCCTCGGAGAGGGAATTACCGCTATTTGGCACTTTTTCCTCTGTATTATTAACGGGGGGCTTGGCGGTCTCTTCTTCATTACTGGTATCCGCTGACTGGGTATTTGCAATTTTACCTTGTTTAACCAACTCCTGTTGACTGGCAAAGACAAACGGTGTACTTATGGTAAGCCATACCAAAGCTAATATCATGAACAGTGCAGAACTTTTCTGAAAGACAGTATATATTTTTTTATTTTTTTTCATATTAACACGGCAAAACTACCGGTTGATTTTGTAAACCAAATGTTTAACGGCGCAAAAGTAACAGCGAAGTACTAAAATTGGTTCATTTTAATGTCATTTTTTTCTTAAAATCTTTAACTTCCTTTAATAATTGGCCGGGGGGTACCCGAATACTACCACTTTGCGGTATTTGATTGTTCAAAAAACAATATTCTCTTTGTATAGAAGTAATCCTCCCAAAATATCAGGCCCGTTTGCCATACCCGATCTCTGGAAACTACTAAAATTTTTTCTCATGCTTGAATACCCCCGTTCCGATTCATCGGGATGGGTTTTTCTTTATTGCCGGGAAGCCGGGAAGATGCAATCCCGGTCTTACTTGTCATGCTGAGGAACGAAGCATCTCCTGGGTAGACACGCAGAGATTCTTCGTTCCTCAGAATGACAAACAGGGTTCCCTTCCCCAGTTTTCAGAAAAACTAAAAATATTACTAAAATATTACTAAAAATATTAGTGTTGATAAAATAAAAGTATTAGCTTTGAATCCGGATATAATTTTACAACGCAAAACAGATACATCACTTAAAAACAGAAACAATGAGCAACGTAGAAAAATTAAAGGCTTTAAAACTGACGATGGACAAAATTGACAAAGATTTTGGAAAAGGATCAGTAATGATGATGAACGAAAAGACACACATTGAACAGGGAGTCATTTCAACAGGTTCTATTGGCCTGGATGTGGCACTCGGTATTGGTGGATTACCTAAAGGACGTGTGATAGAAATTTATGGGCCGGAATCTTCCGGAAAAACCACATTGGCAATTCATGTCATTGCCGAAGCACAGAAAAAAGGAGGCATGTGTGCATTTATAGATGCAGAACATGCATTTGATAGCGCTTATGCACAAAAACTTGGAGTAGATATAGACAACCTGCTTATTTCGCAACCCGATTATGGCGAACAGGCACTGGAGATCGCCGACAGGCTGATACTTTCTGGCGCATTGGATGTTGTAGTGATAGATTCTGTTGCCGCACTTGTTCCTAAAAGTGAACTGGAAGGAGAAATGGGCGACAGCAAAATGGGGCTTCATGCAAGGTTGATGAGCCAGGCATTGAGAAAATTAACAGCAACCATTTCTAAAACGAACAGCTGTTGCATTTTTATAAATCAGTTGCGTGAAAAGATCGGTGTAATGTTTGGCAACCCCGAAACAACAACCGGTGGTAATGCACTTAAATTCTATGCATCCGTAAGGCTTGATATCAGGCGTTTGGCACAGATCAAAGACGGCGACGAAGTAGTAGGTAATCATATTAAAGTAAAAGTTGTAAAGAACAAAGTGGCACCACCCTTTCGCACGGCAGAGTTTGATATTATTTACGGAGAAGGAATTTCAAAAGCCGGGGAGATCATTGACATGGGCGTTGAACTGGGCATTGTGCAAAAAAGCGGAAGCTGGTTTAGTTACAACAACGACAAGCTTGGCCAGGGCCGTGAAGCAGTAAAACAACTGATGGTTGATAATCCGGAAATGGCTAAAGAAATAGAAGATAAAATAAGAGAGAAGATAAAAGAGGTACAGGCTGCTTAGTAATTAGCGTCTCTCAAATGCCGTGGTTGCTGTTTTCACCAACCACAATATGAAATATTTAAGTTGGGTTAGTAAGTATAACCGTTCCGTTTTTTTGCGGAACGGTTTTTTTATGAGCTGCATCCCGATCTTTGTAGTTAAATAAAACGGAGTTATGTTGAAAGGTAATTTTTTTATTTGTTTTGCAACACAAAGACACAGCGACACAGTGGCACGGAGAAGAAATACAAATAAGTAAATACCTTTGCCTTCCGTGCCTCTGTGTCTTTGTGCCGCTGTGTTTCAATATTTTAAAAAATATGCAGAAATATAAAATCAATAAAGCAAAGGACTAATAATAAGAAATAAATGCAGCCAAAAACAACAGCACACCTTGCCTTACTTTTTACGAATATTTTTTTTGCTGTAAACTATACTGCTGTAAAATACCTGATCAACCATGAACTGGTAAAACCATTCGGACTTAATTTATTGAGGGTAGGGATCAGCGCAATTTTACTCTGGGCCCTGTATATTTTTAAACCGGTGAAAACGATCATACATAAAAAGGACACTGGAAGATTTTTTTTATGTGCATTAACCGGTATTGCCATCAATCAATTACTTTTTATAAAAGGATTGTCGCTTACTTATTCCATACACGCTTCATTACTGATGCTTACAACACCAATCCTCATTACTTTTATCGCTGCCTGGTTTTTAAAAGAGAAACTAAACAGCTATAAAATGTTTGGACTGGCATTGGGAATTGCGGGAGCAATTGTTTTAATTACAGCCAGGGATAATACCGGAAATGCTTCGCAGATTTTATCGGGTGACCTGCTTATCATTTTGAATGCGATTTCTTATACTATTTATTTTGTGTTGGTAAAACCGCTGATGAAAGAATATAATCCCATAACGGTAATCCGCATGATCTTTACCATGGCCTTTTTTATGATACTGCCGTTTTGCTGGAAAGAATTTACAGAAGTTCCCTGGCAGTTATACAATGCAACCTCATATTTATTACTGACTGCAATAATTTTTTGTGGAACATTCCTTGCATATCTTTTTAATGTTTATGGTATAAAAATATTGGGAGCATCCATGGCGGGCACTTATATATATTCACAACCGGTCTTTGCCGCAGCCATTGCCATTGTATTTTTAGGAGAGGAATTATCATTGTACAAGATCATTGCTGCAATATTTATTTTTGCAGGAGTTTACTTAGCCAATAAAACTTCTGTCAATGCCTGAGTATGTATATGTAAATACGAAAGAGGAATATGAGGCTGCCGCATATTTATTCAGGCAATATGCCGCCTGGTTAAATATTGATCTTGGTTTTCAAAAATTTGAAGAAGAATTGCAGGACTTGCAAAACATGTATACGGCACCTCATGGCGGAATTATTTTATCTAAATATGAAAATGAATTTACCGGCTGTATTGCCATAAGAAAAATAGACACTGAAATTGCAGAACTTAAAAGAATGTATGTACAACCCGCATGTCAACATAAAGGAATTGGAACAGGGCTATTACTTGAAGCATTATTGTTGGCAAAAAAATACGGCTATAAAAAAATAAGATTAGATACACTCAGCAATATGAAACCCGCCATTGATCTTTATAAACGAAACGGGTTTTATGAAATACCCGCATATTATTTTAACCCCGAAAGCACAGCAGTATATTTTGAAAAAATACTTTAAATATTAGTTGCACTTATTATAGCGCTTAATTATTTTCTTAAAACTATAACTTCTGTAATCCAGCATTTCAAAATCTTCTGTTTTTATTTTAGGGCAATCGGCCATAATAACCCTTAGCTGATCGATATATAAACGTTGTTGTGCGATGCTAATAAAATCTGTCGGTGCTATCGCAACCTTGCGAACGAAAGGATCGGGATACCCTACTATAGTATAACGAACGATCATTTGAACAGGTAATGAATCTGTAGGCTTTTTGATGAAATAATATACCGACCTGTCTTTATCGGCCACTTCAAATAATTTCATTTTTGGAGTAGAAAAGATCTCGTATAAGACCAATACAGTGTCTCTTTTAAATTCGCCGTTAAAATTCCATTTTTGCACCACATCAATATTATCGCTGTAGATTGCAAGACTGCAATGTAAAACTGTGCCCTTGTACCGGCCGGTTTTAATATATGCAATATCATCGGGGGCATAAACCGAATCGGGTTTACCCGGTTGAGTAATTGAAATGTACTTACCCATAAATTTAACATCACCATGCAGGGTGTCGCCTCTGTGTGTAATCAAGAGATCCTGTGAATGAGTAAATAAAAATGCAATACAAAAAATGAGTCATTAGTGTCCCGTTAAATTAGTTCAATTTTTAATTGTTTGCATTTTTGTTCTTTGACATTCTTATAGACTGGGCTTTTCAGCAATTCATTTAAATGTGTTTTATCAAAAAGAGAAGCACTCATTATTTGTAACATTTCA
>JANNBU010000376.1:0-2718 GCA_031385805.1 Ferruginibacter sp.
TTGTATAGATTGCATCTGCTTCTTGCAATAACCGTACCTTTTCTTCCGTAATTTCTCCCAGGATACGAATGCCTAAACCCGGTCCCGGGAAGGGATGGCGGAAAAGCATTTCTTTCGGAATGCCCAGTTCCAAACCTACCCGCCTTACTTCATCTTTAAACAAAGAGCGAAGCGGTTCTACCAACGACAATTTCATCGTATCCGGAAGGCCGCCTACGTTATGATGCGATTTGATAGTAGCAGATGGCCCATGTACAGAAAGTGATTCGATCACATCCGGGTAAATGGTTCCCTGCCCAAGAAAATCAATATTTTCAATGCGATGGGCTTCCTGGTCAAATATTTCTATAAACGTTCCACCGATGGCTTTCCGCTTTTCTTCCGGATCAGTTTTACCCGCCAGTTTTGTGTAGAAGTGTTCCCTTGCGTTCACACCTTTTACATTCAATCCAAGGGTGTCGTATATTTTTAATACTTCTTCAAATTCATTTTTACGCAGCACACCGTTGTCAACAAAAATGCCGTATAAATTTTTTCCGATTGCCTGGTGAATAAGGGTTGCCGCAACGGTACTGTCAACGCCGCCGCTCAGTCCCATTACCACTTTACTGTTGCCCAGTAATTTTTTTAAGGATTCAACTGTATCTGTAATATAATGTGCCGGTGTCCAGTTGCAAACACATCCGCAAATATTCACTAAAAAGTTTTTGAGTATGTTTTTTCCTTCTGTTGAATGATATACTTCGGGGTGAAACTGCAAACCGTATATTTTATTTACTGATACCTTTTCACTTTTAAATGCCGCCACCGGGATACTTTCTGTTGTTCCCAGCAATTCAAACCCTTCGGGAAGTTTTTGTATGGTATCACTATGGCTCATCCATACCTGGGAGGAAGCAGGCAAACCTTTTAACAGTCCATCTTCTTTTGATATGGTGAATGTTGCACGGCCATATTCTCTCTTATCACTTTTTGCAACCAATCCACCAAAGTTTTTTGCAGTGAGCTGGGCGCCATAACAAATACCCAACACGGGAAGTTTTGCTGCCATTGCCTTTATATCTACAACCGGTGCTTTTGCTTCGTTTACCGAAAAGGGAGAGCCTGACAGGATGATGCCTTTCAATGAAGGTTCATAAATTATTTCTTTGTGGAAAGGAATGATCTCGCAGTAAACATTTGCTTCTCTTACAACCCTTGCGATCAACTGGGTATATTGTGAACCAAAATCAAGAATTACTATCTTTTCTGTCATAAGGCTGCAAAGGTAACCAAGATACAGGATACTGGATGCTGGATACCAGATAGGGTTACTGATAATAGAAAGTAACTGGTAAACATGCGATGCCAAAATCCTGTATCCAGCATCCAGTAAAAAGGTTTGCAATAACAGATATTATTTTAAATCTTTGTATTTTAAATTATTGCTATGAAGAAATTAGTAATTATCATTTTATCCATTTTAGTATTAGGAGCATGCAGGTATAAGACCGGCAGCGGTAATATTGTTACCGAAAACAGGAACCAAGGGTTATTTAATGGGATCAGCGTAGGAGGAGGTTTTGATGTTGAAATTAAAACCGGGCCCAATGCCGAAGTACTGGTTGAGTCGGACGATAATATTATTAAATATATTGAGACGAAGCTGGTGAAAGGGGAATTAAGAATAAGGCTTGATGATATCAACCTGCGTGATGCACATTTGAAAGTATATATCACAGTGCCTGAATTAACCAGTATCAAAGCATCTGCATCAGCAGATATTGAAGCAAGAGATGTATTGAAATCACAAGGTCTTATCAAGCTGCAATCAACCAGTGGCGGGGAAATAAAGGCCGTACTTGAAGCGCCGGAGATTTCTGCCAGTGCCAGTAGTGGAGGAGAATTAAATATATCAGGCCGTACCAGGGATCTTAAGGCAGAATCTTCCAGTGGTTCAACGATCAATGCAGGCCAATTGTTAAGTGAACGTACCAGTATCAGTGTAAGCAGCGGAGCTACTGCAAAAGTACATGCAAGTATAAGCCTGGATGCTGCTGCCAGCAGTGGCGGAAATATTACTTACCGGGGTGCTGCAAACGTAAAAAAATCTGTGAGTAGTGGAGGAGAGGTGGAGAAAGAATGAACTGCTGAAAAAATACCAGGCTACCATATTTTTTCTTTGTGAATCTTTTTGGATTCGTGCATTCGTGGCATGAAATACATTGCCACGAGTACACAAATTTTAAAAATAATCCCGGCAAGTATTTACAAGGATCTTTTCATAGGAACAATATCTTTTAATTACGTCCATCTTTTCTATCCATTTCATTACCGATAATATATCCACCTGCGGCACCTACCACAGCACCAATTACGGCACCCACACCACGGTTCCTGCCATTGATAATGGCTCCGGCAGCGGCACCGGTACCGGCACCTATGGCAGCTCCTTTAGCCCTTTTACTCCAGCCTTTCTTTTTAGCAGGAACAGGAGCCTGTGCTACAGTACCCTGACTGGAATTTGAAGAGGTACTTGTTTTATTATTGGTTGAACTACTGCTACTTTTTGATCTTGATGAAGCTGTTTTTACATTACGGGCAGGGGCTTTATAAAGAGCAGATCCGGGTCCTTTATCAGTAAGTATACTGTTATTATACATCCGGAATGTATCCTGTACCATTACTACATTTGTTTTTTCCAATTCCGATTTCTTACTCTTGCAGGCTGCAAATGAG
>JANNBU010000387.1:0-2388 GCA_031385805.1 Ferruginibacter sp.
CCGGTATTGATAAAAGAGATCAGGTATGTTGCATAGCGTACGGCTACTATCACGCCTGGGCCATGTTGAGTATGTTGTAAACGGGTTCCAATACCCAGGTTCAATTGTTCTGGTTCCATTATTTTAATTTTATCTGTGTTAAATTATTGAAGCATGAAAATTACTTCTCTTTTTTTACTTTCTAAAATTTAGAGTAAATAACGGGTAAATCAGGAAATGCGAAGAAAAATGAGTTTCAAAAAATTTCCAAAATAATCATTGTTGTCGGTTTAAAGCGGGCTGAAGCCCTCCAGATACGGACTCCCTTTTCATAACCCCAGCCTTAAGGCTGGGGTTATGAAATACAATAGGAAATGGGCTTCAGCCCAAAGGAAAATTATTTTATTTTCAAATCTCCCAACCAGGTTTATTGATCTTCTTTTTTTGCAGCAGGAACACTTACCAGTTTCTGATACTGGTAAAATGCATTTAAAATATATTGATTGAAAACAATTTCATCACTGTTTCTTGCAAATTCATAAGAAGGCCGGTACCAGACTAAAAAGGTATCCAGCAAAATACCATCAAGCCGGGTAATGCGTTTTACAAAAAGTTTATTGAAACGGTAGTCTATGTATTTTTCCTGCTCCTGCATTTCTAATCGTTGCTGAAAAGCCCTGAGCCTTTTATTTCTTTTGAAACGAAATATATTAATAAGCTCATTCACATCAGCACCTACCCCGCCTCCGGGAGTTATGGATGTTGACAAGCCGGGTTTTTGATAATTATAAATGTCTGCATAGGTCTGCCTGTTCTCTAATGAATCCTCTTTATATGATTTAGAAAAAACCACCACTTCATTCAATACATGGTATTTCCCTTTTACATTTATGCGCAAAGAAATATTAAAACGTGAAGGATCAGGAATAGTTTTTACTGCAAATTTTTGTGTAGGCTTGTTGTTATAATAAAAGATCAGTGAATCATTTTCACCCGCCATAACAGAATATCTCCCCAGGCTATCCGATATAGCAAACATGCCGCCGGTGCTAACCACCCGTACGTTTTCTACATAATTAATTTTACTGCTGTCGAACACGGTTCCACTGATTGTAAATTGCGCATGTAAAGAAGATGCCGGGAAGAAAAAAAACAAAACGGAAAAGAGATATCTCAAATGAAACAGCATTTAATTAATGGCTGTAATATTAAGGAAGAAATTTATAACGGCATATTCTGTCCCGATTGTTTAACGCGGATTTTGCTTTTTTAAAACGCTTTCAATAACAACAGGGTAATGCGCATGTTCCAGTTCGTGGATCTTTGCGGCAAGTATTTCTGCAGTATCCGAATCATTTACTTTGCAGGTTGCCTGGAATATTATTTCGCCATGATCGTATAATTCATCTGCAAAATGAATGCTGATACCACTTTCTTTTTCTTTATTGGCTATTACTGATTCATGCACATGCCTGCCATACATTCCCTTACCAGCATATTTTGGTAACAATGCAGGATGGATATTAATGATCTTTTTTTGGTAAGCATTTATCAATCCGGCAGGAAGTTTCCATAAGAATCCGGCAAGAATGATCAGATCAACAGCCTGGTCCTTTAACGCCGGAAGATAAGCGTCGCCATTAAAAAACCGTTCCTTTTCAATTAGCAAAACGGTAATATTATTTTCTTTTGCAATGTTCAAAACACCGGCCCCGGGCTTGTTGCATACGATGAGGCTGACCTTTGCATGGCTTTTTCTTTCGGGATGATCAAAATATTCGATTATTTTTTTTGCATTGCTACCCGCACCACTTGCAAAAATGGCAATGCCTGTTATGCCGCTTCTTTTTTTTCCACGAACCTTATTCCATACCCGGGTAATATATCTTTTAAAAAAAGAGAACTGTCCGAGCGGAATGCTTACGATCAGCACACACAATGGCCAAAGCAGGGTTATCAAAATGATGTATAAAACAAACCAGCCAACATTTTTTTCAAGCCCGGAAAGTAATAAAAGTTTGCGCCCGGCCCATCCGCAAAGGCTTCCTCCCAGTGCAAAAGTGGCAATGATAAGGACCAGGTTCACCCCATTTACTTTCCAATGTTGTTTCAGTTTTTTTAACATCATGCAAAAATGCGGGAAAACATTGTGATAATAATATGTAAAATTTACAGTAACCATGGCCCCGGAATGATCTTACAAATACATGACAATTATTATATCCCGGGGCCCGCAAACCGCTGAAAGCCAGTCTGGATAAGGGAAAAAAAATTTTAACAATGTTGGTATTATGTCAATATCCTGCCTTATTTTTGCACACGAATAAGGATATTTTCCACATTAGCCCCGATAACTGTATGAGTCGCTATAGAAAAATCATTAACAAAGCTTTTGCAAGTCTTCTTTTA
>JANNBU010000403.1:0-1961 GCA_031385805.1 Ferruginibacter sp.
ATTGCCATGCAGATGCAGGAAAAAATCAATTCGGTATAGCTGTTAGCCGTTAGCTAATCGCGATTAGCTAACGGCTAACAGCTATACCGAATTGATTTTTTCCTGCATCTGCATGGCAATCCCCACCAAATCCATTTTGAAAACTCACTCCCGGCCGGGTATAGAACCTGTTATTATAAAAAATTGTATGCCCTGCTGTGCCCGAAACTTTTTCTGTTAGCTTAAACCCGCTCTCACAATAATTATAAAATGAACTGTTGGATACGTGTAACATTTCAGTGTTATTCGGATCGCAATCTTTTGCATGCCCGGCCAGGTAATAATTAGCAGTTGTGTATGCCCGGAAAGTACAACTATCAACTGTTACCGCAGTAGCTTCTACGCCCAATTGATAAGTACCGTCGTACATTTTTTTCCCTTTATAATTCTCTTCAAAGAGGCAACGTTTAAATTTCACCGCATCTTTTTCATTAGCTGCCCTGTACCATACCAATACAGTTCCATATAATTTACAATCTTCAAAATAATGTGAAGCTGCATCTGCAAACACGGTATAATAAACAGGTGAAGCTGCAATGCATTTTTTAAACAAAACATTTGATGAAAGGGCTTTACTGCCTGAAGCTATGGCTGAGCCAATATTATTTTCCATTGTACAATTATAAAAATATCCATTGCGGCAAAAACTATTGTTCTCAACTTCTATATCAATACCGGCGGCGGGAGATTCATGTATAACTCCCTGTCCCGAATTAGAAAAAGAGGAATTAGTAACCCTGATATTTTCTCCTCCTAACCAACTCAAACCATTGCGGCCGCAATAATTCACTTTGCATTTGTCGATATTAATTTTAAATGTTTTCACTTCCTGTCCAAGGTTTGTAATATAGATGCCATCACAGGCAAAATTCTCGATGATGCAATTTTTTATTTCTATATCATGAACGTCCAGGATATTAATTCCGTAATGGATCAGCTCATAAGCATTGCGGCCAATTCCCCAATTACCGCCAAATTTAAAATTGGGGGTATTGCCATTAAGTTTTAATCCTGAAATTTTGATGTTACTGCAATTTGATATGAAGATCATATTACCGGCATTGGAAGCATAACGTACATATTCGGCTTTTACATAAATGTCTTTGATATTGTGTTTAAATGGTTTGCCGGTAACGGGATCAAAAGTGCCAATACGCAGGCTGTCCCTGTGTTTCAACACGGCACCAAGTTTTCCTTCAATGATAAGGCCATGGCAATCCTTCAGGTCAAGCACATGATCACCAACATAAGCAATGTTTTTCTTTTCAATATCATTGCCCGTAAATTTTTGCCTGCCAACAATATAAATG
Organism: Ferruginibacter sp.; assembly: GCA_031385805.1. GTDB lineage: Bacteria > Bacteroidota > Bacteroidia > Chitinophagales > Chitinophagaceae > Ferruginibacter. The sequence goes on from JANNBU010000403.1 coordinate 1,350, forward strand.
CCTTTTGGAATAATTAATTTTCCATGCCCTTTCCGCTTATTAAAAAATGTAGAAGCTTTTACAAAAGCATCCTGATCATCGGTATAGCCATTTCCTTTTGCGCCAAAATCTTTTATTGATTTGGTTACTTTTTTTTGTGCAATGGAACAAGAAGGAATTGTTAGTATGAGTAATAAAAAGATTATTTTCATTATTAAAATTTGAGACCGCAGATAAACGCTGATTTGCTCCGCAGATTATAGAAGATAATAATTGAAATTCCAGTACTTTTCAGCAAAATCTGCGGGTTTTGATCTGTGCGATCTGCGGAAAATAATTCACTTCAACGATTCAAATAATTTATCCCACTCTTTCATAATAGCCTCTACATTAAATCGTTTTAATGCGAATTCCTGTATTTTCTTTTTATCAAATTCAAAATCGAGGGCCTTTTGTATTGCTTCGGCAAATGCTTTTTCATCATTGCCTTCTACTAAAATACCATTTTCGTAATTCACTACCAGTTCTGCAATACCACCGGGTGCATTAAAAGCAACTACCGGTAAGCCATGGGCACCTGCTTCCAGCAAAACATTGGGAAATCCCTCATAATATGAGCCCATCAGAAAAAGA
>JANNBU010000422.1:0-2741 GCA_031385805.1 Ferruginibacter sp.
TAAAAAAGTAAAACACGACCTGGCTAACCTGGTTGACTTTGCGGTGGCTTATTATGAGAACCTGTTAAAAAAATATGGCAAGGGAAGAGAGCGTAAAACAGAAATAAAGTTATTTGATGTAATCCAGGCTAAGAGTGTTGCCATTGCAAATACTAAACTCTATGCAAATTTTGCTGATGGGTTTATTGGTACGGGTTTAAAGAAAGATGAACTGGTGGCAGAAGTTTCAGACCTGGATGATATCATTGCTTTTACCAAAGGCGGTATCATGAAAGTGGTAAAGGTTTCTGATAAAGCTTTTATCGGTAAAGATATTCTGCATGTGGCTGTTTTTCAAAAAGGAGATGAGCGTACCACATACAACATGATATATGTTGATGGGAAATCGGGAATGAGTTTTGCAAAACGTTTTAATGTAACCGGAGTAACCCGAGACAAGGAATATGATCTTACCAAAGGATCTGAAAGAAGCAGGGTTCATTATCTTTCTGTAAATGCAAATGGCGAAGCAGAAGTTGTAAAAATAATTCTGAGTCCGAATTGCAGCGCAAAGAAAAAAGAATTTGAATTTTATTTTGAAGAACAGGAGATCAAGAATCGTGGCAGTATCGGTAACCAGGTAACCAAATACCCGATCAAATCTGTAAAATTCAAAGACGCCGGCAAATCAACATTAGATGCCAAAAAACTTTGGTTCGACAGTAAATTCGGCAGGTTGAATACAGAAATGAAAGGTGAGTACCTTGGTAAGTTTGAAGCCGAAGACAGGTTGCTGGTAATTTATGGAGATGGTAATTATGAAATACTTGACCAGGAACTGACACAGCGCTTTGATGCTGATAAAATGTTGTTGATAGAAAAATACAATGCCGAAAAAATCATTACAGCCGTTTACCTTGATAATGAAAAACTGCAATACAATATCAAACGTTTTAAAATAGAAACGACCACGCTTAACAGCAAGTTCTTATTTATAAAGGAAGGAAAAGACAACAGGCTCGAAACTGTTAGTACGGATGCAGAACCTGTATTAAAAGTGCAAACCGGCCGTGGAGCACAAATAAATAAAGCCAAATTCAAAGTAGCAAAATTAGTAGAGGTTATGGGCTGGAAAGCAGTAGGTGCAAAGCTTGTGGATTTTTCAAAATCGGTAGAGATGGAGTGGGAGATCAAAGAAGGAGATACTGCGCAAGGAGAATTGTTTGACTAATTGATATTTTGTGTCCTATGTTTCTATGTGGTCAAACCGAAACATTATGGTTTGACCACATAGAAACATAAGGAAACATAGCGTTTTTAATAATCTTTGATCTGTAAACGATTTGTTTGTAATATTTTATTTATGCAAACTAATAACCCGTGTAACCTTCCATTCGTTGTTTTTAAACTGCCAGATGATAACAAATTTGCTATACTGTGATGTAGATTTTTCTATAAGATTGTGAAAACGGTGTGATCCAATTTCAACAGCACCATAACCGGGAATAGCAAATACTTCAATACTTCCTTTTAATAATTCCCTGTTCACTTTTCCGCAGATATATTTTTTTATCCCTTCTACATTCTCTTTTTTAGATGTTGAAAAGCCACCTGTATCATGGTAAAATTCAAAATTATCAGAAAGCATTGATTCATACTGATCAGGTTTGCAACTATTATAACTGTCAAAAAGCAGGCTGTCGAGGCCAACAATAGTATTATATAACTTATTTCCCTCAGTATCTTTTTGTGAATTGTTTTGTCCCTGGGAAAATGCAGTTCCAAAAGAAAATATCGTCAACAAAAAAAATATCAGTTTTTTCATAAAGATTATATTGTTAATCATTATTGTCCTACTAAATGATTTGTATTTGGGCTGAAGCCCGGTGCTGTATTGTATTTTATAACCCCGGCCTTAAGACCGGGGTTATAAAAGCTAATTCTCTTCCAATTCCATCATCTTTTCAAAAACTTCTTCAAACTCGGCAGTAGCAATATTCAGATCACTCACTGCTTTATTATAAGCTGCTTCAGCTTTAATGAATTTATTCTTATCACTGTAAATTTCCGGGTCGGCTAATGATGCTTCCAGAGTTGTTTTGGCCTTTTTTAATTTAACCAGGTTCTCTTCTAATTGCTTAACCCGGTTTTTAACTTTTACTAATTCCTTTTTTTTATCATTACTGATCGCTTTCTCTACAGGCTTCGCAATTGCCTGGGCTTCCGACTTTTCGTTTTTCACTTCTAACTTTTCACTTCTTTTGGCTTCTGCCTCGGCTTTTGTCCTTCGTTCCTTCCAGTCTTCCCATTCAGTATATGTTCCTTTGAATTCACGTATTTTATGATCTTCAATTTCCCATATCTTATTTGCAAGCCGGCTTATAAAGTAACGGTCATGGCTAACTAATATCAGGCTGCCTTCGTATTTATTTAATGATTCAACCAACAGGTCCACCGAATGGATATCAAGGTGATTCGTCGGTTCATCCAGCATTAAAAAATTTGCTTTGCTGGCAATCGTTTTTGCCAATGCAACTCTGGCTTTTTCTCCACCGCTCAATACTTTTATTTTCTTTTCAACAGAATCGCCGCTGAATAAAAATGCGCCAAGCAAACTTCTCAATTCAAGGTCATTCTTTCCACTGCGGGCATCTTTCAATTCTTCCAGTACATCATTGTTCATATTTAATGCTTCCAGTTGATGCTGTGCATAAAACGACTCCTGAACGTTGTGCCCCCAGATCCTTTCGCCATCAAATGTT
>JANNBU010000454.1:0-2734 GCA_031385805.1 Ferruginibacter sp.
AAAAAAAGTTTGCAGATGCTGTACGTAGCCAAACCCCGATGCTCGACAGGATAATGAAGTACATTATCAAACGAAAAGGCAAGCAGATAAGGCCCATGTTCGTCTTTTTAAGCGCAAAACTGAACGGGGAAATAAATGAAAGCACCTACAGGGCTGCTGCATTGGTAGAACTCCTGCATACGGCAACACTGGTTCATGATGACGTGGTTGATGATTCATTGGAACGAAGGGGTTTCTTTTCTATAAATGCAGTCTGGAAAAACAAAATTGCCGTATTGGTAGGTGATTACCTGCTTTCCAAAGGTTTATTACTCTCAACTTCCAACGAAGACTTCATGCACCTGCACATTGTTTCAGAAGCTGTAAAGCAGATGAGTGAAGGTGAATTGCTACAGATGGAAAAATCCCGTAAACTTAACCTCGATGAAGACATTTACTTCGAGATCATCAGGAACAAAACAGCTTCCCTCCTTTCATCGGCTTGTGCAGTGGGAGCTTATAGCACCAGCAAGGATGAAATTGTGACAGAAAAGATGAAATTATTTGGTCAAAAGGTTGGCATTGCATTCCAGATAAAAGACGACCTTTTCGACTATGGCAATGAAGATATAGGCAAGCCTACGGGAAATGACATCAAGGAAAAAAAACTTACACTGCCGTTGATTTACACGCTGAATAATGTTGATAAAAGCACTAAAAAACGTATTATTTACATCCTCAAAAATGAAAATAAGGATAAGGAAAGCGTGAAATTTGTGATCAACGCTGTGATTCAGTGTGGAGGTATCAGGTATGCAGAAAGTAAAATGAATGCTTTCCGCGATGAAGCACTGGAAATATTATACCAGTTCGATGAATCACCGGTAAGAAATGGACTCGAGGAATTGGTCCGGTTTACGACAGACAGAAAATATTGACCCGTATTGGAAAAAAGATGGAACATATTACCCTTTGATAAAACAAAATCTGACTTATTAATACAGGCGCTTGGCATTAACCCAACCATTTGCAGGATCCTGGTACAAAGAGCCATTGAAAGTTTTGAAGATGCAAAAAACTATTTCCGCCCGCAATTAAATACACTGCACAGTCCATGGCTCATGAAAGACATGAAAAAAGCCGTTGACAGGATCGATGCTGCACTTTCAACTAAAGAAAAAATATTAATTTTTGGTGATTACGATGTTGACGGAACAACGGCTGTTGCTTCGATGTACCAGTTCATTACCGGTATCTATGATCCGGCGCTGACCGATTTTTATGTGCCACACCGTTACCGGGAAGGATATGGCGTAAGTAAGATGGGGATTGATTTTGCTGCTGAGAACGGATTCAGCCTCATCATTTGTTTAGATTGCGGAATAAAGTCTGTTGAACTAATAGGCTACGCCAAAACGTTAGGAATTGATTTTATTATTTGTGATCATCACCTTCCCGATAAAATAATACCGGATGCCGTTGCCATCTTAAACCCAAAACAGGTTGATTGTAGTTACCCATACAAAGAACTTTGCGGCTGTGGGGTAGGATTTAAATTAATGATGGCACTGGCTGAATTTTATTCATTACCTGAAGAAACGTATCATCGTTATCTTGATCTTGTTGCAACCGCTATTGCGGCAGACATTGTACCCATGACCGGAGAGAACAGGACTCTGGCATATTTTGGATTAAAAAAGATAAATACAGATCCTGCACCGGGAATTAAAGCATTAATATTTTTAGGGGGCCTTCAAAAAGAACTCAACATAACCAATGTTGTTTTTGTAATTGCACCCCGGGTAAATGCCGCCGGCCGTATGGATGATGCCCGCAAAGCCGTTCAGCTTTTTATTGAGAACGATTATGACAAAGCACTGGAATTTGCAGAAATGCTTCATTCAGATAACAGTGAGCGCAAACTTGCTGACAGCAGCATTACCCAGGAAGCACTGGAGATCATCAATGCAGATGAAAAACTCATCCACCGAAAATCTTCTGTAGTATATAAGGAAAGTTGGCACAAAGGCGTGGTGGGCATCGTAGCTTCCCGGCTCATCGAACATTATTATCGTCCAACTGTAGTGCTTACCCGAAGTGGCGACCTGGTTGCAGGCAGTGCAAGAAGTGTCACAGGTTTTAATTTATACGAAGCCATCTACGCCTGCAGGGAACACTTAGTTGCTTACGGCGGGCATTTTGCTGCAGCTGGGCTTTCATTGCTTCCGGAAAATGTAGAAGCATTCAGCAATAAATTCAATGAAGTGGTTTCGGCTACGATTGATGAGCGATTGCTGATACCGGAAATAATCATTGATGCTGAAATAACTTTCCCTGAGATCAAAGACTCCTTCTATGAAATCTTAAAACAAATGGAGCCATTCGGACCCGAAAATATGCACCCCGTATTTATTGCAAAACAAGTTACAGAAACAGGTTATTCGAAAATTTTAAAAGAACTTCATGTGAGGTTTGTTATAAAACAACATGACATTGTTTTGAATGGAATTGGTTTTAACATGTCGGATAAATTTTATTTACTGAGTATGAAGAACCCCCTCGATATTGTTTTTACCATTGATGAAAATGAATGGAACGGGAATAAAACACTTCAGCTTAAAGTGATTGATATAAGATTGAGTGAATAGTTTTATACTGAATTCAGAAGCCACTAATTTTTTTACCTAAAGAAGTTTTGCTACTGATTCACTGATTAAAAACCCATACGAAAATTACTTTCAACTTTTGGGTTTTG
>JANNBU010000460.1:0-11562 GCA_031385805.1 Ferruginibacter sp.
GGAAAATCTACTGATCCTTACAGGGTGAAAACGGTTTTTTTATTTCCGCATCATTATTATTTTCGTCTTTGCGAGGAACGAAGCAATATTAATTCATTATACTTTTTTAGTTTGCTTCGTTCCTCGCAATGACGAATATCTTAATGATGCGGAAATACAATATCCGTTTGCACCCTGTATGGATCAGTAGCTTTTCCTTTATTATCTATCGGTTCGCCAATATAGATCTCATAAGGAGCGCCCGATGCCTTTTTCTTTCGGTCTTTCAGCCATTCCCTCAATGCGCCATAACCTTCATACGTAAGTTCATAAGGCCCGTAAAAATGTGCAACCACTGCGCTGTCGCCACCAATGTTTTTTATAAATACATTTTTAGGAAGTTTGGCAGGAGCCTTATTGACAGGTATGCCTGCTTCAAAATAAAATGGTTCACTGCTGGTTTTAAACCAGGCCATTTTTGACCCCGTTCTTACTAATTTATTTTTTTTAATGATATCTGAAAGTGTTTTTTCATAAATATTATTCAACTTCAAACCGATCCGCTCACTTGAACGGGCGCTGTCTTTCATGCAAAGGACAATTTGTTTTACGGCAATGGTATCTGTAATATTAATGATAGGAGGTTTTTTGGCTACCTCACCGGCTTTATGCGAAGCAGTATCAATTTTATAAATGATCGTTTCAGGCAATACGACTTTCTTATCATTCTTATCGGAATTACAATTCCATGATAAGATCACGGCCATACAGAAAACAAAAAGGATTATATTTTTTTCTGCTATTAATTTTCTGTGAAGCATTTGAGATCGTTTTAAGGGAGTTTGATCATTATCTTTCGCAAAATAACACTTTGTCCTTATAAGTCATTATCGTGCCAAAATTCAACTATTCGTCATTGCGAGGAACGAAGCAATCTAATTTAAATTTAGTTAATTATACTAGAGATTGCTTTGTTCCTCGCAATGACGAGGTTTTTCAAACTAAGCGCCAAACAAAATTCAGATTTTCCTTAATTGGTAATTTCCTGTAGGTTTGCAATCCGAAATTTGCAGGTATGTATAATATTACGTTTAAATTTGAACAGAAAGGATTAGAACCCATCAGCTTTAAGAATATAGCAGCCGATCAGTCCATACTGGAAGTAGCATTGAAAAATGATATTGAACTTCATCACAACTGTGGCGGGGTTTGTGCCTGTAGTACCTGCCACCTCTATGTAGAAAAAGGCGAAGATTTTTTAGAAGAACTGAGTGATAAAGAGGAAGATTTTATTGACAGGGCCATCAATCCGCGGCTTAATTCACGATTAGGTTGCCAGTGTGTTTTACAGGATGCTGATGGAGATGTGATCGTAACTTTGCCTGATCAGACACAATTCCTCGGAGAATAAAAAAGGTTAAGGTTGAGGTTGAGAAGTTCGCAACTCAACCTCAACCTTAACCTCAACCTTAACCTCAACCTTTAAAATAAAACCAAATGGCTTTCGAATTACCTATACACTGGAGAGATTATGAAGACATCGCCATGAAACTATATGAGCGTTTTGGTGATGATTTTGGCGAAGCCCAGATCTATCGCATTCGTTTTACCGATCTGCATAAATGGATTTTGGAGATACCCAATTTTGCAGGGAAGGCTGAGGAAAGTAACGAGGGCCATCTCGAAATGATCCAGAGTACCTGGGTGTATGAGTGGAGGGATGCACAGAAGTAGTTTGAAGCCTGCCTGCCGGTAGGCAAGGTTCATAGTTCGAAGTTGGCGTCATTAAACTTATAAACCCTAAACTTTCTAAACCTACTAAACCAAATGAATGTACTAACAAACTTTAAAGCAATTAAAGCATTCGTGCTGGATGTTGATGGCGTACTTACCGACGGATCATTATTATTATTGGAAGATGGCCAAATGGCACGCCGCATGAATATCAAAGATGGTTATGCATTGCAACTGGCTATTAAAAAAGGATACCATGTCCTCGTTATCTCAGGAGGAAATTCTGATGCAGTGAAATTACGTTTACAAAGATTGGGTGTGGTGGAAGTTTTTATGAATGTTACCGATAAAAAAGAGATACTGATTCAATACATATCAAAGTATGAACTGAAATGGGAACAGGTTTTGTACATGGGCGATGATATTCCCGACAGGGTTCCTATGCAAATGACCGGGTTGCCCTGCTGCCCCGCTGATGCTGTACCTGAAATTAAAAGTATTGCTCATTACATTTCACCCGTTAATGGCGGATATGGATGTGTACGGGATGTTATGGAAAAAGTCTTAAAGCTAAATGGCCATTGGGACATAGATAGCAACATACAATCTAAATAAAAAAAACGTATTGGGATCTTTAGTAATTTCCATTAGTTAATTTAGCAGCCAGAAAACAACCAATGAAATTATTAGTTGCATTTTTACGACTCGTCCGCTGGCACAATCTTTTATTTATTGCATTAACTCAATGGTTATTTTATTTTTCTGTTGTTGAATACCTGCAGCTTGAAAAAAAAATAACGATCCCTGATATTTCCCGGCATCATTTATTATTCTATTTATTGATAGCAGCTTCTGTTATGATTGCAGCTGCAGGTTATATCATCAACGATTATTTCGACAGGCATATTGATGCCATTAACAAGCCCGAAAAAGTGGTGGTTGACCGGGTTGTTAAACGCCGCTGGGCCATTGTATGGCACCTGGTACTTTCTTTTTCAGGTGTTCTCATAAGTTTGTTCATCAGTTATAAGACCGGTAAGTGGATCATTCTCATAGCAAATATTTTTTGTGTATTGTTATTATGGTTTTACTCAACCACTTTCAAGAAAAAATTATTAGTTGGTAATATCATCATTGCAGCATTAACTGCCTGGGTTATTGTTGTGGTTTATTTTTTTGCAGGCGCAGGGATATTTAATTATGAAGGATGGCATGGAGGAATCTATTCTTTTGACATAAAGAAGCTTTATAAATTTACGATATTATACGCCGGCTTTGCTTTTATTGTATCACTCATCAGGGAAGTGGTGAAAGACCTGGAAGACATGTATGGTGATGCAAAATATGATTGTAAGACAATGCCGGTTGTTTGGGGAGTACCTGCAACAAAAGTATTTGTCGCCGTGTGGATCGTTGTTTGTATTGCACTGCTGGCCATCGTACAATTATATGCATGGCAATCGGGTTGGTGGATCAGCGCTGTTTATTCGATCATACTGATCATCCTGCCACTTGTTTTTATTTTAAAGGATCTGTACAAAGCAATTATTCCTGCAGATTATCACAGGCTAAGTACCTTGATCAAATTAGTTATGCTTACCGGTATCTTATCCATGCTCTTTTTTAAATTTGTGGGTTAATGTTTACACAAAAAATAATACTGGCTTCCCAATCACCACGCCGCAAACAATTACTTGAATGGGCAGAAATTGGTTGTGATATTATTGTTAGTGATACCGATGAATCATTTCCCCCGGAACTGGGTTTTGAAGAAACTGCTATTCATATTGCCAGGAATAAAGCGCTTGCTGTAATTACGAAAAATGATTGTTCAATTCCGGTGCTGGCTGCCGATACGATCGTTGTTTGTGATGAATGCATGATCGGTAAACCCACCGACAGGGAAGATGCGATCCGTATCCTCGAAAAACTTTCAGGTAAACAACACAGGGTTATAACAGGTGTGGTTATCCTGTCTGGTAAAAAAGAGATTTCTTTTGCTGATACAACCTTCGTAACATTCCATCCGCTTACTACCGACCAGATAATATTTTATGTAGATAATTATAAACCTTACGATAAAGCCGGCGCTTATGCCATACAGGAATGGATCGGTGTAACAGGTATCCAATCTATTGAAGGAGATTTTTACAATGTAATGGGGCTTCCCGTAAGCCGCGTTATACAGCAATTGAATTTGTTTTAAGTCAAATATTACTGCGCCAACACTTCCTTATTTCTTATTTTACATTTCTTACCTGCCTGTCGGCAGGCAGGTTCCTTATTTCCTTAACGGAAAAACACTCCCATTCCCCGTTGATTTTCTCTCCATTTTACTAAATAGCTTTTGTATTTTGAAAACCAATCAATACCGGCTTCGCCATTAATTGCTCAATATTCAATTCAACCAGCAGGTTGCTTTAAATTGAACATTGAGTATTGAAAATTGAGTATTGATTATTTTCTGATAAAACAAATGATCAACAATCAATACTCAATGTTCAATTCTCAACGAATAAACCCTTAAACCGTCACCCCATGACCGAGCGCCTGCTACAACACATCTGGCAGTTTCAATATTTCAACAGCAGCTTATTGCAAACAACAGATGAACAATCTTTACTGGTAATACAACCTGGCCTGTACAATACCAACCAGGGCCCCGATTTTTTAAATGCCAAAATAAAAATTGATAACACGATATGGGCCGGCAGCATCGAGTTGCATATCAATACATCCGATTGGCAGCAACACAATCACAGCAATGATAAAAATTACAACAATGTTATTTTACACGTTGTGTGGAATGATGATCATGATCTGCAACTTCCTTTTCCAACATTGGAATTACAAAACAGGGTTTCAAAATTATTGCTGAAGAAATATGACGAATTGATGCAGGGCACACAATTCATTCCCTGTGAAAACCAGATCCGGCAGGTTAATGAAATAACAGTCATTTCATGGAAAGAAAGATTACTGGTAGAGCGGTTACAACACAAGGCGCAATACATTGAAACTTTATTGCAACAAAATAACCAGCACTGGGAAGAAGTGTTCTGGTGGGTACTTGCCCGCAATTTTGGAACAAAGATCAACAGCGATGCTTTTGAAAAAATGGCACAAAGTATCCCAATGAATATCCTGGCAAAACATAAGCATCAGCTCCTGCAACTGGAGGCATTGCTTATGGGGCAGGCTGGTTTACTGGATAAGAATTTTGAAGATGATTATGCTGTTATGTTACAGAAAGAATATCGTTTTTTGCAAAAAAAATACCGGTTGAATAAAATTCATGCATCACTTTATTTTCTAAGAATGCGCCCCGCCAACTTTCCAGGAATAAGACTGGCGCAGCTTGCCGCATTGATCCATCAAAGCCAGCATTTATTTTCAACCATTAAAGCATCAGCAAATTTCAATGAAGTATTGCAATTATTTTCTGTAACAGCAAATGATTACTGGCATTATCATTATGTTTTTGATGAAGCTGCTTCATTTAAAAAGAAAACGCTGGGAAAGCAAATGGTTCAGAATATTATGATCAATACGGTAGTGCCGGTATTGTACGCTTATGGATATTTCAACAACAATGAGCTGTATAAAAACAAAGCCCTGCAATGGATGGGGCAGCTTGCAGCAGAATCAAACAGTATTACAAAAGGATTTGAATTGCTTGGTATCGAAAATAAAACCGCCTTTGATTCGCAGGCATTGATACAATTGAAAAATGAGTATTGTGATAAAAAACGTTGTTTGCAATGTGCTATTGGGAATAAAATCCTGGCCCCCGAAGCCCTTCCTATCCTCCCCAAAGGGGAGGGAAAAGTAGAAGATTAAAGCCCCTCTATCTCCCCGAAGGGGAGAAAAAGGAGGAGATGGTAGCGAAAGTTATGCTTTGCAAAAAAGAATATTGTTTGCATCATTGATGAAAAATGATTTGATGCTGATGTGGAAGATATTATGTTTGGATATCTTCAATACACCGCTCCCTCTCTTTCTGAGAGGCAACTGAGCAAAGCGAAAGTTGGGAACGTAGTTCGGAAGGGTGAGGCTATCACCACTTGTAATCAATCAAAACTTCAATATCCGGATGCAAACTTTTCATTACCGGGCAATTATCACCGATCTTTTGCAGGATCATCTTGTCTTTTTCAGGTAAATTTAACTTTTCGGGGAATTTAACGGAGACCTCAATTTTACCGATACGTCTTGGTTCGCTAAACATGTGTTTGGTTACGGCTAGCTTTGCGCCCGACAGGTCGAGTTGCATGTCATTTGCCCTTATACCAATGGTAGTGATGATACAGGTTCCCAGTCCCACACAAACGGTATCTGTTGGGCTGAACCGTTGTCCCTTGCCACGATTATCAGTAGGCGCATCGGTTTCAATGATCGTACCACTTTGTACATGTGTACATTCGCAGCGGAGGTCGCCTTTATAAATAATAGAAGCAGTCATATTAGTTATTTTTGATATTATAGACCAACTGTGCAGCAGTTCTTTTTATAATTGAATCTTAGTTCAGGTACAACACAGTATTTTTGCATAAATTTACTCAAGTAAATAGTATACATGAAGAAATTATTTTTAATGGCATTAACAGCCATCATGATCTTGCCGTTGGCAGCACAGGATGCCAGGAAACAATCCAAAAAAGAACAACGGCGACAGCGCATCAATTCAATAGTCAAACAAGAAGAAGAGGGCGTTATTAAGTATAAAAAACATACAGTTTTTGGCGTAAAACTTACTACTGATGGTTTTGGCGGATTCTTTGAGATCGGCAGGGCGCAATCAATAAAACGTGGGCTCTTATTTCAATTAGACATTGGGGAGCGTAAACATCCAAAAGAAAATAAACAATCTATTTTTTCAAACACTGCTCCTGAGATATATGGTAAGATAAATTTCTTTTACCCTGTTAAACTGGGTGTGCAAAAGCAATTCCTTTTGGGAAACAAAGGCAACAAGAACGGCGTAAGTATTACAGGTAATATTGGCGGTGGATTTATTGCAGGGATATTACGCCCTTATATGGTACAGGTTGAAAAAAACAATCAACTTGTATATGTTCGTTATGAATCAGCCGATAGCAGTCTATTTTTAGATCCCGGAGCTCATATTGGCGGCCCGGATTTAGGCACAGGCTGGAAATACCTGAAAGTAACACCGGGGCTTTACTTAAAACCTGCAATTCGTTTTGATTATGGTAAATACAATGAAATGGTTTCTGCCATTGAAGTTGGACTTACAGGAGAATTCTACACAAAAAAGATCCCACAATTAATCTGGATAAAGCAAAAGCAATTTTTCTTTTCTGCTTATGTATCTATAATGTTTGGCAAGAGGAAATAGGACTGGATACTTGATACTGGATTGTGGATAGTTCTTTATGATCGTAAACTTTTTATTGAATTCAGCACATCAAGTATCCGGTATCCGGTATCCAGTATCAAGTATCCAGCATCTTCTTATCTTTACAATTCAAATAGTTTTTCAACATGGCATGTGAAACAGGGACGATAGACCAAAGGCAAAAAAAACCAGACTGGCTTCGTGTAAAACTTCCGATCGGTGAAGAATACAGGCACGTAAGGAATCTGGTTGATCAACATAAATTACACACCATCTGTGAAAGCGGTAATTGCCCGAATATGGGTGAATGCTGGGGTGCAGGCACGGCTACATTTATGATACTTGGTAATATTTGTACCAGGAGTTGTGGTTTCTGTGCTGTTGCCACCGGCAGACCCGATGCTGTTGATTGGGATGAACCACAAAGGGTAGCCGAAGCTATCCATTTGATGAAAGTAAAACATGCGGTCATTACTTCTGTTGACAGGGATGAACTAAAAGATGGCGGCAGTATTATCTGGTACAATACCATCAAGGCTGTAAAAGCATTGAATCCCACAACAACATTGGAAACACTGATCCCTGATTTCAGAGCGGAAAAAGAAAATATACAACGTATCATTGATGCAGCACCGGAAGTGGTAAGCCATAATATTGAAACTACAGAGCGCCTGACCAAACAGGTACGTATACAGGCAAAGTACTGGCAGAGTATGCAAACACTGAAAATATTGAAAGCAGGTGGAATGCGTACCAAGAGCGGTATCATGCTTGGCCTTGGTGAAGCCAAAGAAGAAGTGGTTCAAACTTTAAATGACTTGTACAATAGTGGGGTAGATGTTGTTACCATCGGTCAATACCTGCAACCAACAAAAAATCATTTACCTGTTGCCAGGTTCATCCATCCAGATGAATTTGCAGAATACCGTGAAATCGGTTACCAGCTTGGATTGGATTATGTAGAAAGCGGTCCGTTGGTGCGTTCTTCTTATCACAGTGAAAAACATGTGATACGGGGCTGGGGTAGAAATAAGTGGGAAGAAGAGAAAGCAAATAAATAACGAAAATATTAAATAAGAAAACAAAGGCCCTGTAGTAATGCGGGGTCTTTGTTATAATAAAAACTTAATTGACCCGATATGCCACATGTTCTTCACATTTCTAATAATTGGCATGATTTTTCAGATTAGAATAGCGAACAAAAAAGTAACATATGAAAAAGACTATTTTAATTTTAACGGTGGCATTATTTTCTGCTTCGATGGTTTTAGTTTCGTGCAGCAAGGATGAAAATGAACCGGTGGGTACCAGCACATTAAATGTACGTTTAACAGATGCACCAATTCCGTTGGATGAAGTGAATATTGATATCAAGGAAGTGAAGGTTAAATTTTCAGATGATTCAACATCTGCCGATGGCTGGTTTACCTTAACTACCTTCCCGGGTATTTATAATTTATTGGCTTACCAGAATGGTGTGGATACATTATTAGCTACCGGGGTTTTTCCAGCACAGGTAGTAAAAGAGATCAGGTTTGTATTAGGACCAAACAGTACTGTCATGGATACCCTGGGTGTTGTTCATCCATTGACCGTTCCAAGCGGTTCAGAATCTGGTTTAAAACTAAAGATCAATAGGGCATTGAATGCAACATTGGTGAATATCGTAATCGATTTTGATGCCGCTTTATCTATTCACCAGATAGGTAATGGCGATTATATGCTAAAGCCGGTCTTAAGGATCATGCCATAACATAAACATATCAAAAAATAAAAGCGAAGCCCCTGTACGTTTACAGGGGCTTTCACTTTTTTATTTTACGTTCCTTATTTCTTATTTCATTTCCCACACCAGCGCACTTGCTCCCAATATAGCTGCATCCGATTCTTTCAATTCACTAAATATCAGTTCAACTTTATTTTTAAAAATGGGCAACAGGTTTGCTTCCATGTATTTTCTTGTCGGGTTCAATAAAAGATTGCCTGATTTTGTAAGTCCGCCAAACAATACAATAGCTGCAGGAGAGGAGAACATGATAAAATTTGCCAGCGATTCGCCCAGTATTTGCCCGGTGAATTCAAATATCTGGTTGGCAATATTATCGCCCTGCATGGCACATTCATAAACCGATTCACTGGTAAGTTCATTGAGACTGTAATTGCGTAAAAGGCTGGCTTCTTCGGGGTGCCTTGTGAGCATTTCAATGGCGGTATCACGTACACCGGTAGCCGAAGCATAAGATTCGAGGCTGCCACGCAAACCGGTGCTGTTATGCAGCCTTCCTCCGGGCCTGATAATGGTATGGCCAAGTTCGCCCGCAAATCCATCATGCCCTACAACGATCTTACCTTCAATTACAATACCGCTTCCAACACCCGTTCCCAAAGTGATGGTAATAAAATGTTTCTTGTTCTTACAGGCGCCATACATCATTTCCCCCATAGCTGCTGCATTGGCATCATTGGTAAGTTTTGTTTTAAGTCCGAATTTTTTATGAATGAGTTCTGCAATAGGTATAATGCCTTTCCATTTCAGGTTAGGTGCATATTCAATGGTGCCGGTATAAATATTTCCGTTGGGGGCACCCATACCAATACCGATGAAATTCTTAACGCCGCCGGCCCTTTCAATCATCGGCATTAATTTTTCGTAGAGGTCATCAATGAAATCTTCTACAACATCATGTTCATTGCTGGGAATGCGATCCTGTTCAATGATCTCACCATGATTGTTTACAACACCAAATTTTGTGGTGGTGCCGCCTACATCGATCCCTGCTGCAAATTTTTCTTTCATCATTAATAATTTTAATGTCCCGATGCGGCTTCTGTTGCATCATAATCAATTCCCTGTCTTTTTAGAATTCCTTTTACTGCAAATGCAAAAAATGCCAGGTAAGCAAAACAAATAACTGCTATCCAATAAGATTGGTGAATGCCTATAACATCTGCAAGTTTACCCTGTATTGGCGGAATGATCCCTCCACCCAGTATCATCATGATCAAAAATGCGGATCCTTGTGTTGTATATTTTCCCAAACCTGCGATGGATAATGTAAAGATACATGGCCACATAATAGAACAAAATAAACCACCGCTAAGGAATGCATATATTGCAACGGTTCCGGTTGATAAGGTACCAATGATCATTGCAATGACTCCGAGCAGTCCGAATATCATAAGTGTTTTTGCGGGTTTATTATTGCTTATGTAAAAAGCTGCGATCTGTATTACTACACAAATGATATAATAATATAAAGGCTTCATGTCATATTGTGCTGCAGTATTAACGCCGATGATGACTCCAAAAGCTATTAGCGGCACAATGATCTGCAAAATTAATTTCGAATTCTTTGATAAGTTAAATGCAGAAACCGCACCTGCCCATCTTCCTATCATTAAACTTCCCCAATACATGGAAATATAGGGTGCTGCTTCAGAAGATTGAAGTCCTCCAAAATTCTCCTGCTTTAACAATTCACTTAAATTACTTCCGATGGCAACTTCCACACCTACATAAACAAAAATGGCAAGCATGCCTAATACCAATTGAGGATATTTCATCGCTCCCCATCCTTCTGATTTTTTCTTTGCACTCATGTTGGCACCCAATAAACCAATCACTACAATAGCTAAGGCACCAAGTAACCATTTTAAACGGTATGCTTCCATTGCATGTTTTTCTGCATCACCTGCATTGGTAAGATCAGTTTTATAACTGCTAAAGACCGGTACGAACATGATGATCAACAGGCCCGTCATGATCAGTAAAGTATTCAATGCTTTATTCGCTTTTTCAGTTTTTTCTTCCATCACACCTACAGGAACTTTCTTTGAAAAATGAAACAAAGCTGCTGCTGCAATGAACAAAGCACCAACACAAGTATATAATATGATCACTTTACTAAGACTTAAAGCAGCTATCTTTTCATCCGTAATGGCTGCGGTGGTTCCAAATAAAGCAAAGGCAACAACAATAGGTCCGATGGTCGTACCAAATGAATTGATACCCCCACCCAGGTTAACACGGCTGGTGCCTGTAGCGGGGTCTCCCAGTGAAATAGCAAATGGCTGGGCGGCTGTTTGCTGTAAAGAAAATCCCAATGCAACAATGAATAATCCAACCAGCATACCTGCAAATGTGTTGGCATTTACAGCAATGATCATGGCTGCTGCTCCCAGAGCTGAAAAAAGCAATCCGTAAACAATACTCTTTTTATATCCCCATTTACCAACAAGGTCCTTACCTCCGAAAGCTCCGTATGCAAACAGTCCCAGGGCACCAATATAATAAGCAGTATAAAAAGCAAAGTCGATCAACTGGCTCTGGAACTGGTCCAAATGAAAATAATGCTTACAAAAGGGAATAAAAACGCTGTTTCCGGCAGCGATGAATCCCCAAAAGAAAAAGACCGTTACCAATGTGCCCAATGCACCGTAATTTGTGGGTATTGTCGCTGATCTTTCAGCACCTGTTAAATTGTTTTTTT
>JANNBU010000406.1:0-6347 GCA_031385805.1 Ferruginibacter sp.
TGGAAACATTAGTAGATAAAATATCCAAAGCTCATGGCAGCGTTAAAGATTATCTGAGTTATATTCTGCTTGATTTTGTTTTAGTGGACAGCCTTCTCGAAGAAATTCCTTCGGGTTGGGCCTTCCAGTTTGCTGAAGACATACTTTTGAAAGAAAACTTCGAAGCTGTCATCAAAAAAGAAATGAAGTTTAGCGATAAAAAACTTAATCAACACAAGCAGCAGGTTTTAGCTTCATTTTATGAAGTAAAAGAAAATGAGGGCGAGCAGATCTATGAGGCCTAATTCTTTTAATCAATTCGAATTAAACTATTTACCGGTACAATGGATTCACAAAGAATATTATTTAGTCAATTCCTGGAAACTTCATACGACAATGGAGATTACGCTACAGATGATGTCATTGCTTTCTTAATGCCGCTATTTGAAGAAGTACTCAGTTTTCACGAATCTGGTATGGTTGCAGCTTTTGAAAAAGAGGAAAGCTTGTTCATTACAGATAATTGCCTGGATATTGATGAGCAATGGACGCACAGTAGTACAATCGCGAACAATGGGTTGAATGAATTATTCTCTTCCCTTAAATCAGATCATTTTGATGTGATCGGTAAAATGAAGGTAGAAGCAGAAGTGGATGCAGGTTCTTACAAAGAGGAAGATCTCCAGGTACATTTTAATACCAATGAGGAATTAAAATATCCTGCTTTTATAAAAGGATACAATTGTTTTGAAATATTGGTTGGGCATCATGATGCACAGACAGATATTTTCTGCCTGGGACTTGTTTTGGGCAGCATAGCGCTCGGCCTTAATCTATATGATGAGGAAGATTTGAAACTATTTGCGCAATATCGCAGCAACCCGGTGCAATTTAATCAGCGTATTCATCCTACTATTAGTACGCTCATTAGGGAAATGACTGAACTGGATCGCCAGAAACGTACACAAGATCTTTATGATGTAATTGAAAGACTAAAGCATTACCGTGATTATGACCCGGAGAAACAAACAGATCTTAGTAATGTAGCGGGTTGGGTAAACAAAGAACTGAATGAAAGAAGCCAGTTCATTCTGAATAAACTACGCAATCGCCTGTTTGATACCAGCCGCCGCAACCGGCTGTTGTATTATAAACCCAATGCACGTTTTGTTAACCTGACGGTAAGCAGTGTGCCCATGGTTTTGCATTATCAAAGTATCCGGTCCGAACTGTTGTTTACCTGGAATACCGAGGTGTCCGCAAAAGTAAAGGGCATGAATGAAATTATCCTTAACCGCTACCTGCGTTTTGAAGATCACTTATACCTGCCATCAGCATTGGATAAAATACGCCAGGAAAGTCAACGCGATATCCAGGAATTTGGTTTCAGCCAATTGAAATTAGTGATCTGTTTTTTGAATTGGCACAACCTGAAAGAATCCGTGAATGAAAGGATCCAAAGCCCTTTGCTTTTAATACCCGTTGAATTAAAAAAGATCAAAAGGCTAAAAGAAGATCATTATGCAATGAAAGTTCTTGACAATGCTGCGGAAGTAAACCCGGTACTGGCAAACCAGTTGCGGGAATTGTATGGTATTAAGCTTCCGGATTTTGTTGACCTTGATGACATGAGCCTTGAAAAATTTTATGAATTACTGAAGGCACAGGTTGATTCGGCTAACCAGGGTATACAACTTCATTATGCAGATAAGCCTAAAATAAAACTGGTTCATAGTGTTGCCAAACAAACGGTTACCAATTATAAAAAAAGGTTACGGCGAAGTGATGGCCAGCTGGATAGTTATAAAAATATTTCCTACAGTTATCAGCCGGAGAATTACAAACCACTAGGATTGGAAATTTTCAAACAACGTATCGAGCCTCGGGCAAGTTATTTGGAATTCCTGGTCAATGAGGATATAAAGATTGCTTCTAACCAGCTCACAGGCAACAACACGAAGGAGAGAGAGCTTTATCAAATAGTGGAAAGTGAGAGCAATCCGTATAGCTGGGACTTTGATGTTTGCAATATTGTGCTCGGCAATTTCAATTATAAAAAAATGAGCCTTGTAAGAGATTACAATCATATAATTGATAATAATGTACAGCATGCGGTTTTCGAGGAATTGTTCAGCAATAAACCCAAACAATTAAAGGAATATTCTATTGACCTGAATAAACCCAATGACTGGCATCATGTGATCACAGCAGATCCTACCCAAACCAGGGCAATTCTTCAAAGCAGGACGGGCGAAAGTTATATTATACAAGGGCCGCCCGGTACTGGAAAAAGCCAGACCATTACTAACCTGATCGCCGATTTCGTAGCCAGGGGGAAAAGTATTCTTTTCGTATGTGAAAAAAGGGCTGCACTGGATGTAGTGTATTACCGGTTAAAACAAAACGGCTTAGACGAACTCTGCTGTTATATCCACGATAGCCAAGGCGATAAACGTGCCTTTATTAAAAATTTAAAAACCACTTACGAGGATTTCAGCAGGAATAAACTGAACCTGGCAGGTATACAAGTACAACGAAAAAACCTTTTACAGAATATGAATGAACAGTTGGAACTACTGCAACAATTTCATTCAACCAGTATATCTGAGCCCGGGGAAGCCGGCCTTGCAATAAGAAAACTCATCGACAGGGTAATTGAATTAAAACAAAATATTGTTCCCATGCAGCCAAAGCAACAGGAGTTGCTCCCGGTATATAGTGATTGGCTGCATTTTGGAGAATCTCTTAAACAATTGAGTGAAGCACTGGAAGAAAGTGGCGCTGATTCTTCTTTTGCAGAGCATCCGCTGAGTAAGTTAAGCGACCAGGTTTTTGTGGCAGAAAAGCCCCTAAACTTGTTGGAAAGCCTGGTAAACCATTCGAAGAATTTGCTTAATGAAATAAATACTGCGACTAAAGAATGCAGTATCACTCCGGAACATTCTCAATACCTGGAACAGGTAAAAAATCTTGTGCAGGATGCTGTGTTGTTAATGCCCCTGGCAGAGCATAATAATTTGCATCTCGTTGACAACAACAATTTGGAGGCAAAGGAATTTGATCAAAAAATCAGCCAGTATAAACAATCTGAACAGCAATACAAACAGGCACAACAATTAAATGTCAATTGGAACAATAAACTAAGTGAGCAGGACCTGGGCAATGCAAAGAACATTACAAAAAAAAATGAAAAATCTTTTTTTAGTTTCTTAAACGGGAACTGGAAAAGATTAAAAAAACAATTAAAAGAGAGTTATGATTTTTCAAAACACCAGGTGAAGCCTTTATACAGTGACATTTTAAGATTATTGGAGGCTGAGTATGCGGCTGAGCACACAGTTGCTACTAATAAGAGCCAGCTGCAACAAAAATACCAGTTAGATAATGTTGATATCACCTACATGAGTATAGAAACCTTGCGTAACAAACGCGGTGATAAGGAGATCGACTATCTATTGGCTCATCCGGCAGCAAACAATATTGTAAAGCGGCTGCAAAAATTAAACAATACACTGCATACACTGGAGCTATTGCTTCAGCAATGTTTGCATGAGTATAACGACAAAACGATCAACAGTATCCAGGATGACTTGGAAAGCTTGGCCATGAATTCAGAGAACTTACAGGATCTCTTACCTGTGTTAAGGCAATTTGCCGGGTTACCTGCAGCTGTAAAAAATGCATTTCGTAGTATACCGCTTACACCTTTGCAGGCGGAAGCTACTATCGCACATAAAACGCTTCAGCATCTTTACCTGCAAAACAAAACATTTGCGGGCACAGATGCAGCTGTGATTGAAAAAGCAGTGAAGCAGGTAGAACAATGCTATAGACAATTATTAAAATTAAATGCCGCACTTATCCGCAGTAATATCAGGCAAAGATTTATTGAACACATAGAATTAAGCAATACAGCATTAGGCCAGTTGAATGCTGAACAAAAGAAATTCAAAAAAAATTACAATGAAGGCAGGAAGATACTGGAGAATGAATTTGGAAAAAGTATGCGGTATAAGAGTATTAGGGAACTTAGTGGTAAGGAAGGCGGGCTCGTGCTAAAAGATATCAAACCTGTATGGTTGATGAGCCCATTAAGTGTAAGCGATAGCCTGCCACTCGACATTAATTATTTTGATGTAGTGATCTTCGATGAAGCAAGCCAGATAACTTTAGAAGAGGGTGTTCCTGCTTTATATCGTTCACCACAAACGATCATTGTTGGGGATGACAAACAAATGCCACCCAGCAATTTCTTTACTGCGAGAGCAGAAGATCCTGATGATCTTGAATCCTTTGACCAGGAAGATGCCGGTGAAATATTAAGTACAGACGCCGATAGTTTATTGGTGCAAGGCGCCAGGAAACTGAATAGTACTATGCTCAGCTGGCATTATCGCAGCCATTATGAAACGCTGATCAGCTACAGCAACCATGCATTTTATGATGCAGGGTTATTAACCATTCCCGACAGGACAATTCATCATAAAGAAAAAAAAGTTATTGAAATAACGAGTCCGAAAGAAGCAGTCGCGTTTGCAGATTGTTTATACGACAGGAGCATCAGTTTTCATTTTATGCTCAATAGTGTATATGAAAAAAGAAACAACCAGGAGGAAGCAAATTATATTGCAGAAATAGTTAGAGAGCTATTAAAAAGAAGAGTGCCTGAAAGTATTGGCATAGTTGCCTTCAGCCAGGAACAACAGCATACCATTGAAGATGCTTTAACCGCTCTTGCACAAACAGACAAGGAATTTGAGGAATTGCTGGAAGAAGCATACAATCGCATGGAAGAAGACCAGTTTGTCGGACTTATTATAAAGAACCTGGAAAATATCCAGGGTGATGAAAGGGACATTATAATTATGAGTGTTTGTTATGGTTTTGATAGCCGTAAAAAAATGCTTATGAACTTTGGCCCCATTAATAAGAAAGGGGGAGAGAAGCGCCTGAATGTGATATTTAGCCGGGCAAAGAAACACATGGCTGTTATCAGCAGCATCAAATACCATAACATTACCAATGAATACAATGAAGGAGCCAATTATTTCCGTAGGTTTTTACAGTATGCGGAGAATGTAAGCAGTGGGAATATGGGTATTGCCCGTAGCATTCTTGATAGCCTGGTGGTAAACAAGAGAAATAGTACTACAGGCCCAGCGGTAACTATTGTTCTAAAGGAAATAAAACAGCAACTGGAAAAACTAGGATATGAAGTTGATGCTCAAGTGGGGCAATCCGGTTTTAAATGCTCATTGGCAGTAAAGAAAAATGCAGACGATGAGGAATATACTTTATCGGTATTAATTGATGATGATAATCACTATACCAACAATAACCTGGTAGAGCAATACTACCAGCGCCCCGCAATCCTGCGTTCTTTTGGATGGCGTAGCATGCATGTATTAGCCAAGGATTGGTTGCAGCAACGGGAAAAGGTAATGGAGGAGATTGTTAAACGGTTAAAAGAGATCCCTGCTGTTGAAATAGGATTAGAAGAAGATCCTGTTTTATCTGTAACTATACCTGAAGAAGGGATTCAACCCTTAGAATCAGAAACTACTAAATCCTCTACCTCAATAATTGTTCTTCCGGGTTTTGAAAATGTTGAATTTGAAAGATTCGTTTATACTGATCAAACCAGCAATAAATTCTGGGAAGCTGGGGTTCAGGAAAATAAACTTATTGTGCGTTTTGGAAGAGTGGGTACCAAAGGGCAGGTCCAGGTCAAAACATTTGACGATAAGGAAATGGCAAAGCGTGAGATGGAAAAAATGGTAAGAGAAAAAATTGGTAAAGGTTATAAAGAAGCAAATAAATGAAATTAAGAAGTAACCTAAGAAAACGGATTTGAAATTAATTGTTTTAGCTAGTTCCATATCACACTCTTTAAACTATCATATTAGTTAAAATCTTTAAATCTTCAATGAATTGGTTCGACATTGAGCCGATACTCTCCAGACAATCGGGTAGTTTGGTATAATAAGTAAAATTCCCGTTGGAGGCTAATTGGGTTAATAAATCTCATCTATCCCTCTTATAGTGGGTAGTTCGATGCCTAATATTCGATTATTGCGTTTAAATCACCTAATAAAAAGTTCGAACTCAGGCTAGTTCTGGGCACGGTTTTAAATTTAAAGCCCTGAGCGCAACAGCTTTCAGGGCTTTATTTTTTGAAGGGATTTTAAAGGGGAAAAAGATCTTTATATTATCAAAACAGGTACATCCCTGGTTAGAAAAATTATTGTGAAACCATATCCAATTTTGAAAAGTAATTAATTGCCCATGGTAAATTTTCTATCCTTGTTTATCTTTTCAATACCAGCTGTAGTAATGCAAACAACCAATGTATCTTCCTGACTTGTTAT
>JANNBU010000416.1:0-2525 GCA_031385805.1 Ferruginibacter sp.
CCGAAAAGGATATTGGGTGTCCAGGACGCAAGCCAGGGTGTAAAATCCCCTTTGGTGGCAAACACCACCGAAAACCGGCTGAATAAGATATACAATACACTGATAACAACGCCCAGGGCAAGATGGGCGCCACTTCCACCCCTCACCTTCCTCGAAGCCAGTGCCGCCCCGATAATGGTCAATATCAGCACGGAAACCGGTATCGCATCCCGGTTATACCTTTCCACCTGTAATGTACTCAGCATTTCCGATCCCCGCATCTTTTCCAATTTAATAAAATTAACAAGGTCAGGAGTTGTCATCTGGTCTTTCAGGTAATTGTCTTTTCGCAGATCGATCGGTTTGAAATTATAATTCACATACTTTGTCTCCGATCTTGTAAGGGTTTCATCTATATCATTCAACTGACGTTCCAATACATTATTCAATGCCCATTTTTTCCTGGCCGTATCCCAGTTAAAATTCTGGGCACGCTGGTTATAGACCATTTTATTATTGACGAATTTCTGTATCGAAAAATTATTCCCCGATTTTGTAATGGTATCATACCCTTTAATGGCAGCATAAGTATTTGAATCAATCCGGAAATATATATTCTGCTTATAAGTGCCGGTAGTAGTTCCCGGTGCGGCCGGCCCGTCAATATATATTTTTTCAAAGTCACCCCATTTCCTGTTTGCATTTGGTACCACGTACTGGTAACCTGCCCAAAGCAATGCCGATAAAAAAATACCTCCCACAAAATAGGGTAATAAGAATCTTCGGTAACTGACACCACTGCTTAGGATCGCAATGATCTCTGATCGGCCAGCCATTTTTGAAGTAAAGAATATAACGGCAATGAATACAAACAACGGAAAAAGCATTGCATCAATACGCGGAATAAACCCCATGTAATAATCTGTAATGATCTGCCTGGCCGACAAATTGGATTTTACAAAATCATCTGTCTTTTCACTAACATCTACAACAACAACGATTACCGTTAACAATAACAGGCAAAAGAAAAAACTCGTCAGGTATTTTCCCAATATGTACTTGTCTATTTTTTTCATCCGGGGCGAAAGTTACTAACGAAAATCCAGTATATCAGTTCATAGTTCTTAGTTCATAGTTAAAGTTCCCAAAATTGCAAACACTAAACTATGAACTGGGAACTATGAACTATGAACTTGTATTTTGCGAACTATGAATTATGCCTTGCGCTGCTATCCAACCCGTAGTCCATGCATTCTGAAAATTGTATCCACCCGTTACTCCATCAACATCCAGAATTTCACCTGCAAAAAATAATCCGGGGGCAATTTTACTTTGCATGGTATTTACATCAACTTCATTCAACTTAATGCCGCCTGCAGTAACAAACTCTTCTTTAAAAGTAGTTTTTCCTTTTACTGCGAATTCCTGGGCGCATAATATTTTAATGAGTTTGTTCTGTTCCTTAGCCGGAAGATCTGCCCAACGGATATCAGCAGCAACAGCAGCGCATTTCAAAAAATATTCCCACAAGCGGGCTGGTAAATTAAATGGATTCCGGTTGTATATTTTCTGAGAAGCAATTTCAAATCGCAACTGCTGCATTTTTTCTTTTAAGCTGATCTCATTATATACCGGCAACCAGTTTACCAAAATACTGAAATCATAATTTTTCAAAGCCAGTTCTCTTGCTCCCCATGCAGATAATTTTAATATAGCCGGGCCGCTCAGTCCCCAATGTGTTATTAATAAAGGGCCACTTTCCAAAAGTTTTGTGCCCGTAATTTTTACAGAAACATTTTCCAATGAAATACCCATTAATTCAGTAATACTGTTCTTTGGAATATTAAATGTAAACAAGGAAGGTATGGGATATACTATGCTATGGCCTGTATTTTTGATCCATTCGAAATGCTCTGGCTTTGCATACCCGCCACAGGCAATACAAACATAATCTGCCGAAATATTTTTATTGCTCAATAACAGGTTCCACCCTTCCACCGTTTTATTCAACGACTTCACAGTTGCATTCATCAGTATTTCAACCTTGTATTTGTTTGCTTCCTGCAACAGGCAATCGATGATAGTTTGTGAAGTATTTGTTTCCGGGAACATACGACCGTCAGCCTCTGTTTTTAATTGTACTCCACGTTCATTGAACCAGGCAATCGTATCTGTTGTAAAAAATTGATGAAATGCTTTTTTTAAGAATGCAGCTCCCCGTGGATATTTTTTGATCATATCAGCCATGCTGAAACATGCATGCGTAACATTGCATCTTCCGCCACCACTTACTTTTACTTTGCTTAATAATTTAGAAGTCTTCTCCAATAAAACAACCTGTAGTTCAGGATTTAACCTTGCTGCATTCACCGCACAAAAAAAACCTGCAGCTCCACCGCCGATCACTATAAGTTTTTTTTTGGGCATAATACAATAAGTGAATAGTGAAAAACGAAAAGTGCTACATAACTTGCAAATCGTAATATTGAACTATGAACTATGAACTATGAACTATGAACTATGAACTATGAACTATGAACTATGAA
>JANNBU010000419.1:0-8617 GCA_031385805.1 Ferruginibacter sp.
ATGCACTCATCGTTTTATAAGGTACCGACAGGATAGTGGTCCATTGGTTCCGGTAATGTGCCCCTATCCTGTAATCAGCATCCGGGATAAACCCGGTATTGGCAGGATTCGTAGTTAACGGCGAATTAAAAAATTGCGAAAAATGAAGATCCTGTGCATGTGCTCCATCGAACAGCATGAACAGCAATGATACAAATGATATGATCTTAATTCTCCTCATTATTGTAATAAAGTTATATCGCCGGTTTTTCTTAATTTTTTTCCGTTGGTAAATTCTACATCCAGGGTATAAGTATACACATCCATTGGCTGAACCTTTCCTTTAAAAGTTCCATCCCAACCCTGCTTTCTATTGGTAGTCTGAAATATCAACTGTCCCCACCTGTTATATATCTTCCATCCCATTTTACCAATTCCAAACCCTTTTACAGAAACGATCCCGTTTTCACCGAAACGGCCTGGGGTAAATGCATTAGGCACATCTAATAACGGCAATACGATTACGGTAACGGGCAACCGGAATGTATCGGTACAATTAGCCGCATTATATGCGATCAACTCTGCAGTATAAGTGCCTGTAGCATTGTACTGGTGCACAGGATTTCTTTCAGTGGAACTTTCACCATCACCAAAATTCCATAAAAAATGAGTGGCATCAGCGGATGAAAGGTTTGTAAAACTTACCGGTACATTTGCCTCCGGGATAACAGGCGACCAGCTGAAAAAAGCTGTTGGTTTCAATACAACTTTAATGGTAAAATAAGCTGATGTATCGATCTTGTTACAGGTATTTGTGTCTATAGCGATCAGCCTTACATTGTATGTACCGGGATTTGCGTATAAATGTGTTGGGTTTATATCAGTAGAAAAAGTACCATCACCGAATTCCCAGATAAAATCCGTGCCTGCCAGGGATGTATTATCAAATATGCCAGTATAAGCTGCACAACCTAATGCGGGGGTTTTGAATGAAGCTTTTACAAGCGGGCTTATCCTGATTATTTTCTCAATTGAATCGGGCGAATTACAAAAAGTTGTATCTAAAATAAAGAGTTTTACCTTATATACACCTGGTGCAGCATAGGTATGAATACGCGGAGGGTTTAATGCCGCTGTATCACGGGGTGAACCATCACCATAATCCCAATAAAAACTTCTGGGGCCAAAGCTAAAAAAAGTTGGTGTGGATATATTGCTGTATTGCATGGTAAGGCTTTCACAAGGCGGTAGTTTTTGTGGTATAAAATCGAGGTTTGCTAAATTGTTACCAACCTTAATGATTTTGTATGCGGTATCCCTTACATTACATGTTGAACTGTCTTCTGCTATAAGCATTACGGTATAATTTCCAACAGCGTTATATACATGCGAAACATCAAAACCTGTCGTAATAACTACCGGCGATCCATCCCCGAAACTCCAGTAAAATTTTTTCCCTTTCTGTAAAGTATCTTTAAAATTCACTGTTAATGGGAGACAACCTGATGTATCATTTATAACAGCATTTATAGATGCCTGTAAGCCGGCTGCCACACCGGTAAAATTCATTTCAATTTTCAGCGCTATCTCATTACAGTTATTGCTGTTATTGGAAGTAGCCCACGAACCGGGTGTAGTAGGGAAAGTTGTTCCGCCATTACAATTTGCACAGATAGCCTGGTAAATAACTCCATTTTCATCAAACCTGCTTGTGCCGCCGTCCACATGATCACCAAACTGGCCAAACTGGCCAAAGTGAGAACCAAACAACTGGCTTTGGGCATTTTTTTGTAAAACAAAAAAGTAAAAATCTTTACCATCTGCAGCAGGAATTCCCTGCAAAGGATTTATTTCAGGCAGTCCATTGGTATTTCCGGTGGAGTAGTTCTGGTCGATATTTACACCGCCCCCCCAGCCTGATACATAAACATTCTGGCATCGGTCAACCAGGAAAGCAGTAGGCGAAATATTTGGTGAAGAAGAATTGGTACCAAATACGGTAGAGTAAACATAACCCGACAGATCGGGCTGAAGCTTACTGATGAATTGTTTGGAACCCGGATTACTGAAGTTTGCGCTGATAACCGGCCAGCTACCCGTTGTTGTTCCCATTACATAGGGGAAACCCAGCTTGTCAAATTTAAGTCCATATACCATATCAATTCCACTGGTACCGAGGTAAGTTGTTTTAATGATCGCCGAGCCGTCAGGTACTATTTCTGTAACATATCCATCCGATACTCCACCCTGGAATGTACCATTGATCACTCCTGTTTTATCTCCACGCAGATCATTACTGGTAGTTGGACCGGCAATATATAAATTACTGCTAACCGGATTTATACTTGCAACAAAACAGGCATCATCGCCCGAGCCACCAAAAAAAGTTGCGAATAACAAGGAAGATAAATTGGAATTGAATTTTAATATTACTCCATCCTGTCTTCCCCCACCATACGCTTTTTGGATCAGTGTATCTGTTATAGGAAAATTGCCCGACTGGCTGCAGGAAGACAGGATAATATTATTTGCTCCATCCAGTATCACTTCACTACGTGCGTCATCACCATAATTCCTGCGTATGCCATCAACACCAAGTGTTCCCCTGTATTTTGGCCTGATATTTACGCCATCATCAGCAGATCCGCCAATTTTAACTGATCCAAGTAAAGCACTTCCTGCCGCATTAAATTTTGTTATAACGATATCATAAGCACCCCCTGAACCAATATTGGCAACTGTAACCGGGTAATTTGTTGAATTTGTTCTGCCCGCAATAATTAAGTTACCCGCTGCATCTGTGATCATACTGTGAGGTTGTTCATTCCCGTTACCCCCAAGAAATGTTGCATAAAGCCGCGTACTGCCATTGGGAGAAAACTTAAAAATACCAATATCATATCCGGGATACCCTTCTTCTACCGGGCCACCATTAAAAGTTGTATTATATGCTCCCGCAGATACCGGGTAAGAAGCACGAAAGGAAATCCCTCCTGCAAATAAACTACCATCAGGGCCGGGTGTTGCTGTATAAGACCAGATATCTGTATCTGTGGATGTACCCACAAAAGAAGAAAAGATAATAGAAGGATCTATGATCAGTGTTTGTGTTGGATCATAATTTTTTAACTGTAAGGTTACCACATTATTCCTGACCACATATTTGCAATCAACCTCCTGTTTTTTTCCATTGATTGATTGATAGCTATACGGATATAATTCTTTTACAACGCCTACCGGTGTTACGATATTAAGTTCTTTATCTTTTACAAAAATTTCTTTGACACCATCATATTGAATAGCTATTGCAGAAGTATTGCCACCCGGGCGTACAATAAAATCATACTTGAGTTCATTCCCATTGCTGTAATAGCGAACATCAATATCAGGATATACATTTTTATATGTTACCGCCTGGAATAATTTACAATTAGAAGCCCAGGAAGACTTGTCATCTCCTATAAAATAATTATTATAAGTAGGTAATGGCTTATCGGGTAAAGCCTGGATCTTTCCTGTTGCTCCAAGGAATTTAACCTTGTATGCAAATGAGTGAAAGGTAAAAGGTTTGGGTAACTTTATTTTATTACCATTATGGCCGTGACCTACAGCCGAGATCGTTTGAACATCTTTGGGGTCATGAAGTAAAACAGTAAAACCTTTATTTTCCAGGAAAAAAGAACCCGTTTTAAAATTGCCCCGGTAATTTACATTGCTATTCCATTGGCCTTTGTTTTCAACAAATTCCATCTGGGCCTTTACATCCTTACATGAAAAAAAAATAGCCGAAAACAACAATAGGTTAGCTGATATCTTTCGCAATCTGATCAATCTCTTATTTTTATACAATTTACTTATTATAAACGAAAATTCTGGTGATTAGTTTCCCGGCCGCTTAGCTTTATTTTAGCTTTAACAATTTATACAACTCAGGCTATTTTACTCCACAATGTTTTGCCTTTTTGCTGCTGAAGAAAATTCCTGATGGGCAGGTTTTCAGGCATTTCCAATTCGGGATCAGATGCTATTATTTGTTCAACAGCGGCTCTTGCGGCTTCCAGCATTGTTTTATCATGGACAATGCTTGCCAGCTTAAAGTTTAATACGCCACTTTGTTTTGTTCCCTCCATTTCTCCCGGTCCACGTATCTCAAGGTCTTTTTCTGCGATCTTAAATCCGTCGTTGGTGCCAACCATTATTTTCAGCCGTTCTCTGGCATCATTGGATAATTTTTGCCCTGTAAGCAAAACACAAAAACTTTGATCGGCTCCCCTGCCCACCCTGCCACGTAACTGGTGTAATTGTGAAAGCCCGAATTTTTCGGCACTTTCAATAACCATTACAGAAGCATTTGGGACATTAACTCCTACTTCAATAACAGTTGTGCCTACCAGTATTTGAGTATCTCCCTGAACAAAACGCTGCATATTCGTTTCTTTTTGTTCAGAAGGCTGTTTTCCGTGTACCATACTTATCCAGTATTTTGGTTCAGGAAAAAATGATTTTACTTCTTCAAACCCTTTCATGAGATTTTCATAATCTAGTTTGCTGCTTTCTTCGATAAGAGGGTAGATAATGTATGCCTGTCGCCCCAGGCTGATCTGTTCTTTGATAAAATCCATTACCTGCGGCCTGGCTGTTTCATTCCTGTGAACGGTAGTGATGGGTTTCCTCCCCGGTGGCAACTCATCTATAACGCTGTAATCGAGGTCGCCGTACGCTGTTAACGCCAAAGTCCTGGGAATTGGTGTTGCGGTCATAACTAATATATGCGGAGGTATGGTATTTTTTTTCCATAACATGGCTCGTTGAGCTACGCCAAACTTATGTTGTTCATCTACCACGGCAAAACCAAGATCTTTAAAAATAACTTTGTCTTCAATGATGGCATGGGTACCGATCAGTATATTCAAAGATCCGTCTTCGCATGAACGCAAAACCGGTTTACGGTTTTTAGCTGAAGTAGATCCGGTAAGCAAACTAACGGTTACCGGCAACCCCTTTAATAATTCACTGATATTGTTGAAATGCTGCTGGGCGAGGATCTCTGTCGGCGCCATCAATACGGCCTGGAAACCATTGTCGGCTGCAATGAGCATACTCAGCAATGCTACCATTGTTTTTCCGCTGCCTACATCTCCCTGTAAGAGGCGGTTCATCTGGTGGCCGCTGCCTGCATCTTTGCGTATCTCCTTTAAAACATTCTTTTGTGCCCCGGTTAATTCAAAGGGAAGATGATGCTGGTAAAAATCATTGAACAATGCACCTACTTTTTCAAATATCAATCCTTTGCTGAAACGTTGCCGGTTCAGTTTAATTAACTGGATCCTCAATTGAGCCAGGAAAAATTCTTCAAATTTTAAGCGACGGAGTGCATGTTCGTAGTGTTGAACAGATGCGGGAAAATGTATATGCCTGAAAGCATCGTATCGCTTTATTAATTTATACTTCTTAATAACAGGTTCCGGTAGATTTTCGGGCAGGTCCTTCTCTGAGATCTTTTGCAACAGCTCGTATGTTAATTTGCCAATAGCTCTCCCATTCAGCCATTTTGCCTTTAATTTTTCTGTTGATGGATATATTGGTTCCAGATGTGCTTTACCAGATGCTGTTTTAGGAGTATAATTTTCTATTTCGGGATGTGCTATCTGTGGTTTGCCAATAAAAAATCCGAGTTTGCCGAATACCAGGTATTGTTGCCCGGTCACCAATATCTTTTGTACCCAACTGATTCCCTGGAACCAGACCAATTCTATGATCCCGGTATCATCTTTTAAATGTGCCACCAGGCGCCGGCCCTGCTTTTCACCTAAAATTTCCATGTCGGTCAAAATTCCTGCAACCTGTGTGTATTCTGTGGTATGAGTAAGGCTGGCGATCTTATCAACCTTTGTCTTATCAATATGCCTGATAGGGTAATGCTCCAGCAGGTCTTTAAAATTGAAAATATTAAGTTCCTTACGCAGCATATCACCACGCTGTGCGGTAATACCGGTCAAATATTCTACCGGGCTTAATAATATATTAGGGGTAGCGCTGATCGTTTGTAGTTTTTACAAATATATTTCAGCTGAGGGAGATTATTGGATGTGGGGTGTAATGTTTATTAAGTTGGGAAGAAATTGGTTTAGAAGTTTAGGGTTTAGAAAGTTTAGTGGGCTTAATTATTATGAAGTTTTCACTTTTAGTTTTTGACTTTTTACTTTTGATTTCTATTGAAAGATCTGTTCTGCGGTTTTTTTGTAAAGCGTTTGTTACCGGCTGATCTATTGGCAGCAGGATCATATTGTGGTGTTTCCCCAAATTCAGCAGGAACTGTTGCTTTTGGAACAGGATTGCCCAACAGTTTTTCGATGGCCATCAATTTGCGTTGCTCTTTTACACTTACCAATGTATAAGCCGTGCCATCTGCTTCGGCACGTGCAGTACGGCCAATGCGATGTACATAATCTTCGCCGTCATGTGGAACATCAAAATTTATTACGAGGTCAATGCTATCAATATCTATACCACGACTTAAAATATCTGTGGCAACCAATATCGGTAAACGGCCACTTTTAAATTGTATCAAAACATCTTCTCTTTTATCCTGGTCGAGATCGCTGTGTATCTCATCGGCTAAAAGTTTATTTCGTTTAAGGTCACGCGTAAGTTGCTTTACACTAAGTTTACTGCTGCAAAAGATCAAAACGCTTTTGAATTTCTTTTCTCTCAGCAAATGAAGAACGAGGGGTATCTTTTGAGCATCGTATACCATAAAAGCCTGCTGAATTATTTTTTCCGGCGGCTTACTTATTGAAATATTTACTTCCTCGGGTTTGTGCAGGATATTACGTGCCAGTTCCCTGATCTTATGCGGCATGGTTGCAGAAAACAACAGGTTTTGTCTTTTGGGGGGAAGGTGTTTGATGATGAACATGATATCATCATAAAACCCCATATCAAGCATCCGGTCGGCTTCATCAAGCACCAGGTATTTTAATCCATCTAATTTTACGTACCCCATTTTTATATGGGCCATCATTTTGCCGGGTGTACATACCACTACATCGGCACCCATACTCAGCGCCTTTTTTTCCTGTACAAAAGCATTGCCATCGCCACCACCATAAACAGCTATTGAACTTACATTGGTGAAATAAGAAAGTCCTTCAAGATGCTGAGCAATTTGTATGGCGAGTTCCCTGGTAGGTACTATCACCAAAGCATTGATCGTATGTTGATCATGCGTAGATGTAATGATCTTATTGATGAGTGGAAGCAGGAAAGCCGCAGTTTTACCGGTGCCTGTCTGCGCCGATGCAATAATGTCTTTACCTTCCAATATTCGTGGAATTACCTGTTGCTGTACCGGTGTTGCTTCTTCATAGCCGGAAGCGTCAATGCCTTCCATTAGCCGACTGTCAAATCCAAAAGTTGAGAAATTCAAAAAAATCGTTTTATTTAGGTGAAGATAACGTATTTGGCGGGGATGTAGTATAAAACGGGTGTGGGATAACAATACCGGATGGAGGTTTCAGAAGAAAAGATACCGGATACAGGATACCAGATGCTGGATACCGGCTCGCAGCTGTTTAATAAAACAGATCCTTTTAGTAAGCATCTATCATCCTATATTTTAATGCTCAATTTATCTAAAGCGTTCAAACCTGTATCTGGTATCCCGTATCTGGTATCCGGTATCGGCATTTGGTATCCCCTATCTTTACATCTCAAACATTATCATGGTAAAGGTTGGGGAATATAATTTATTAAAGGTATTGCGTACGGTAGATTTTGGTGTTTACCTTGATGATGGCAGTGAAGGTATCTTACTCCCAAAAAGGTTTGTTCCACCTGGCACCAAAGACGGAGATGAAATAAAAGTTTTTATTTATCATGATGGTGAAGACAGGATCATTGCAACCACCCAGGAGCCAATGGGTGTGCTGGGTGATATTGTAAAGTTGAAAACTATCAGTGTTACACCTCATGGAGCATTTCTTGACTGGGGATTGATGAAGGATATTTTTGTTCCTAAGTCCAAACAACAGACAACCATGATCCCGAATGGCGAATATCTTGTAAAAATTTATTTGGATGAGCAAACAGGACGCATAGCCGCTACGGAAAAATTAGAACCTTTTTTGAGTAATGAGAAACTTACCGTTAAGGAACTGGATGTGGTTGACCTGATCGTTTATCGCCGGACAGATATTGGTTATGTGGTGATCATCAATAACCAACATACCGGTGTATTACATTTTAACGAGATATACCGGAATATAACGGCAGGTGATAAATTTACAGGCTTTATCAAAAAGATCTATCCCTCAGACAATAAAATAGATGTCTCAGCCGGCAAACCCGGTTACAACAGGGTTGAAGATGAAGGAGAAAAAATATTAAGACTGTTAAAAGAGAACGATGGTTACCTGCCCTATTATGACAAAAGTGATCCCGAAGAAATTTATTCTTTTTTTGGTATGAGTAAGAAAACATTTAAAATGACAACTGGGAATTTATACAGGCAACGAAAAATAAGTTTTGAAAAGGAAGGAATCAGGTTGGTTGGGAATTAGGAATTTGAATCGGGTTTAAAAGTTTAGAAGTTTAGAAGTTTAGAAGTTTAGAAGTTTAGAAGTTTAGAAGTTTAGAA
>JANNBU010000440.1:0-12775 GCA_031385805.1 Ferruginibacter sp.
TTTCTGGTAAACCACCTGTTTTTCATTCCAGTCGTACATCCGTACTTCGTATAATTTTGAACTCATATCACCAATAAATACAAACTGATACCAGCTGCCTTCCGTTAAAGGAACAATAATGGGCATTTCATATTCGCTTTCCATAGATACAGAAGCTTCTTTTACAACAATAAATCCCTTGTTTGAAAGGTCTTGTTTAATACTGTCTGCCTGGTGAAGAATTGATTCGAGCGTACAGGGTTTTTGGCGGATAACATCCTGTGCCTGAATGCCGTATCCCAAAAGGGTGGCGAAAAGAATGGTAAGTAGAATTTGGCTTTTCATTATATTTCTTGTTGGATGATTGGTCTTGTAAGATTAATACTTCTTATCGGCTTTTCCTAACATTTTGCGTTTTAAAATTTAAAAATTCTGGCTAAATTTTAAAAGAGTAAGTATCCTACAGGCTATATAACGTGTTTTCTATCTTTTTATTTTTTATGGAAATAATAAATTCCCGCTTGTTGCAAGCAGGTGATACTCAGGTCATTGATACAAACGTGCATGGGAAGGGTTGCACAATAGAAGATCGTATCGGCAATATCGTGCGCAGTTAATGGTATATAACCTTCATAAGCAGCTCCTGCTTTAACCTCATCGCCCTTATACCTTACGATGGAAAACTCTGTTTCAACGGCACCCGGGTTAATGGCTGTAACTTTTATACCGTATTTGAGCAGGTCGATCCGCATTGATTTGCTAATGGCATCCACTGCAAATTTGCTGGCGCAATACACATTCCCATTCTCATATACATCTTTGCCGGCAATGGAACCGAGGTTGATAATATGGCCCTTCTTATTTTTTATCATAAAAGGCAATACGGCCCTACTTACATACAATAAACCATCAACATTGGTATGCATCATGGTATCCCAGTCATCCATGTCGGCAGTTTCAAAACTGTCCCTGCCCAGGGCAAGTCCGGCATTGTTGATGAGGATATCTACATTTTTCCATTCTTCGGGGAGGTTATTGACAGCATCGAATACAGCTTTTCTTTCCCGCACATCAAAACAACAGGTCATAACCTTTATAGAATAGGTTTCTTCCAGTTCCTTTTTAAGTGTTTCCAGCCTTTCTTTTCTCCTGCCGGTAATAATAAGGTTATTATTTGCTGCGGCAAATTTTTCAGCAGATGCTTTGCCGATGCCTGCCGTGGCGCCTGTTATGAAGACGATTTTATTCATGGGTGCAAAATAGGGGAATTTCAAGATTGAATATCGAACCTGCCTTTGCCGATAGGCAGGCAAAGAACAAGGAATTTCGAATGTTGAAGTGTTTAACTCCGATCATCATTCGAAATTCCTTGTTCCAGTTCAATATTTTTTTAATAAAGAATGTAAAATGTAAATCGGGAAACAGTTAGTCTATCTTATCAAAACAACATACCCCTTCTTCGTTTTCGTTTGCCCTTTATAAGTTACCCCTTGTGCCATCCATACAAACGTTGCAGAATCCTGTGGCTTACCTTTGTAAACGCCATCCCATCCTTTTTCCTTTTCAGTTGTATAAAACATCAGTTCACCAAAGCGGTTGAATACTTTAAAATAATTCAATGACTTCATGCCAAGTAAAATGGGCCTTGTTACATCATTGATACCATCGCCATTGGGTGTAAAGGCCGTAGGTACATACATACTGGGTTCCAACCTGAATAACCTGATATTGATGCTATCCTTTCCAACACAACCATAGCGGTCGGTTCCAATGACATAATATTTTATATCATCATCAGGTGCAGACAGCGGGTTTGCTACAGTGGTAGAAGACAACCAGGTGCCGGGATTCCACAAATAGGTGTAGGCACCGGTGGCATTCAGGCGTATGGTTTCCCCTTCTACAATACTGGTATCTGCAGGGCCGGCATCTACCTGAAGTTTTTGTATTACCCTTACCAATACAGAATCTTTTATTGCTTTTGTACATCCCAGGGTATCCCTTACTGTAACCGTATATACAATATTGGAAGCCGGTTGTATCACCAGTGGATTGGTTATAAACGGATTGCTTAAATATACCGTTGGGCTCCAGGAATAAATACTGCCACCCGTTGCCGTTATCTGTGTATTAAAGCCAATACATACTGTAGTGTCATTACCTGCAAAAGCAGCCGGGTAGGGGGCCACGGTTATTTTTACCTGGTCCTGGCTTTCGCATTTACCGATATTGGCCGTTACCAGGTAGGTTGTTGTTACGGGTGGATTTGCAAAAGGATTTTTGATAGTGTCATTGCTTAGGAAGGTTGCAGGTGTCCACAGATAATGCAGGGCATCGCTGGTAGTTCTTAAGTTGAAACCTTCGGGTTTACAGATAGCAGTATCGGGCCCGGCATTGACCGTTACAAACAATTTTACATCTACATAAACCGAATCATCTTTAAAACAACCATAAGCATCTGTGAGGAGTACATGATAGGTTGTAGGCAGATCAGGACTTACCAATGGGGCAGGGATCGTTGTGTTATTGATATTGTAATTGGGTGTCCAGGATGTGTTGACTGCCACGTTTGATGTGGTATTCAGTTGCAAAGTATCTATTGAACAGATCAGTGTATCGTTGGTAATGGTGATTAATGGTTTTTGTCTTACCGTAACGATTACCGTGTCTTTTTTTGTTTTACTGCAACCGGCAACGCCAACTGCAACAATGTACGGTGTTGTTACCGTGGGTGAGGCCAGCGGGTTTGCAATATTCGGGTTGCTTAAACCTGTTGTTGGGGTCCATTGATAATTAACTCCTCCGCTGGCCGATAAGGGAACGGCCGTTTGCCCTGCACAAAAAGTACTGTCGGGCCCTGCATTGGGAATGGCGAGTGGGGTTACGGGGATATTTACTGTTTTAGTGGCAATGCAATGTGCTCCCCACTTTGTTGTCAATGTATAATTAGTTGTTGCTGCAGGCCATGCCCTTGTTACCGGGTTTGTGGGCGATTGCAGTGTGGCTGCCGGGCTCCACTGCCAGGATATATTCGTGGTCTTATTACAGCTCCCCGTCAGCGTTAGTGTATCTTCCTGGCATATTGTAGCAGGGTTTGCAATGATGGCATTGGTGAGATCATTCAATGGGGTTATTGTTACAGAGTCCCTGTTCTTACAACCCGACAGATCGAGTGTTACAATATATTTTGTTGGAACAGTTGGAAATACAATGGGAGTAGCCGTATTGCCCCCGATAATATTTGTTGCCGGTGACCAGCTGAATATTCCTGTGCCCGTAGCCGTTAGTTGCAGGCTGTCTAAAGCACAGATCGTTGTGTCATTCGGCAGGAGAGATACAGAGGGAGTTGCCAGCACGGTAATATCGTGGGTGGCGGTATCCTTGCAGCCTTTACTGTTTCCCGAGACCAGTTGAACACTATAAGTACCTGTTGTGTTATAAGTATAGGTTGGGTTTTGTAAATGACTGGTATCGGCTAATGTGGCTGTGTTTCCAAAGTTCCAGCTCCAGTTGTTTACAACACCATAATTTGTACGGGTAGTATCAGTGAACTGTACGGGTTGGCCGACACAGTAGGGTGGAACGGTAGCAAAACCCGGGAAGAAACCAGGGAAAACATGCACTACTTGTTCAGTAGAATCCAGACAAGGTAATCCCCTGTTCACTATTAATTTTATTGTATAGTCTCCTGCAACCGTAAATGTATGGGTAGGAAATTGAAGTGTCGATGAATCATTGGCACCTGAAGCGGGGTCACCGAATTGCCAGAACCAGTTTTGAATGGCAATATTATCCGTTTGGTTGAAAAATGCCAATGTAAGGTCGCCACAGGTAGTGAACTCCGGATCCAATGTTGCAACTACCGGTGAACAAGCAGCTACTTTTAAATGCAATTCTTTTTTTGAATCTGCAAAATGTACCCCATTTCTGTATTCAGCAACGCATACAGTAACAACATATTCCCCAGGCGGCGGTGCGGTACCGCTTATGATCCCTGTTACCGGGTTAATGGTAACAGCAGCACCCAATGGGCTTGTTCCTGAATAAGGAAATAAATATGGTACCGATGAGTATGGAGGAGTTGATGCAGTTAGGGGATTGGCATTAGTACCATTATCTCCCCCGTCAAATGCATTACAGAAAGTATAAACAAGTGAATCGCCATCAACATCGGTAGCACCAAAGTTTATTGACATAAGATTATTTCCACAAACAATGGCCGTGTCATTAAATACGAATTGAGGACTTGAATTAATATGAGCGTTTGGTATCGGGACATTAAAACCGGGAATATTAATACTATAAGTTTCACCAACTGCATCGGAGGGATTGGTTAAATTACTAATTCCAAATATCCTGCAACATCGTTGCTTTGAAAGTATATATCCATTTGGTGATGGCGCTAGTTCAACGATCGTTTCAAATTTTCTTATCCAATAGCAAATAGAAGGGATCACATCCAAACAAGGATAACAGGATGTAACAATACAATTTTGGATATTATTGTCAGCAACAACAATAACTGGGGCATCCAAAACGAAATTGAAAGGGGATGTGTTCTGGAAAATCGATATATTATAACTATTCTCAGGAACAGCATTGTTACAACTTGAATAAAAGGTGAGGCCAATCCTGTATCTGAGTTTTGTAGGATCATTTAATCCCGGACCAAGATATTCATAATACATCCACCCACCCTTTGTATGCGTTGCAAATGCAGTATACACACTTGTAATGAGAAATATCGAGAGCAGAATCTTTTTCATTTGCAGATTTACGGTAATAAACAGCCCATAAATATAATAAAAAACGTTCAGGTTTAAAAGCAGCAGGCGATTATAAAACGAATAGTTGATAAATAAATTACCTGATCAGCACAGCCGTACCCTTTCTTTCCAATTTAGCATTCTTATAATCCGTTCCCTGTGCGTACCAAACATAGGTACCCGCTGCCTGGTCTGCACCACCAAATGTGCCATCCCATCCTGCACCGATATCGGTGGTGGAAAAAAGCATTTGCCCCCAGCGGTTATAAACGATAAATGCATCTACAGATTTTAACCCCAGCGCCTTTGGCCTGAGTACATCATTTGTACCATCGCCATTGGGGGTAAAAGCAGTGGGGACATAAAGATCTGGTTTTATTTTAAATAATTTTACCCTGATGGTATCGGTACTGAAACAACCAATGCTGTTGCTAACCTTTACAACATAGTTAATATTATCCTGCGGCAATGCAATTGGGTTGGAGATCTCTGTATTGGTAAGCCAGGTGGAAGGTGACCATGAATAAATAGTGCTACCGGTAGCGAATAACTGCAATGGCTGTTCTATAACAATGGAAGTATCCCGGGGCCCGGCATCGGCAATGATCCTGGCAACGTTTACGATCACGGTATCCATTACGGCTTTGGGGCATCCGAGCACATCCTTTACTGTAACCACATACACTACACTGGCTACCGGGTTTACTGAAACAGGATCGGGAATATTTGTGGCAGTTAAAAATGCCGTTGGCGACCAGGAATAAATACTGCCACCGGAGGCATGCAACGGGGCAGATTTTCCGAAACAGATCAAGGTATCAGCGCCCGCATTTGCATCGGGGTATGGAACGGTCCTGATCGTTATCTCATCATCAGCAATACATTTGCCAATACTTGCCCTTACATGATAAGTTGTTGAAGGATCTGTTGGAATGGCTATCGGGTTTTTAATGTTTGAATTATTAAGAGTAGCGGGTGGCGTCCATACATATTTCAATCCATCACTGTTAGGCATAAGTGTAATGGCATCGGTTCTGCAGATCGTTGTATCATTACCCAAAGACAGGGTTACAAAATTCACCACATTCACTTTTACAGAATCACTGGTTGAGCAACCTGAATTGTCAATAAAGGAAACATAATATGTGGTAGTAACATCCGGACTTACCAATGGTGCAAAACTATTCAGAGAACTGATGTTATAATTCGGCGACCAGGTAAGAGCTCCCGGCGAACCGGCCACAGCATTCAGCCGTAAAGTATCTATTGAGCAGATCAATGTATCATTGGTAACAGCAAAAACCGGTTTGTCAACAACAGTAATAACTTTTGTTACTGTATCTATACAACCTTTGTCACTTTCCACAATGAGTGTAGCATTATAAGTTCCGGGAAGCGGATACGTATAAACAGGGTTTTTCAGCCTGCTGGTATCTGCAGAAGTTTGTGTGTCCCCAAAATCCCAATGCCATGAGTTAGCCGCACCGTAATTTGCAGTAGTGATATCGGTGAATTGTAAAGGCTTGTCCTTACATATCGGTGAATTTTCGGTGAACCCCGGAAAATAACCAGGGAATACCCTTAATGGAGAGGATGAGGAATCGGAACAGCCCTGCCCCCGGTTAACAACTAATTTCAATGTATATACACCGGCTACAAGATAAGTATGTGTTGGAGTAGGGCTTGATGAAGTATCGCCATCCCCGAAGTCCCAGTAATAGGTCATATTTAGCGGGGAATTGTTCAGGTTTTCAAAATAGAAAGTAAACCCGTCGCAACTAATATAGGAAGGCTCTAATTGTACGCCGGCAAAATCGCAAGGCGCCACAGTAATGATAAAATCTTTGCGGTGTTCTGAAATATATACACCGTTCCTGTAAGAACTCACACAAACTGAGACCACATATTTACCTGCATCCGGAGCTATACCGGATATAATTCCGGTGCTGCTGTTTATAAATGCCTGGTTGCCCAGGGGCCTCGATCCTGAATAACCGCCTGTATATCCAACAGAGCCATAAGGTGGGGCTGACGGGGTTATATTGCTTGCATTTGTTGCACTACCACCATTATATGCATCGCACAAACTGTAAACCAATGAATCAGCATTTGTATCAGTTGCACTAAAATCAAGGGTGAATGGCTTTTTATAGCAAACCACTGAAATGCCCCTCGAAAAACGGGGACTATTGTCCCTAAAACCTGCCGGGCGGTTA
This sequence comes from Ferruginibacter sp., assembly GCA_031385805.1. Classification (GTDB taxonomy): domain Bacteria; phylum Bacteroidota; class Bacteroidia; order Chitinophagales; family Chitinophagaceae; genus Ferruginibacter. The sequence goes on from JANNBU010000440.1 coordinate 6,962, forward strand.
TTGGTTCCGGGGATCTTGCAGGTGTAAGTAGCGCCTATTCCATCCGGAACATTTTCGATATTATCTATGCGGCAACAGGTTTGGTAGGCTCCCGTGTACCCAGAATTGTTAGCCGGCAGATCTACCGTAACAGTATAAAAACCCACCGTATATTTCAGGACAGGTGCACTGGTAATACAAAGTGGCAGCGCATTTATTGGCACGAGTTGTGTATTACTAAGTGAGATGTCCGCATACACGGCAAACCTGCTATTATCATCATTATTAAAAATACCAATGGTAACACTGGCCGGCATCTGTGCACAATTACCACCACAAAATTCATCCCTGAAAAGCATAAGGGTGATCCTGTATTTTGTTGAGTTGGGCGTTGAACCGGGGCCGATATATTCATAGATCATTTCGCCACCTGTAATATGCCTTGCGTGTGCAAATGAAAAGCAGGAAAGAAATACCAATACAAGTAGCGTGTGTTTCATTAAATTACAATATTCATTTATTAGACTGTAAAATACTCAATAATGCTGTCTGGCCATAATTATTACCTTGTATGTAAAGTAAAAAATTTGCCAAAATTTCATTTGCCCTGTCTTTTTCTTCCAGCATACCCATGTGTGCGCTATTACGCAGTACATGGATATACGATTGAAAAGGAATATACGATTGTTCAAGACTGTGTTTAAAAGGAACGGCTTTATCGTGTTCTCCCATGATAAATAAAACCGGGGCGGTGTTATTTTTTAATATGTTGGTTCTGTCGGGCCTTGCTATCATGGCTTTGTAATATTGTATCAGCGCTTTGGGTGAAAATGCTTTTCCTTTTTCTATTAACGCATCCGCCTGCGCTGAGTTGCCTTGATCATAAAATAAACCCGGGATACTGGTTTTTAAAAATGCGTCCGCACCCTTGGATTCAATAAATGATATGGCTTTTTTTCTTGTTTCCACTTTAGCGTCATCATCGGGATATGCACTGGAATGGAAAAGTCCGAAACTGATCAACGATCCGGGGTATTTTTCAGCATAAGCCAGGGTGATATAACCACCCATGCTGTGCCCGATCATGATGCATTGGGTGATCTTTTCGGTGTCTAATATTTGTTTGATGCATAAGGCATAGTCTTCCATGCCAATATTCTCCTTGTTGATTAAACCGGATTGTCCGCTACCCGGCAGATCCGGGATAATAAGTTTGTAATCATTTTTCAAATATTCAACCTGGTTATCCCAAATACTGCTGTCTTCTGCAAAACCATGGAGTAATACTACCGGTAAACCAGTGCCGGTGGTTTTGTAATGGATGGTTATGTTTTGGAAGAGGATGTGTTTTTCCTGCATGAGCGTTTAAACCGTTTAATGGTTTAAACGTTTAATGGTTTGGGTAACTTTTAAACCCTTAAACCTTTAAACGATATCAAACCTATATTATTTAATAACTTTCATCGCCGACCGGTACAACAACAATAAAACAAAAGGCAGCAGTGCGTTATTCATTTGCTGTGGCAGGAAGAACCATGCCAATAATAAACCTGCTAAACCAAGGCTGGTAACTAAGAAATACTTTTTTACAAAACCTTTATTGCTGTTGATAAAAAATGATATGATGATATGCGTGGGCCATGCCCATAATAAATTGTAATTGTTTTTTGTCATGCTATGATCGGTAGCCGTCCACATAAGGATCAAAATAACACCGAGTAGTCCTGTTAAGAAAAACAATGTTCCGTCCAATCCTTTCAGGATGGCTTGTAAGAACTTGTTTTTTGAGAAGCTGAGTAAAATAAAAAAAGCCAACAGGAATGAAAAGAAGAACATGGGTGTAAACCAACTGGTATTCCCATGATCGCCGGGAATGTTGTAAAGATCTTTGGATGAGTGTACCAGTGAAATATTTTTGCAACTGTCTAATGACTTCATGAGATTATCGGGTAAGAATTGTTGTTGTGTTGGTGTCATGACTGCATCGGTTGGAGCACCCAGTAAAATATCAATACCCAGTTTGCTCCAGTATTGTTTTCCTTTATCAAGGTATTGATGTATGGCCTGCCTGAATCTTGTATTGGCGGGCATAACAGCCGGCAATAGCGGTTGCGGATGTTTATTTTGCACGAGGAGGTCTCTTAACCGGGTTGTACAGTTGTCTAAAAAAAAATCGTATTTGTAATATTTATTTTCTTCTTTAAGATTTTCATTCAGGGAATGCTGAACAGCTGTTTTTTCTGCTGCTGAAAGGTTTAAGATCTGTTCCGTCATGCCACGGCCTGTTGACTGGTAAAGATTTTTAAAACCATTTTCACCATTAAAATATTCAATGCTTATGTAGTATAATAATTTACCCCTGATGAATTTTAAATAAAATCCCGGGTCATCAAAATTGAATGTGCCATAATTGTAAACGATATCAAAATAGTTATTGTCAATATTGCTGCTGTCAATGATCCTTATAGCGCTATGCCCGAAAAGAGAATATAATTCATCGCCGGGAGTGCAGGTGAGGAGGGAGATGCGGAGGCGGGAGGAATCCCTGTCTGCCGACGAGGCAGGCTGGGCATAAAGTTTATTGGTTGATTGGGTTATTAGTATGAAAAGAAATAAAAGGAAGGCAAAACCCCCTGCCCCCCTAAAGGGGGAACCTTGATGGTGACTTCTTTCATTTTCTTTGATCATTTATGCTATTAGGATTATTATGTTTTTTTTGCTTCATTCCTGCAAATCAGCTGAAGTGAGTGACACAACGATTATGCCATGAAATATAAATGCCTGCAACATACAATATTCAATAAACAATGCTCAATTTTCAAATAGCGCTTCGCAATTTAGAGAGCCAGTTCCCCCTTTAGGGGGCGGAGGGGGTTTTACCTGCTATAATTCGGTGCCTCCTTCGTTATATCAATATCATGTGCATGGCTTTCCCTCATTCCTGCGTTGCTGATCTTTACAAAACTTGCCTGTTGCAATGTTTTAATGCTATCGGCACCACAGTAACCCATACCTGCTCTTAACCCGCCGGTGAACTGTTGTACCACTTCCCTTAAAGAACCTTTAAAAGCAACACGTCCTTCAATGCCTTCGGGTACAAACTTTTTCACATCGTCTTCCACATCCTGGAAATAACGGTCACTGCTACCCTGGGCCATAGCGCCGAGTGAACCCATTCCACGGTATTGTTTGAACTTGCGGCCTTCATAAATAATTGTTTCGCCGGGACTTTCTTCTGTGCCTGCAAAAATATTTCCCATCATTACACAGGTAGCGCCTGCGGCCAGTGCTTTTACCATATCGCCGGTATACCTGATACCACCATCGCTGATAATTCCCACATTCCTGTTCTTTAAAGCGGCAGCGGCTTCCATAACAGCAGTAATTTGCGGAACACCGGTACCGGCCACAATACGTGTGGTACAGATAGAACCCGGGCCAATGCCCACTTTCACTGCATCTGCGCCTGCATCAGCCAGTGCTTTTGCACCTGCAGCAGTGCCTACATTTCCTGCTATGACCTGCAGTTTTTTATAAGATCCTTTTATTTGTTTCAGACAATCAATGACACCTTTGGTATGGCCATGGGCGCTGTCTAAGCAGATAACATCTACACCCGTTGCATGCAATGCATCAACCCTGTTGAGTATATCTTTGGTAATACCAACACCGGCTCCCACCAGCAACCTTCCAAAGGAATCTTTTATAGCATTGGGATGACTTTTTAATTTTAGTATATCCCCAAACGTTACAAGCCCGATAAGTTTACCTGATTTGTTTACGACAGGAAGTTTTTCAATCTTATTTTTTTTGAAGATGAGTTCTGCTTTTTTGAGGTCAGTGCCTTCGGGTGCGGTTATCAGGTTATCTTTTGTCATTACCGTACTCACTTTCTGTTTCGGATGTGTTTCAAAACGCAGGTCGCGGTTTGTTAAGATACCAACCAGTTTATATTGTGCATCTACAATAGGAATACCACCGATCTTGTTTTCCCTCATCAGTTTTAATGCTTCGCCAATGGTTGCATCGGGGCTGAGTGTAATGGGATCGAGTATCAACCCGTTTTCACTCCGCTTTACTTTGCGTACCTGGTCTGCCTGCTGATCAATGGTCATATTCTTGTGCAGGATGCCAAGCCCGCCTTCCCTTGCCAGTGCTATGGCCAGTTGTGCTTCTGTAACGGTATCCATTGCTGCACTAAGCATGGGTACATTTAAAGTGATCGTTCTTGTAAGTTGGGTCTTGATATCTACGTCACGTGGTAATATCTGTGAGTAGGCAGGCAGGAGTAAAACGTCGTCAAACGTTAAGCCTTCGCCGAAAAATTTGTTGGGTTTACCCTTCGTTGTGGAGTTAATTATTGTTGCCATAGGCGAAGGTAAGAGGAAAATTTGAAAAGAGAAATTTTCATGTGGGGTAGAGAAAATTTCCCCGCAGATTGACGCAGATTTTTCCGCAGATCTGCGGTATTCAATCTGCGAAGATCAGCGGGAAAAATGAAAACTGAAAAAAGCAGGGCCAGCATTCCCTGTGTCATTCACTTATCCTCCCATCCGACCTGCAAAAAGCAATCGGTTGGTAAAGTGAATAACCGGCCCTGCAACTGAGATTGTGTCGTCCTTTAGTTCTATTCAATTTGATGTGCTGTTATTTTTTATCACATACATCCCAAAACTATTCCAACTCCAATTGATTTTTTACCAAAGTATAGTACACGCCTTTCTTAAAAGCCAAATCAATATGCGAGCCTGATTCAATAATTTTTCCTTTATCCAGCACGATCAATTGGTCGGCATATTTTACGGTACTTAAACGATGTGCCACTACTACCACGGTTCGTCCTTCAAAAAAATGATCCAGGTTTTCTATTACAATTTTTTCATTGTTTGCATCAAGTGCGCTGGTGGCTTCATCCAGGAAAAGATAAGAAGGATTTTTATACACAGCCCTTGCAAGCAGGATGCGTTGTGTTTGACCCGCACTCAGCGGAATTCCTTCTGCTCCAATTTCTGTCATATATCCTTTGGGCAGCGTAGTGATGAACTCATCAATATTAGCTATAACTGCTGCTTTGATAACAGCCTGCTGATCCTTATCATGTCCCATGGTAATATTATCAGCAATACTGCCGCTGAACAGATGTCCACCCTGCATTACTACTCCGCACTTTTCCCGCCAAGCGCCATGATGTAGTTTGCTGAAATCTGTATTATCCAGGAAAATATTTCCATCCCCGGGATCATAAAACCTAAGCAATAACTTCATCAATGTTGTTTTCCCGCTTCCGCTTGCCCCAACAATAGCCGTTACTTTTCCTGCAGGAATTGTAAAAGAAATATTTTTTAATACCGGTTCCGTTTTTTCACTGCCGTATCCAAACGTAACATTATCCAGGACAATGTCAGCGCTGTCTGGAATTTTATCTATCACCCTTTGTTCTTCAGGGTCTTCATCTTTCTGGGTGAGTACATCATTGATGCGTTCCATTCCCAGCTTTGCATCCTGCCATGAAGTAACAAGTTCATGCAATTGCTCCAGCGGACTGCTTAGCTGGCCTACTATCATTGTAATGGCAAACATAGTGCCCAGGCTTATGTTGCCGTCCATTACATATTTTGCGGCAAGAAATGTAATGAGGATAGAAGTTCCCTGTTTGAAAATAGCAGAGCCGATATTTTGAAATTGCGAAATGGTCAGCGATCTTATTTTTAGTTTATACAAAGCAGATTGTATTTTTTCCCATTCCCATCTTTTCTGCCGCATACTGTTGCTGATCTTTATATCTTCTATGCCGGTCATAATCTCAATCACCTTGCTGCTTTCTTTGGAATACAA
>JANNBU010000492.1:0-6428 GCA_031385805.1 Ferruginibacter sp.
CACAGTATGGATTGCCAAGGGAATTAAAATACCTTGCTGTAATAGAAAGTAATTTAAACACGGGTGCTACGAGTTGGGTTGGAGCCGGCGGGCCCTGGCAATTTATGCCTTACACTGCCAGGGATTATGGCCTGCTGGTGAACAGGGATTATGATGAACGCAGGGATTATATTAAAAGCACACACGCTGCTGCACGTTACCTGCTTACACTTTACAGGCAAATGCACGACTGGTTGCTGGTAATAGCTGCCTATAACGGCGGGCCGGGCCGTGTATATGATGCCATAAAAAAAAGCGGTAGTAAAGATTTCTGGACATTGCAATATTATCTTCCATTAGAAAGCCGCAACCACGTAAAAAAATTCATTGCTACACATTATATCATGGAAGCTACCAATGGAACTGTATTTAATTCAAATAGCAATCGTTTCTTCAGCCCGGTTGGTGATGGAAACCCTTATGTTGATAAACCCGCATTAACGGTTGCTGAAACGGAGCAGGCAGAAACCCAAACCATTTCAGGTAAATATAATTCACTGGTGATTGCCAAGAACCTGGGTATTGATATTGCACAATTCAACCGCTACAACCCTGAATTCGACAATAAACTTTCTATGAATGGCCAGTATGATCTAAGATTGCCTTCAGATAAAATGCAACTGTTCTTAGCTACAAAATACCAGATACTGAATGATTGTGTTCAGTTGTTATTGAGTGATACTGATATTCCCAATAATAAAACGGTATACCCTAAGGCAAAGAAAAAAGGCAAAGGATAATTACGTGGGAAATGGATGATGTAAAAGATGGGTGAGATGCATGATTTAAGAGATGTATGATTTGTTGATGTATGAATTGTGCGATCATCATTACAAATCCCTAAATCATACATCTCTTAAATCATACATCTCACATTTTTAAAATTTTCATAATTGCTTCAACTTTCAACATACTTTCTTCATATTCCTGTTCCGCATCGCTGTTAAAAGTTATTCCGCCTCCTGCTTTAAAAGAAATTATTTTTTTTGTTTCATCGTACATCAAACTCCTGATGACAACATTAAAATCAAAATCGCCTTCGGGGTTTATATAACCGATAGAGCCTGAAAATAATCCTCGTGGCGAACGTTCATATTTTTTAATGAGTTCCATAACTTTTATCTTCGGGGCGCCTGTCATAGAACCCATGGGGAAACAGGCTTTGATCATATCTGTCCACGCGGTTCCGGGATCAACTTCCCCTTCTATCGTGCTTATCATCTGGTGTACCTGCGGAAAACTATAAATGCCAAACAATTCCTTCACATGTACAGAACCCTCGATACAAATTTTACTCAGGTCATTTCTTACAAGATCCACCACCATTACATTTTCACTCTTTTCTTTGTCACTGTTGATAAGGTAATTTTTGTTTTGCTCATCAGCTGCTGCATCTGCCAGGTTTCTTTTACTGGTCCCTTTTATCGGTTGAGATATTAGTTTTGTTCCTTCCTTTTTTAAAAACCGTTCAGGACTTGCACACAAACAATATTTATCATTTAATTTATAAAAGGCTCCAAAAGGATTTGGTGAGATATGGGAAAGCAACTGATAATAAAACACCGGGTCAATTGAAACATTGTCGGCAAAAAAATGCTGGCAAAAATTTATTTCATAACAATCCCCCCGCAGAATATGCCCTTTTAAAGAATGGATGATATCTTTATATTCAGTTGCTGTAATTCCATTTGTAAAATGAATATTTACCGGCGTTGCTTTTCTTATAAAAGGATCTTGTTCATTAACAGCATTGAATATTTCATCGGGAACCTCATCCCCCGATTCTATAATAAGTTCGTTCTGTTTAAGACGCAACAATATTTCAGGTGTGAAGAAAAAACCATCGCCAAAATCAATTTCGTTGTTTAGTGACTGCTGGTTGACTGGTTTTTTATTTAAAATATCATACCCAAAATGACCAAACATCCAGCCATTGCTTTTGTCTGAAAACGCCTGCAGTTCTTCCAATGTATTTACTCCTGTAAGGGACACAGAATTTTTACAACCCGCTGCGAGCAAACAATCGAAAGCAGATTCCTCCGGATAATAATTGCTGTTATCCAGCAAACAAAAAATGTTGAACCGGCGGCACCAGTTCAACATTTTTATTTTAAAAACTTTGCTGTCTTCTATTGCAAAGTTTGCTATGTTATTTTTCACTTAGTAAATTAAAAATCGTCATCATCATCCCCATCGTCATCCATATCATTAAAAAGTCCCAACTCTTTAAAATCGTCATCCGGTTTAAAATCATCCTCGTCTTTGGCTGATTTTTTTGGACCTGCTTTTTTTCCTTTCGATTTGGGTACATCGAATTCATCAAAATCGGGATCCCAATTATCATCTTCCTCTCCTTTTTCCCAGTCATCGGCAACTTCTACATCATCCTCATCATCGTCGTCATCGCCGGTTTTCTTTTTCGACGCTTTCTTTGATTTTGAAGGCTTAGACTCACTATCGTCCAGGTCATCCAGGTCATCATCGTCATCATCATCAGCTTTTTTACCTGCCGATTTCTTAACAGCCACCGTTTTCGTTGCTGCAACTTTCTTTGTTCCCGTCTTTTTTGAGTTATCAGATTTTAATGTCATGCTTAAATAGGATTAATGTTGTAAAATTTCTACGAGTTTTTCAATTAGCCAAATATTTTCGAACTTTTTTTTATTATTTTTTTAAGTTGCTACGATTTGCTCCCTTCCGGGGCCATTGCTTATATATTTTACAGGCACTTTCAAAAATTCATTTAAATAATTTATATAGGTTTTCATTTTATCCGGAAGTGCTGCATAATTATCTATTTCCGAAACAATTGTTTTCCATCCCTCAAAGCTTTGATATACGGGCTCGATGTTAATACGGTTCATTTGAAAAGGAACGTAATTTTTTTCTTCACCGTTTACATTATAGCCTTTGCAAACTTTTAGTTCATCCAGGCCATCAAGTATATCTGCCTTTGTCATAACCAATTGAGTTACCCCATTGATCATGCAGGCAAATTGCAGTGCTACGAGATCTATCCAGCCACAACGGCGTGGGCGCCCGGTAGTACTGCCAAATTCATTTCCGGCATTGCGTAAAAAATCGCCGGTTGCGTCTGTAAGTTCTGTAGGGAACGGGCCGCCTCCAACCCTGGTACAATATGCTTTCGTTATGCCAATAACTTCTTTGATCTTTTGTGGTGCAATACCCAATCCTGAACAGACACCTGCGGATATGGTACTGCTGCTTGTAACAAAAGGGAAAGTTCCGAAATCAACATCAAGCATGCTGCCCTGTGCACCTTCTGCCAATACCTTTTTACCACTGCTTATTTTTTCATTGATAAAATATTCCCCATTTACTATTTTAAACTCTTTCAGAAACTCAAGTGCTTCAAAGAATTCTTCTTCCCAGTTGGAAATATCCTCTCCAAAATTAAAATTATCCAGTAAGCGCTGGTGCTTCATCCTGAGCTTGATGTATTGTGTTGTAAAATTTTTATCAAGCAGGTCGCCCACACGCAGGCCATTGCGGCCGGTCTTGTCCATGTACGCAGGACCTATACCTTTTAATGTACTGCCAATTTTATCATGTCCTTTGGAAAGTTCACTTGCTTTATCCAATGCACGGTGTGTAGGCAGTATCAGGTGTGCACGCTCACTTATAAAAAGATTTTTTTTATAATCAACACCCATGGCAGCTACATCATTACATTCTTTTCTCAGTGTAATTGGATCCAACACCACGCCATTGCCAATAAGATTTGTTTTGTCCTCATGAAAAATACCACTTGGTATCTGGTGAAGTACGATTTTTTTATCATTCACATACAGGGTATGTCCTGCATTCGGTCCACCCTGAAACCTTGCGATCACATCATAGTTCTTTGCAAAAAAATCCACGATCTTTCCTTTGCCTTCATCGCCCCACTGCAGCCCCAGAATTACGTCAACCATTTTTTTATGTAAGATTTAATATTGAAGATTTAATATTGTTTGTGCATACAGACCTATTTCATATTTATTAGCCTGATCTGAATGCATGGCGAAAATAAATTGAAATAATACAACCACCTAAAATGAGGAGAAAGAATTTGAAAATTTATGATGTGTGATATATGATATATGATTGTGCGAAATGTCCTATTAGTTAAAGACCTCAGATCATACATCACAAATCATAGATCATACATTAAGCAACCTTGAGCAGGCTGAGCTTGGTAGTATTGAATTTACGTTGTGCATATTCCAGGGTCACATCAAAATTCTTTACTTTTTGAGAAGGGAGCTCATACATAGCATCGGTAAGGAAACCTTCACAGATACTGCGCAATCCCCGTGCACCTAATTTATATTCAAGGGCTTTTTCAACCATGAAATCATATACAGCGGGTTCAAAAGACAGGGCGATGCCTTCTATTTCAAATAACCGTGTAAATTGTTTTATCAATGCATTTTTGGGTTCGGTAAGTATGCTGCGTAATGTTTCTGCATCCAGCGGATTCAGGTAAGTTACAACAGGAAGGCGGCCCAGTAACTCAGGTATCAATCCAAAATGCTTCAGATCAACAGAGTTGATAAACTGTAATAAATTATTGTGCTGGTATTCCTGCAGTTCTTTATTTACATTGAAACCAATGGCATTTGTATTTACACGCCTGGCTATGATGCGGTCAATTCCATCAAAAGCGCCGCCGCATATAAACAATATATTCTGCGTATTTACTTTTATTAATTTTTGTTCGGGATGCTTGCGTCCTCCCTGTGGCGGAACCAATACCTCGCTGCCTTCTAATAATTTCAACAACCCTTGCTGCACACCTTCTCCGCTCACATCCCTTGTAATGGAAGGGTTATCGCTTTTACGTGCAATTTTATCGATCTCATCTATATATACAATTCCTCGTTCTGCTGCAGTTACGTCATAGTTACATGACTGCAACAGGCGGGTAAGCATGCTTTCAACATCTTCGCCAACATAACCAGCTTCGGTAAATACAGTAGCATCTACAATTGCAAAAGGAACATTCAACATACGTGCAATTGATTTTGCCAGCAATGTTTTACCTGTACCGGTTTCTCCAACCATGATGATGTTGCTTTTTTCGATCTCAACATCATTCTCAATTTTCTGGTTAAGTCTTTTATAGTGATTGTAAACAGCTACAGCCAGTATTTTCTTTGCATCATTTTGGCCAATCACATATTCATCGAGGAATTTTTTTATTTCAATGGGTTTCTTAACGGTAAGCTTATGAGCAGCTGATGAAGTGTTTTTTTGATCAGTACCATTTGTAAGTTCCTGTGATATGATATCCTGGGCATGCTCTACGCAATTTTCACAAATATGGCCATCTTGTCCGGCAATGAGTATTTTAACTTCATCGCGACTTCTTCCACAAAATGAACAATGTAATATTTGCTGTTTGGCCATAGTTTTAATTTGTTGATCCGGATATAGATAAGAATCTGCGACCGCATCAGTAGTCAAAGGTAGTAAACCTGGAGAAATATAGTATTAATATGACAGTTTTGGGGTTAAAAAAGATGCTTTACAGCATCTTCTATATTCTTAGGAACATAACTTCAAAATCAGGGATTTAGTATATAAAAACGGAAGAAAAACGTTTTTTTGATCCTATGGTCAGATTTTTTCCATTACATGATCAACAATGCCATAAGCAATTGATTCTTTAGCATCCATCCAGTAATCACGGTCAAAATCCTTCATGATCTGCTCCCTTGTTTTGCCGCAATTTTTTGCCAGGATATCTGCGCCCAATTCTTTTACTTTCTGCATTTGAATAGCCATAATTTCCAGGTCGGCGCTTACACCACGTCCGCCGCCGCTTGGCTGGTGTATCATTACTTCTCCATTAGGAAAGATAAAACGCTTTCCTTTGGCACCACCGCTCAACAGGATCGAACCCATACTGGCTGCCATACCCATGCAAATAGTACTAACCGGCGAAGAAATCATCTGCATGGTATCATAAATAACCATCCCACTGGTAACTACACCACCCGGACTGTTTATATAAAAAGTTATTTCTTTACCCGGATCTATCGCTTCGAGATACATTAACCTATCGGTAATATCTTTGGCAGATTTATCATCTACCACACCCCAGAGAAATATTTTACGCTGTTCTATGAATTTCTTATCAAACTGCCAGCCCGTCATCATCTTTTCCATTGGATTTTCCGGTGTTGCTTTTGGCTCATCATCTTCGTCTTCAAATCGAATATTCTTATTGTATAGATTCATGTTAGTTAAAATATTTTGTAATTGGTTATTTCGTTGCTTTGATTATTCGTTGTTTGCTAGTCCTTTTTTCCTTTCTTTGGATTGATAGTCAATACTTCATCGATCAACCCATATTCTTTTGCTTCGTTAGATGTCATCCAAAG
>JANNBU010000027.1:0-7125 GCA_031385805.1 Ferruginibacter sp.
GTTCATAGTTCATAGTTCATAGTTCATAGTTCATAGTTCATAGTTCATAGTTCATAGTTCATAGTTCATAGTTCATAGTTCATAGTTGAAAAACGCAAGTTATAAATAAAAGAGTTTAAATTCTTATAAACCCAACTATGAACTATAAACTAAGAACTGTTTAATATTTCAATCATAAATTAGTTTCCGTGGCTTTTAAAACATTGTCTTCAGAATACCTTAATAAGCACATTTATTTTAACGCAAGGAAAGATAGTTATCAAACGCCCGAAGGAAAGATCGTTGATCCTTATTTTGTGGTGGAACTTCCTACAAGCGTCTGTGCAATGGCTATTACAGAAGATAATGAAGTACTCCTCATAAAGCAATACCGGTATGCAGTTAATGAAATGCTGTTAGAGATTCCCGGTGGATTTATTGATGGAGGAGAGCAACCTATGCAGGCTATTGAAAGGGAACTGTTAGAAGAGACCGGTTATGCTTTCTCTTCATTTCATTATCTCGGTATTACTACAGCTAATCCCGGCCTGTTGGATAACTTCACTTATATGTTTCTGGCATTGGGTGGAAAGAAAACAGCTGCACAATCATTGGATGACAATGAAGAGATAGAGATCATATTGAAACCAATAGAAGAAGTAAGATCAATGCTGCTTCACAATGAAATTAAACAAAGCATGCATGCACTTTGTATGTTTCATGCATTTGAGTTTATGAGAGTGATGGAAAAATAGAGTTTACAGCTTTCCAAAAGCTGTAAACTCTAAACTTTATTTTTCAACTTCAGCTATAATAAAAAAACTCCCGCAAACCATAATCACATCATTATCTTTTGCATGTAGCTTTGCCTGTTCAATAGCATCATTCACATGATCAAAACCTTTTCCATTCAACTGGCTTAATGCTGCAGTTTCCTTTAATTTTTCATAAGGCAAAGCCCTTGGGATATGTGCATTGGTAAAATAATAATCTGCATCAACAGGAAATAAGGCAAGCATTTTACTTACATCTTTATCATTTACAAATCCCAATACAAAATGTATATGTGATGAAGGATAATTCATTTTCAATTGATGCAATACCTGTTTAATGCCATCTTCGTTGTGTGCTACATCGAGAATGACCGGGGGATTGGTTTGTACCAATTCCCATCTTCCGCTGAGGCCGGTTAATTTTTTTACATTCCCCAAACCTTTTCTCATAGCGGTTTCTGTGACCGTAAAACCAATTTTGTTGAGAATGTCGACTGTATTTAAAACGGTGCAAATATTTTTTGCCTGGTACAAACCCAACAGGTCAATTTTAAATGTTGATATTTCATTGCTGACTGTATTGAGAATATTACACAACAATAAAGAAACGATTGATTCAGTTGACTGCGTAATAAATTTATCTTCTGTAAAATGAATTTCTGCATTCATTTCTTTTGCCTTCTTTAGAAATATCGGTTTTGTTTCAGGTAAGGTCTCACCAATGACAACCGGCGTATTATTTTTGATGATCCCTGCTTTTTCAAATGCGATCTCTTCAATGGTATTACCCAGTATATTCATGTGATCGTAGCCGATATTTGTTATCACCGATAAAACAGGGGAGATGATATTGGTACTGTCGAGCCTGCCACCCAGGCCAGTTTCAATAATGGCAATGTCAACCGATTCTGTTGCAAAATATTCAAAAGCCATGGCTACGGTAAGTTCAAAAAAAGAAGGTTGTATCTCATCCGAAATATTCCTGGTCCTTTCTACAAAATCAATTACAAAATTACGGTTGATCATTTTTCCATTGATACGAATGCGCTCTCCAAAATCTTTTATATGTGGGGAAGTATATAAACCTGTCTTATAACCTGCTTCCTGTAAAACAGCCGCAAGCATGTGACTCGTACTTCCCTTACCGTTGGTTCCGGCAATATGAATGCTTTTAAATTTCTGATGAGGATCGCCTAAAGCTTTGCAGAGTTCGATCGTGTTGTGCAGGTCTTTCTTATATGCAGCTGCGCCAATGCGGCTGAACATGGGAAGATGTTTGTAGAGATATTCAATTGTTTGATCGTATGTCATTCGTACAAAGATATATTACAAACGATTTAAACAACAAATCATTGAATATGCAATATCGATCGTCATTGCGAGGAACGAAGCAATCTTATATAGTTAAGAGATTGCTTCACTGCGTTCGCAATGACGATTATTAAGAGCAGATAAATTAATAAGTAAAATTAAATTGTACTGTCACATTCGATTCATCACCCGCTTTATCGAACTGTATATTTTTAAGGTATTTTGTTATCTCATTTGCATAAGCAGGATTGGTGCTGGTAGAACCTTTATCAAAACGAACAAATGTGCCCTGACCGGCTGCTGAAACTTTAATAACAGCATAAATGGTTGCTTTTGGTAATTCGCCAGTAAATGAATAATAACGTACGATTTTTCTGTTGCCTCTGGTAACTTTGGGGCCACCGACCTTTCCACCCGGGGTATTGCCATAAGAATCTTTATTGCCATTGGGATCCCCATTATCTCCTTTGCCATTCGGGTTATTCCCCTGGGATTTATATCCATTATCTTCATTTGCATTATTACCACCGCCATTGCCCGGGCCATTGTAAGTTACTTTCGGTTTTTGAGGCTTGGGTGGTGCAGGTACTTTTACAGGAGTGGGAGCGACTTCTGTTTTTACTTTTGTTGTTTTCTTTTCAGGTTTATTTACAGGAGCTGCGGTTTCTTCAGCATTTTCATCCGGTTCAATTTTATCAGCAACTGCTTCTTTGGGTGTCGATTGTTTCGGCATGATAACGGCTTCCTGGCTTGGCGATCTTTCACCTTTTATCAATGGCTGTTCTTCGCCAAAGCCATTATCATTATTACCCAGGTTTATTTCTATCAGGTCCTGCACCACAGGAATGCTCGGCGGCATCACTTTCCAACTGATCAGTATAAACAATAACAACAGTATACCACAAATGGTAGCAGTATATAAAAATGCTTTCCTGTTTTTTTGTGATTCGAATTCCAGTTCTTGTGTCATAATGGAAATGTTATGCATGTTAAAGTTATTTGATTATGCCGTAATAAGATCTCTTAAACATAGAAATGCATAACCGCCTTTAAAATTTTAACAAAACGTTGAACTGATGCTAATTTCTCGGGCTACTTAATTTCTTGATCCAAATAATAAACTTCCAATTCTAACCATACTGCTTCCTGCCTCAATTCCAAACCTGTAATCAGCGCTCATGCCCATGCTCAATATTGAATATTGAATATTGAGTATTGAATATTGAGCATTCCTGTCATAAAGAGATCCCAGGTATTTGAATTCTGATCTTATCAGATCATTATCTTCTGTAAATGAAGCCATTCCCATCAATCCTTTTATTGCAACATTTTTCCATGCTGCTGTATTCATTTCAATTTTTTTTATCAATGTATCCAATTCCTGTTCATCCAACCCAAACTTTGTTTCTTCAGTTGATATATGTACCTGCAATAAACATGGTATTATGCGATTGATCTTCGCTGCCTGTTTATTTATTTCCTGTAATAATTTTTCACTGTCAACTCCATGTATCAAATGAACAAAAGGCGCAATATATTTTACTTTATTGCTTTGCAGGTGGCCAATAAAATGCCAGCGGATGTCCCTGGGTAATGTTTCATATTTATCCACTAATTCCTGTACATAATTCTCCCCAAAATCACGATGACCAGCATTGTATGCTTCCATAATATCTGAAACAGATTTTGTTTTGGTTACGGCAACAAGGGTTACATGATGATCTGATAATTCTTTTTGGATGCGTTTGTATGATTCGATCAAAAATGGCATGGAGGAGAATGTGATTTAATGGTTTAATGGTTTAATGGTTTAATGGTTTAATGGTTTAATGGTTTAATGGTTTAATGGTTTAATGGTTTAATGGTTTAATGGTTTAATGGTTTAGACTATTTTTAGAAATGCAAGGTAAGAAGCATTGTGTATGTTCAATAAAAAAGCGCAAATGAATCCATTTACACTTCGCTCTTATTTTTTATGTTCTTTGATAATAAGAAAACCAACTCGCCTCAATCTTCTCCTTTTCCTCCCCTTCGGGGAGATAGAGGGGCTTTGCCTTCAGGGGGCGGAGGGGGTGTTTTACTTCAATATCGCTCTTCCTATCACGATCCTTTGCACTTCACTTGTACCTTCATATATCTGCGTGATCTTGGCATCCCTCATCATACGTTCTACATGGTATTCTTTTACAAACCCATATCCGCCGTGAATCTGTACTGCTTCTGTTGCTGCCCACATAGCGGTTTCACTGCTGAATACTTTTGCAATAGAACTGCTGAGTGTATAATCTATTTTCTGATCTTTTTCCCAGGCAGCTTTTAAACAAAGTAACCTGGCTGCTTCAATTTTCGTAGCCATATCTGCTAATTTGAACTGGATGATCTGGTGGTTCATGATCTCTGTGCCAAAAGCTTTTCGTTGTTTGCTGTAATTCAGCGACAGCTCATAAGCCCCGCTTGCAATACCCAATGCCTGTGATGCGATGCCTATTCGTCCACCCGCAAGCGTTTTCATGGCAAATTTAAATCCGAAACCATCTTCACCAATGCGGTTTTCCTTCGGCACTTTTACATCAGTAAATGAAATGCTGTGTGTATCACTTCCCCTGATGCCCAGTTTATTTTCTTTGGCGCCAACTTCTACGCCGGGCCAGTTCTTTTCTACAATAAAAGCATTGATGCCGCGGCTCTTTTTGCTTACGTCAGTTTGTGCAATAACAAGGTAAACACTTGCAGTGCTTCCGTTAGTTATCCAGTTTTTTATCCCGTTCAGCAAATAATGATCGCCTTTGTCCTCTGCGATCGTTCTTTGCGAAGTGGCGTCACTACCGGCTTCCGGCTCACTCAACAGGAATGCACCAATGTGTAATTCGCCGTCTTTCTTTCCCTGTGCAAGCGGAGTAAGGTATTTTTTCTTTTGTGCTTCATTGCCATATTCCTGCAAACCGTAACAAACCAGGCTGTTATTAACGCTCATGCAAACGCTCACACTTGCATCTATTTTGCTTACTGCTTCCATGGCCAATACATAGCTGATCGTATCCATTCCACTGCCACCATATTCCGGTTTTACCATGATACCCATAAACCCCAGGTCGGCTAATTTCTCAATCTGTTCTTTCGGAAACCTTTGGTGCTCGTCCCTGTCAATCACTCCCGGCAGGCATTCATTCACTGCAAAATCACGGGCCGCCTTTTGAATCATTAAATGTTCTTCAGAAAGTTGAAACTGCATACAATCGTTTTAAGTGTCACAAAAATAAGGTTTGAACAGTAAGTATTATACGAATATGGGATTTATTTTTTGGTTACCGGCAGCAGTTCTTTGCGCAGCTTTGGTTGTGTCACTCACTTGTACTTTAAATCTTTATTGAGCAAGGTATTTATTTCAATTGAAAATTGTTCATTGAACATTGAATATTTTAAAAATGGATAAAAACAAATAATATTCAATACCCAATGTTCAATTTTCAATACTCAACTGCCTGCGTAAATGTCGGGCAATGGCTGGTCCTATTTTTATATCTTTGCGCATCAATGTTTAGCGATTGAACACAGCCAGCCAAAACCTGAAAATTCAGAAGATCATAGCAATAATTTCTATTGTACTGTTTCTTATTAAGATAACGGCCTGGTATATTACGAATTCCGTGGCCATATTGACCGATGCACTGGAAAGTATTGTAAATGTTGTTGCAGGTTTGATCGGTGTTTATAGCCTCTATGTTTCAGCCAAACCAAAAGACATCGATCACCCTTATGGTCATGGCAAGGTTGAATTTATTTCTGCTGCCATTGAAGGCACACTGATAACAGTTGCAGGTGTGGTCATCATTTTTGAAGCCATCAACAACCTGCGTAATCCCCATGATATACAAAAATTAGATTATGGAATTTATCTTGTTGCCATTACCGCTGTGATAAATTACCTGGCAGGAATAATATGTGAAAAAACAGGGAAGAAAAATAATTCCCTGGCACTCATTGCAAGTGGAAAACATTTAAAGACCGATACCTATACTACCGCCGGAATTATTTGCGGGCTGATCCTGCTTTTGATCACTAAGATCACCTGGATCGACAGTGCTGTTGCAATATTTTTTGCATTGATCATTTTAATAACAGGATATAAGATCGTGCGGAGCTCTATTGCCGGAATCATGGACGAAGCCGACATAGATCTTTTGAAAAAAATGGTTGATACACTGAATAAGAACCGCAGTGTAAATTGGATCGACCTGCACAACCTCCGCATCATAAAGTACGGACCAACCCTGCACCTTGATTGTCATCTTACCGTGCCATGGTATTTTAATGTACATGAAGCACACAAGGAAATTGATACACTATCGGGATTGGTGCGTAAGAACTATGGTGAGTCAGTGGAGTTGTTCGTGCACTCCGATGGCTGCCTTGATTTTTCCTGCTCCATCTGCGATAAAACAGATTGCCAGCTAAGGAAACATCCATTTGAAAAAAAAATAGCGTGGTCAATGGAGAATATTTCTAACAATCATAAGCATACGATTGATTCCTGATTTTATATCACTGCTCAAATAATTTTGCAACTGCAAATGCAGCACCTGCCGCTACTGCACCGATCATCATAACACGTACTGCACCCCAAAATGCATTTACCCCGGTGATCCGGCTTTTAAAATATCCAAACACAAATAAACAGATCAATGTAGCAACGACAGAATATTTTAATGCTTCTGTTGAACTGGCAATAAAAAAATAAGGACTCAATGGAATGATACCACCGGCAATATAAGATAACCCGATATTCAAGGCACTCTTGGTCGCCCTTTTCGGATCGGGTTTTTCCAAACCCAATTCATATTTCATCATAAAATCAACCCAACGATCTTTATCTCTTGCTATTTCTTCTGTAGCCCGATCCTGTAATTCCGGGCTCAGGCCTATATTGGCAAAAAATTCCTTTGTTTCTTCTATTTCCCTGTGACGCAAATTTTCTACTTCGTCATATTCTCTTTTCACTTCACTTTTATAATGATCCTGTTCGGTTTTTCCTGCAAGGTATCCGCCAAGTCCCATGGCAATA
>JANNBU010000053.1:0-3283 GCA_031385805.1 Ferruginibacter sp.
AGTACTTTGCTGTATAATATCAGTGGTAATAGCAGTAAAATTCTCGTATCCGGATGTTGCAGTAGAAGAATTATTGATGGTATTGTACTTAACATTTGATATTTTCTCAAAAGTAACATCAGGGCTACCCGCAGTACAATAGCAGGAAGTTGCCGGGCTCATGGTAACCTGCAGTGGGGTAGAAGGAGCGGTATTACCGGTACATGTTACGTTACACCTGTACCAGGTTGCAGCATTCTGGGTGGTTGTTAAAGTAGCCAGTGTTGCCCCTGCAATATTTGTCCAGGTAACATTATCCGGTGATGATTGCCACTGATAGGTTAATCCGGATGATGTATTGTTTTGGAATGATAAATTAAAATTGGTGATAGGGCAAACGTTTGGAACCGATGAGATTGTATTGCCTGGTACGGGAGTTCCTGAACAGGCTGCCGAAAAAGTCGTATAAACTGCATCATCAATACCAATATAATCTGAATTGTTGCCCAATGGGCCCCCGTCTTCAACAAAATACCTGAATGCAATGCGCCCGGATATTGGCGCTGCCAATCCGGAAAGGGTGATCGTATATTGTGTCCAAACCTGTGGATAAGTACCGGCAGTATAGGTTGGATTAATGTCTAATAATAATGTGGTGAAATCACCAACCGAAATTGCTGTTGTACCCGCATTTACACTGGCACCATTGGTACTCATCCTTACCTGTAACCTGTCGGGGAATGTAGAAGCGGTAATAGAACGGGTATAAAACGTAAATATGTCGCCATTTTTCAAAGTAACATTGGGCGCAAATAACCAGTTGCTGATCGTATTAGCACCGCCTACGTTGTTAAAATTCGTTCCAATATAAGCAGTAGTGGCGCCACTATTGGCAGGGAATACGGTTGCATTTCCCTGGAACCAGGTAGGGGTGGTTCCAATGGGAGTACTAAGATTTTGCTGAGCCCATCCTGCTGGTAAAGGAACAACTGTATTAAATCCCTCACTGTAAAGAATTTGAGCTTTAACAGCTGTTGTCCAAAACCCTGATAGAATTATCAGGACAGCAAAAAGAGTAATTTTTTGGTAAAAAAATTTCATGAGAAAGAAGTTTAGTTAAAAAAAGGGGAGGCCGTATTATAAAAATACAGAAAAAAGCATTTAAACAATTATTTTATAGTAAAAAACTAAAAGTAAATAATTTGGTTTGGAGTTCGAAGTTGGGTTCTCAAACCTCAAACTTCAAACTCAATAAACTACTTCACAAACAATGCTTTCAACTCACTCGCTTCTTCCGGTTTCATTTTTCCGCCGAGGATCAGCCTGATCTGCCTTCTTCTGAGTGCGCTGTCAAATAATTTTAATTCTTCTTCTGTTTCGGGTAAAAGTTTATTTACGGGCCTCGGTTTTCCATTGGGATCCAGGGCAACAAAAGTATAGTAGGCTTCATTGCTTTTATACCTGTATTGTTGTATGGCATCTTCTCCCCAAACATTCAGGTGTATTTCCATACTGCTGTTAAAGGCCCTGGTAACTTTGGCTTCAATATGTACCACATTGCCGATCTTGATGGGTGTTTCAAAAGAAATATTATCTACCGACGCAGTTACTACCGGCGCTGCACAGTGTTTCATGGCTGCCAGCGCTGCTGCAATATCCATCCAGTACATCAACCTGCCACCCATTAAATTCCCGAAATTATTGGTATCGTTTGGTAATACTATTTCAGTCATTATGACCAGTGATTCACTTGCCTTCTTTTCCATACTTGAAAATTTATGCAAAGATAAGTTGTAAGTTCATAGTTCATAGTTCATAGTTCATAGTTCATAGTTCATAGTTCATAGTTCATAGTTCATAGTTCATAGTTCATAGTTCATAGTTCATAGTTCATAGTTCATAGTTCATAGTTTAAAAAACGCAAGTTAGGAATAAATGAAGCGGTTCAAATTCGTGTAAACCCAACTATGAACTAAGAACTATGAACTTTCTTATACTTAATTATTTGGTAGTTCGTTTCCCTTTCCTCAATTTCGGTTTCCAATAATACGCTTATATGATCTCTTTCGATAATACAGAATACGCATTTGCCTATAAAACAACCAAAGAATTAAAAAAGGCACATTTCCTTTTTGCTGCAATGGGAAATCCTTTCTTGGTAAACCTGGGACTGAAGCTTACACCGGCTGCCATTAAAATGCACATTCCCTTTACAAAAGCGGTTATCCGTAAAACAATTTTCAGCCAGTTCGTTGGTGGCGAAACACTTTCGGAAACAGCAGCCGTTGCCAATAAACTTGAAACATACCACGTACAGGTGATACTTGATTACGGGGTAGAGGGAGGTGAGGACGGGGAAGACGGATATGATCATGCAACAGCAGAATTCATTAAAGTGATAGATTATGCTGCTACTCAGCAGAATATCCCTTTCATGAGCATAAAAGTTACCGGCATTGTACGGTTTGGGCTACTCGAAAAAATAGATGCGGCTATGCATGACTGTGAAGGAACGCTGATGAAGCGTTATGCAAAAGTGATCGAAGGGTTATCAACCGATGAAAAAGCAGAATGGCAAAGGGTGGTGAGCCGCTTATCAAATATTTGCGAAACCGCCAACAGGAAAAAAGTAGGCGTGTTGGTAGATGCGGAAGAATCCTGGATACAGGACCCTGTGGATGCATTGACCATTTTAATGATGGATACCTATAATAGAAACAAGGCTGTTGTATTTAATACTTTGCAGTTATACCGGCACGACCGGTTTGCTTTTTTAAAAGACAGCTTCCAGGCAGCTACGGAACGTAATTTTATCCTGGGTGCAAAATTAGTGAGAGGTGCATATATGGACAAAGAAAGAAAACGTGCAGCGGAAAAAGGGTATCCTTCACCCATCCAGCCCGACAAGGAAACCTGCGACAAAGATTACAATGCAGCCGTTGAATTTTGTATTGAAAACTTAGCAAATATTTCGGTGATTGTAGCTTCACACAATGAATTCAGTAATTTATATACAACCCAACTACTCGACAAAAAAGAGTTAACTCACGATCACCCACACGTGCACTTTTCCCAGTTATATGGAATGAGTGACAACATTACTTTTAACCTGGCAAAAAGCGGCTGTAGTGTAAGTAAATACCTTCCCTTTGGCCCCATTGATGATGTGATCCCTTACCTCATGCGAAGGGCACAGGAAAATAGTTCTGTGTCGGGGCAAACGGGCAGGGAACTGGGGTTGATCAAAAAAGAATAGAAAAGGAGGAGTTGATAGTTCATAGTTCATAGTTCATAGTTCATAGTT
>JANNBU010000068.1:0-6897 GCA_031385805.1 Ferruginibacter sp.
AAGCTGTCTCCGGCTTTTACTTTAAATTGCTGACCTGCGATTTTAACTATTGCTAACATATCATACCCAAATTTAGGACGGCAAAGGTAGGGATTTATAGTTACCGGAGTATAGTTTTTTTAATCTTTTTTCTCACATCCTTCCTGGCTGAGATTTTTAGCTGTTATAGCCCCTGATTTACCCCAATTATGGCCCAAAACTGATAATCTGTATATATTCGTGATAATTTATGAGCTACTTAAAGCAGGCCTTACATTATATATATAGTATTTACGCTTTTGCAGTTTTCCTGCTGTTTATGTTCATATTGTTCCCGTTTGTTGTGCTGGCTTCCTTTTTTGGCCGCATCCGGGGCGGGAATATTGTATATCATATCTGCAGGTTCTGGGCCGACGGGGCCATGCTATGCTGGGGTATATTCCACAAAAATATTTATGAATCTCCCCATAACCCGGATCATCCTGTTATTTTCGTATTCAACCACATCTCATATATTGATATCCCGGTCATATTGGCTAGTTTTAGAAAACAACCTATGCGTATATTGGCAAAAGCTGAAATGGCTAAAATACCGGTGTTTGGATTTATATATAAAGCGGCAACGGTTATGGTCGACAGGTCCAATTCCGATCACCGGGCAGAAAGTGTCCTGATATTAAAATCCATCTTAGCAAAGAACATTTCTGTTGGGATAGCTCCCGAAGGAACATTTAATATGACCGGTAAACCATTAAAAGAATTTTACGATGGCGCATTCCGCATCGCCATTGAAACACAAACCCCGATCAAACCTGTTTTATTTTTAGATACGTATGACCGGCTTAATTATCATTCTGTTTTTTCTTTATCTCCCGGCAGGTCACATTCAATATTCCTGGAAGAGGTAAAAGTAAATGAATATACATTAGATGATATAAAAGATCTAAAACAAAAAGTTTACGATATCATGGAAGCTGCATTGATAAGATACAATGCCAGTTGGATAACAGGTGACCAAAGCAATGACAACAGACAATGAAATAGCATTTAACGAAAATGATAGCGGCTTTTGGGCCGAGATCATTTTACCACTGGCATTGCCTACGGTTTATACTTATGCCATTCCCCAACATTTATTATCCATGGCAAAACCAGGCAGCAGGGCTGAAGTTGTTTTTGGAAAAAATAAAAAATACGCCGGAATCATCAGGTCGGTCATTGATAAAAAACCAGGTTATAAAACCAAACCGATCATAAATATCCTGGATGAATATCCCATTTTATTTGAACAGCAATTGAAGTTGTGGAACTGGATCAGCCAGTATTATATGTGCTCGGAAGGAGAAGTGATGGCAGCAGCATTGCCCACCAATTTTAAATTAAGCAGTGAAACAATTCTGATCTTCAATGAAGAAGCAGGGGATGATTTTTCACATTTGTCTGATGAAGAATTTTTAGTTGCCGAGGCATTGCTGCTGAAAAAACAATTACAGCTGAGCGAAGTGCAGCAGGTGCTGGATGTTACACATGTATATCCTGTTATCAAAAGATTGATTGATCAAAACATTTGTTTTATCTGGGAAAAATTACAGGAACGATATAAAGCAAAGAAAGAAAATTATGTGATTGTAAATCCGCAGTTAGACAATGAGGACGCATTGAGTAAACTGCTGAACGACTGGAAAGGCGCACCCAAACAAATGGAACTGCTGCTGGCATTTCTTCATATTTCAAAAACCGAAGGAGAAGTTACCCAAACAGCCCTGCTTAAAAAATCGGGTGCAACTGCGGCACAATTAAAAGGATTGTCTGAAAAAAATATCCTCATTGTAGAAAAAAGAAATGTCGACAGGATACGATCTCTTCCAAAAGATGTTGTGATAGATTTTGAATTGAGTGAAACGCAACAACAATCCTTAGATGAACTGCATCAGGCATTATCGAAAAAAAATGTTTGTTTGTTACATGGTGTAACCGGCAGTGGTAAAACACAGCTCTACATAAAGCTGATAGAAGAGCATTTTAAAAAAGGTGAGCAGGTGCTTTATCTTTTGCCTGAGATCGCATTGACCACACAGATCGTAAGAAGGCTTCAAAAACATTTTGGCGGTAACATTGCCATCTATCATTCAAAATTCAATGACCAGGAACGCATTGAGATATGGAATAAAATAAGAACGGGTGAATTAAAGATCATCCTCGGCGCAAGAAGCGCTTTGTTCCTTCCTTTTAAAGAACTTGGGTTTGTAATTGTAGATGAAGAACACGATGCTTCCTACAAACAACAGGATCCTGCACCAAGATATAATGCAAGGGATGCGGCCATTTATTACGCTTCATTGTTTAGTGCCAAAGTTTTATTGGGAAGTGCCACACCATCCCTGGAAAGTTATTTCAATGCTATGCAACAGAAGTATGCATTGGTTTACCTCGGCGAAAGATTTGGCGGAATAAAATTGCCTGAGATTGAAATTGTGAACACGAGACAGGTTGCACAAAAAGGTAAAGTGATGATCAGTCCGCAATTGAAAGAAGCTATTCAAAAAACAATGGATACAGATAAACAGGTGATCCTTTTTCAAAACCGGCGTGGATACAATCCATATCTCATTTGCGGCACTTGCGGTTATATCCCTCAATGTACGCATTGCGATGTATCATTGACATTGCACAAGCACAGCAACAAATTACATTGTCATTATTGCGGAAGTACTTATCCGAAATTAATTACCTGCCCGGCATGTGGAAGCAATGCATGGCTGGAGAAAAATTTCGGTACCGAAAAAATTGAAGAACAGTTAGAAGAAGAATTCAGCAATTATAAAATTGCCCGGATGGATGTGGATAGTGTTCGTGGCAAGCATGCACATGATAGTTTGATCCAATTGTTTGAGCAACGAAGGCTGGATATTTTAGTCGGCACACAGATGGTTGTAAAAGGATTGGATTTTGATAATGTTAGCTTGGTTGGGATATTGGATGCCGATGGTTTATTGAGTTTTGCCGATTTCAGGGTGAATGAACGGGCATTCCAGTTAATGGAACAGGTAAGTGGCAGGGCGGGAAGAAAGAATGCACAGGGCAAAGTAATTATCCAGGCTGTGAATGTGAAACACCCGGTAATATTGATGGTGCAGGAACACGATTATAAAAAATTCTATGACTATGAGATCGTTAACCGCAAAGAATTTTTTTACCCGCCTTATAGCAGGATCGTATTGTTGACATTAAAACATAAGGATAAAAGTATCATGGATGCGGCAGCAGAAAAACTGGCAGCCTTGTTAAGACAGGACCTGAAAGATTATGTGGTTGGTCCCGCAACACCTGTTATCGGGCGTGTGAGAAATCAATACCTGGCCGAACTGATGATCAAATTACCCAAAGAACCGGGCATGAGTTTAACTTATAAAAAGGTAATCAGAAACCATATAAATTTATTGCTGGCAGAAAAACAATTGAGAGCCGTGACTATTATTGTGGATGTGGATCCGGGTTGATGGAAGAGATGTAAGATGTATTATTTTTTGATGTAAGATGTGACGATCTGATATGCAAAAATCATACATCAAAAAATCATACATTAAATAAGCTTAAAAAAATGAATATAGAACACAATATCTCCTTAAAGGATCTGAATACTTTTGGAATAGATGTATATGCAAAACAATTTGCAGCATTTAAAAGTATCGAGGAATTGAAAGAATGCTTCGCACCTAAAAAACCTCAAACCTTGCCTAACGGCAGGCAGGCCTCAAACCTCAAACCTCACACCCTGATCCTCGGTGGAGGAAGCAATATCTTATTCACAAAAAACATAGATGGCCTCGTTTTAAAAAATGAAATAACAGGAATAGAAAAGATACAGGAAGACACAGATCACATGTATATAAAAGCCGGGGCAGGGGAGAACTGGCACGGATTTGTTTTACATTGTTTGAAACATAATTATGCCGGTGTAGAAAATTTAGCATTGATACCCGGCAATGTTGGTGCATCGCCCATGCAGAATATAGGAGCTTATGGTATAGAGATCAAAGATGTGTTCCAGTCATTGGAAGCATTTGATATAGAGGAAAAGAAAATGATCGTTTTTGATAAAGCTGCCTGCGCATTTGGGTACAGGGAAAGTATTTTCAAAAATAAATACAAAGGAAGGTTCATCATCACTTCGGTCACGTATAAGCTATCAAAGAAGCCCGTGTTCAATACTTCCTATGGCGCAATAGAGGCAGAGCTTGAAAAGATGAAAGCGCCGGGATTGAGCATACAGGCCATTGCGCAGGCGGTGATCAATATCCGAAGCAGTAAATTACCCGATCCGAAAATTATTGGCAATGCCGGCAGCTTCTTTAAAAATCCTGAAATAGAAAATGAGCAGTTTGAAAAATTGAAAAATGATTTTCCAAATATCATTGGTTATAAACTCGATAATGGCCATGTAAAATTAGCAGCCGGTTGGATAATAGAACAATGCGGATGGAAGGGTTATCGTAAAGGAGATGCAGGATGCCATGAAAAGCAGGCGTTGGTATTGGTTAATTATGGTAATGCAAAAGGAAGTGAAATTTTTGACCTGAGTTCAATGATCATACAATCTGTTTTAGAGAAATTCAATGTTACACTTGAAAGGGAAGTAAATATTATATAAACCAAAGAGATGCCCACAGAATAAAATCTGCGGGCATCTGTGGAAGAATCAGCGTTTATCTGCTGGAAACATAACTAATTAAAATCTTCCTCATTAAAATCATCCTCACTGTAATGCTGCGATCCCATATTCAGCATACTTCCCATGAGATCCTTGAATTCTATCTTGCCTTCCAGTATCTTTTTACTGATGAGCGAATAAGAAGCCAGTCCATGCAATACAAATTCCATCAGCAATGCATCTTCCTTTTCAGTTCCGGAATTAAAATATTTTTTAACCAATGCATGTAATCCATCCACATGATATAGCTGGCGTATTTTATCATCATCTTTGGTATCTAAAAAAATATTTAAATTATTCCCTGCATCAAACCACCTTGAAATGGATTTGTAGGGAGTATCTACCGGTTGATCTTTTGTTTTCTTTTTCTTTAAAGTATCGGGATTGGGAAAGTATTGAATGAACTGGGTGCGTATAGCTTTCTCCAACAAATTGTAAGCCACCTGGTAAGGGCCTTCCTGCTCACCTTCATACAACAGTTCTATTTTACCGGTGATGGAAGGAATGATGCCGGTAAGATCACTCAGCCATACCTGTGTTGTTTTCTCCTCATTCATGATGGCCCTTCTTTCGGCAGCGCTTACTGCATTTTCATAAGCGGCGATCGTGAGCCTGGCGCTTACACCACTTTTTTTATCTACCAGTTCATTTTCCCTTGCTTCAAATGCTACCTGTTCGATCAGTCGTTTAATAAGATCGCTTACAGTAACTCTTTTATGCTGTGCTTCTATGATCGTTGCTTCCTGTGCGGTAATTGCCAACGATGTTTCCAATGATTTGGGATAATGGGTGAGTATCTGGCTTTCGATCCTGTCTTTTAATGGTGTAACAATACTTCCGCGGTTTGTATAATCTTCGGGGTTTGCAGTAAAGACGAACATAACGTCTAAGGGCAGCCTCAATTTAAATCCACGTATCTGCAGGTCACCTTCTTCCAGGATATTAAAAAGCGATACCTGTATCCTCGCCTGCAGATCGGGTAATTCATTTATCACGAATATGCAGCGGTTGCTTCTTGGAATGATACCATAATGCAGCACACGTTCATCTGCAAAACTCAGTTTTAAGTTGGCTGCTTTGATGGGATCAATATCGCCGATCAGATCAGCAACGCTTACATCCGGTGTGGCTAACTTTTCGCCATACCGGTTACTGCGGTGCAACCAGGCGATCGGCGTATCATCTCCTTTTGCTGCAATAAGGTCAATCGCATATCTTGATACTGGTTTCAGCGGATCATCATTGATCTCACTCCCCGCAACAATGGGAATGTATTCATCTAACAGTTCCACCATTAGCCTGGCCATTCTTGTTTTGGCTTGTCCACGCAAACCAAGAAATAAAATATTATGCCGGCTAAGCAACGCCCTTTCAGTATCCGGAATTACACTGTCTTCATAACCAAGGATACCAGGGAAAGCATTTTCTTTTGCTTTGATCTTAGTAATTAAATTATCCCTTATCTCATCTTTAATAGATTTGGAAACATAGCCGCTCTTTTTTAATTCGCCTAAGCTTGTGATCTTGTTCTTTGTCATTTAATTTTTCTTATAGTTTTTTATACAATTTTTTTCTTTTTCCGAAAGGGCTACTTCTGCAAAATGGCCGGGTGGTATTCCTGCAACAGTGATCGCATCGAGCAGGTCTATTGAATTCTTATAACTTGCTTCCTGCGATAGTTTGATCATGACCATCAGATCAACTGTTTTTGTTCTTTTCATTTCATTTTTTAAAAGGTCGCTTATCGATAGGAAATTTATCTTTTCTATTTTGCTGCAATCATTATCTCTATAATAATAAAAATTATCATTGCCTCCAACAACAATGGATAGCGCTGTTGGGATAGCGAATGTTGTATTACTGTCATTGATCGTTTGATTGGCTTGAATATCGCTGGCCTGTCCTTTTTTTATGGATTCAATGATCTCTGCCAGGCTTTCTTTTTGTTCATTCTCATTGCTTTTATTGATGAAATAAAATATGCCGCTTGTTATGGCAGCGCCGATGAACATACCCAGGAGTAATTTTTTCATTTTGTTGATTTAATAGTCTCGGATGATTAAAGAAATTAGAGAGATGACATCTTTTTCTTATTAAGATACCAACTCTTAGAGTTAAAGATGTCATCTCATTAGTGTCCCGTTAAATTAGTTCAATTTTTAATTGTTTGCATTTTTGTTCTTTGACATTCTTATAGACTGGGCTTT
>JANNBU010000079.1:0-4978 GCA_031385805.1 Ferruginibacter sp.
TAAAACTTAACGTCTTCCCGCCTTCCCGGCATAAAAAAAACGGCAAAGCCGCTTCCTAAAATCGTAAAGTAAATTGATCAATAATCATTCCCCTGTTTGGGTTTCGGATTATTTTTTTTATCATCGGAAGCTTTATTTAGAACTGCTTTGGGTTTTATTTCTTTATTATCATCCTTTTTAGGATTGGTATTTTTTTGCGAGCTGTCTGCTTTTTTTACAGGCACATCTTCAAAAAGCTCTTTGCTGCTGCTACCACTTCCGTCATTGAAAAAATCTCCTGCATCTCCATTGCCATTATCTTCATTTAAACTGTCACCACTGGCAAGCCTGTTAAAGGCCTCAGGATCGGCATAAATGGGATCATTCTTTAATTCAGCAGGCTCCAGGAATTTGGTCACTTTTCCATAATCCAATCTCCTGTCGGCATAAACTTTGCTCATAAAGAGACCCCAATTGGGAGCAGACATTTCTGCACCACCGCCATTGTTCTGGTAAATAGGTATGAACGGATCTTCACAACCAACCCATGTACCGGCAAGCAACTCCGGCGTGTAGCCGATAAACCATCCATCCGTATTCCCATTGGTTGTTCCGGTTTTTCCGGCTTTTTCCACCGGTATATTATAGCTGTTTATCCTGCGTGCTGTACCGATCGCTATTACTCCCTGCATCATCTTCACCATGGTAAAAGCATCTGTCTCTCCAATTATCTGTTTGCTTTGTGCAACCGGGAAATCCTGTATCAGGTTACCGTATTTATCTTCTATCCTTACCAGGAAAACAGGTTCTGTATTGTATCCTTTATTCGGAAACATCGTAAATGCCTGCAACATTTCCAGCATTGGAATTTCTGCTGCCCCTAAAGCAATAGAAGGATATGGCGGCAGTTTTGTTTTGATACCACAAAGTGCCGCAAACTCAAGTGTTCTTTTTACACCAATAACCGCCATCAGGTGCCAGGCTGCGCCATTCACCGACCATGCAAGGCAATTGGCCATTGAACCTCCGCGGGTGTTGATCGTTTTACCACTCAATGTAAGCGGCCCGCCTTCTATATAAGTAGCAGGAGTATAACCGGCATCGGTAACCGCTAATGTATACAACAAGGGTTTAAAGGTTGAACCAACCTGCCGCTTCGCAGTAACGTGATCGAACTTGAACCATTTGTAATTGATACCGCCAACCCAGCATTTAATTTCTCCTGTTATCGGATCCATTGCAGCAAAAGATGTTTGTAGTAATTGCTTGTGGTATTTAATAGAATCAAATGGCGTCATCAAAGTATCCTTCTCATGTTTGGCATTTCCAAACCAACTGAATATCCGCATCTTCACAGGCACATCAAATGACTTACGGATCTCCTCGGGTTTAAAATCATCTTCTTCCATCTTTTTCCAGCGCTCTGTAAATTTCATGGCATCTTCAATCACTTTTTCATGTCCCTTCCACATCTTATCGCCACGTATTTTAAAATAATAATCCAGTTTACGCTGTACAACCGGCATGTGTTGCTCTACCGCTTCTTCCGCATAACGCTGCATTCTTGAATCAATGGTAGTATATACTTTTAAACCGTCGCGGTAAATATCATAGGGTTCATCCGTTTTTGGATTCTTATGCGTTTTTGCCCAATTTTTTAAAACACCTACCAATACCGACCGGTAATAAGGAGCGATCCCAACATTTTCATCAATTACCTTATAGTTTGTTATCAGGGGTTTTGCTTTTAATTTTTCAGCCCCGGCCTGGGTTAAAAAATGCTGATGTGCAACTGCCATCTGGTTGATGACCGTATTGCGCCTGTCGATAGAACGTTTGGGCGACCTGATAGGATCATAAATAAAACCTTTCAACATACCAATCAATACAGCGGCTTCTTCAATCTTAAGGTCTTTGGGTTCTTTTTGAAAATAGGTACGGGATGCATTTCTTATTCCATACACATTGCCCCATGGTGCCCTGTTCAGGTAAAGTGTAATGATCTCTTCTTTTGTAAAATTCCTTTCCAGCTTAACAGCTACGATCCACTCTTTTAATTTATCAAAGCCCCTTTTTAAAATATTTCCCCTGCCCTGCCCCAACATCATCTTGGCAACCTGTTGGGTAATGGTACTGCCACCTCCCTGTGTACCCGCAGTAAATACAACACGTGCCAATGCCTGAGCATCTATGCCTGAGTGATCATAAAAACGTTCATCTTCTGTTGCAATAAGTGCATTGATTACATTGGGAGAAATCTCATGGTATTTTACTTCACTCCTGTTCTCTGAATAATATTTCCCCATCAGCACACCATCACTGCTGATGATCTCGCTGGCAAGGTCGGCTTCGGGGTTTTCCAATTCCTTGATGGATGGCATTTTTCCAAAGAGGCCAAAGTTAGCACAAAGCAACATCAGGATAAATATTCCAAATCCCAAAAAGAACAAACGCCATAAAATTCTAACTGAACGGGTCATAGATCATTTTCAATTTTGAAAAAATAATTCAATAAAATACAGATTCATGAAACTACATAAGACTCCGATGGTTTGTCATGCTGAGGAACGAAGCATCAATTGAGAGATCCCTCCTTCGTCGGGATGACAGTTAAAATTTCCCGGGGTACTGATTATTTAAAAGTATTTTATAAGCATTGACATCTTTTCCCGATTTTAATACCTGCAAATTGCTTTCAGAAATTACGAGGAAAGAATATTTATTCGGTTGCAACCAGGATACTTCAGTAGCCGCAGCTTTTTTAATCTTATCATAATATGCCAGAGCTTCAACAGCATCTGCAAAACTTACAAATACCAATAAGGTTCTTTCTTTATCGAGTATATCTTTATTGATAGCAATTGGCTTGCTGTAATAATTCTCCCGGTTGTAACGTGTAAAAGCATTTTTTGCTTCATTTACATAAACCCCGTCAACCCTGTCTAATATCATAATCACATATTGTGCCGTATCGGGATTCCACCTGAATGCACCGCTTATCATGGAAGGCGGCGTTTGTATGCCTGCGTTATTTTGAATAACAGGTTTGTTAACAGGTGCTATTGTCTTTACCTCAACAGGTTTTTGAACTGCTTTTTCAATAACAACCGTATTATTTTCCGACAGATAAATTTTATCTT
Organism: Ferruginibacter sp.; assembly: GCA_031385805.1. GTDB lineage: Bacteria > Bacteroidota > Bacteroidia > Chitinophagales > Chitinophagaceae > Ferruginibacter. Next base: position 3,120 of record JANNBU010000079.1, read on the forward strand.
CTTCAACCCTGGAAACCTGCAGGCTGTCGAGGTAAGCTTCTATTTCTGTTCTCCTTTTAAGTACATCGATCATTGTCTCTGCCTTAGCTTTTAATGGAGAAGTTGGGTATAATGAAATGATATCAGTGAGTACCAAAACAGCGTTGCTGTCATTTTTTTCTTTCACGTAACCGATGGCTTCTATGTAGAGTAATTGCGGCGACCAGTAATTTTTACCATAAACACTGTCTGCTTTTTTCTTTGCCTCCGATGCTTCTGCAAATTTCCCTTCAATGAACAAGTCATAAATAGCCTGGTAACGTTTGGTTACTTCAGGGCTTTTTATGTTTGGATCATCTGAAAAAGATGGATTGGTTATTTTATTGGCAGAACTGCTTCCGGCAAAATTTGATGTAAGCAGGTTTTTATAATAATCAGCTTTTTCTGTATTGTTCAGTTTAGAATAACAGAAATATAAACCGAGATAAACTTCTCCATTCAGCAATCTGTCAGGAAAGCGCTGCAAATAATTTTCATAAGTATTAACAGCTTCTTTATAATCTTCCAGGTCATTTTGAAATAACCTCGCAAGGATCACCAGGCTTTTTGCAATGGCATTATTACTGCTATCCAATTGCTCAGATGTTAAAGGAAGGTTGCTCATCATGCCGGCGTATGAGTATTGCTCAGTTTTAGTTTCTGTACCGGCGGCTTTATTATCATCAAGCGGATCGCCGCTGCTGTTACTTGAATTCAGGTTAGATTTTGCAGTTGAAGCGGATTTGCGGCGCCAGTTGTCAACATTGTCCCTTTTACCCCATTTGGATTTAAAATCTGAAAAACCTCTTGATTTTAAACCTGTATTATAAAAATACCATTCGCCTTTTGACGATGATGCAAAAAGATCGGTTTGCTCATTATTTTTATTATTAAAAGTAATAAGCGTGTTACCGGCAGTGTTATCTTCCTCTTTCAGCCCATTCTCCTTCCAGTATTTTTTCAATACCTTTTTAATAAGTGCATCTCTTTCTGTGGTTGGCATGGCAGCCACTTTTTGCAGGCTGTCTTCCCTTTCAATAATATTTATCTGTGCAACGATATTACTGAGGCTGCTTTTCCTTTCATTTATTTTTACTGCCTCGGCTTTTATTGACGGATCATCTAACTGGATGCTGTCGTAATAAGCCGATGCTTTTTTATATTCCTTTTCATTATACGCTATATCTGCCAACTGAAGGAATGCCCTGTTTTTGTACCCGGCATTATTGGTATTATACTTCAGGCTTTTATGGTAATGTATCTTCCCGTTTGCTGTATCGGGCTTTTGCAGATTCAATTGCCCGATCGAATAATGAATAATATCACGATATGAATCATAACGATCTTTCCTTGCCATTTTTTTTAATTTGGAAATGCTGTTTTCCAGCTCTCTTGTATTACCGTTATCACGGAACATTTTCGCATCATTCAACCTGGCATAAATATCCATGATGGGATCTACTGTATGCTTGGATGCTTTTGCATAATAGCCCGATGCTTTTTCATAGCTACCGCTCATTTCAAACATTTGTCCCAATAAATATTCCCACCTGGCTTTATCCTGTTTGGTTTCTGCATTACACAAAGCTTTTTCAAGGTGTATGGCTGAGCTATCATAAATTTCCTGTTTATAAAACCAATAAGCACTTACTTCATCCAGATCATTCTTCAGTCGTTTTGGAAGGTTGGGGTCATTCATCAAAATATTGATCAAACCGGTAGCATCGCTGTATTCTTCTTTTTCAATTAGCGTGCGTGCCAGCCAGATGAGCGCATCATTCCTGCTTGGGGGCAGCGACATTACTTTTTGTACAACATTCCTGTTCTCTTTATTGGCAATA
>JANNBU010000080.1:0-5237 GCA_031385805.1 Ferruginibacter sp.
CCATTGAGGGGATGCACAGTCATATTTCTCAATGGTCTCCCGACGGAAAGAAAATTCTTTTCCAACGCTCAGTTGCCATCCGGAAACCGTGGAAAGAAATTACTAAAGAGGAAATGAAAAAAAAGAAACAATCGACCGAGATAATGATCATGAATGCTGATGGTTCTGATATCCGCAATCTTATTTCTAACCTTGAGGGAGAGGTTGCTCCCTTTTGGTCACATGATGGGAAAATTATTTATTATTTAACCAAACAAGATACTACCCATATTTTATATCGAATGCCAATGGATAAAAATAAAAGCGAGCCAATGCTTACTTTGTTTGGCGTTATTTATTCTGTAAGCATTTCTCCCAATGGGAAGTATATAACTTATGCAGCCGAGAGAAATAAAAAAAGTGCGGTGTATGTGATGAATTTGAAGAAAAAAGCAGAAAGCAAACTTATTGGAGATTAATATTACAAATACACTCCTCGTCTGGACCTGTATTCCTGCAAAAAGATAAAATCAAACATATTTAAAATCATTAACCAACTTCCGTTAACAAAGGCATTTTACACAATTTGGCGGACACTCATATTCTCAATATTATCCAACAATCTTTCTTCTGTCATCCGGGAATGCTCCGGGACAGGTTGGTGTCGCAGAGTTCCAATTAAAATTTAATTTCAAACAAAAATTTCGTTCCTTTATAAGCAGCAGCACCGGGCGGATACAGTTTTAAATTCCCGGCATAATAGCCAATTAAATCAACCACTTTAATTTTTGGTATGAAACAAATTGTTCCCATTTTAATTTCATTGTTACTCTTTTTTGCCTGTAACGATGGTCAAACAAAAACATTTGGCGCTGATACTGATCTAACTGGTAAAAAGGTTGAAGAAAAATACCTAATGGATCTTGGAGGCACAAAACAATATGTTGAAATAACAGGCGAATCGGATAAAAAACCTGTTCTGTTGTTCATACATGGCGGCCCGGGCTGGCCTCAAACCCCGCAACTCCGGTATTTTAATGCCGACCTTACAAAATCTTTTATTGTTGCCACCTGGGACCAACGTGGTTGCGGAAGATCTTATATGAATGATTCCACGGTTCAAAATCTAACATTAGACCAGATCGTTGCTGATGCTTATGAACTAACCCAAATGCTGAAAGAAAAATTCGCACAAAAGAAAATATTCCTGGCCGGCTTTTCGTGGGGCAGTAATGTAGGCTTCACACTTGCTCAAAAGCATCCCGGGGATTATCTCGCATATATTGGCATTTCACAGATCATCAATATGAAACAAGGTATGGAAGTCACACAAAAATGGCTGGGCGAAAGGGCAACCGAAAAAAATGATACAGCAACTTTAAGGATCTTAAAAGGGCTTCGCCAGGGAGATAGTACTATATGCAATAATCCACTCGATTGTTTTGTAAAACAATATGAACTTGTCACAAAATATGGTGGAGCGGTATTTAATCCCAGGTCTGATACGACTGTAGAAAAAGCAATGACACAATATGCTGATTACAAAAACTATGATTGGTATAAAGGATTTTTCTATTCAGCCCGCCTTCTTGAAAAAGATGTTTTTTCAGCGAATTTTTCAAATGTAACCAGTATAGATATCCCGGTATATTTTATAGCTGGCAGGCATGACTGGAATGTACCAGCTGTTTTAGCAGAAGCGTTCCTGAAAAAATTGCAAGCCCCTTATAAAGAAATGATATGGTTTGAAAACTCCGGTCACGGACCTTTGGAAGAAGAACCGGAAAAATTCAATACGATTATGGTTGAAAAACTTTTAAAGGATGTTCATAAATAAAGTTGCAGTAAGTTAACTGGCTACAACAGCAGGCTGGCGGTCACTTTTCACTTTACAATGCAACAAACTCATCCAGTATCTTAACATACTTGCTATTATCCCTGAACATTTGAAGACCTGCGGAAGTATCCATATAAGATAGTTTATAACGTTTATGATTCATACGGCTGATACGTGATAAAATATTCAGGTGTCGTATAATTTCTTTCCAGGCGAAAAAGATTGAATGTTTGGGATCATACATGTGCGTAGGTTCACTGCCGGCGCCATTTAATTCAATGATCGAAAAATTCTTTCCCTGCCGCAGGTCTTCCCAGTTACTGTAACGGATATCAAGCCTACCGAAATAAAAGCCGTCGATTTTTTTGCAAACTTCATCGATGGAACTGGTGAGTATTTCATCGATCATATTACTTGCATCCAGGAATTTTGCACCCCGTACATGATTTCCATACGGTACCAGTATATGCTTCTCCCCTGCTTTCAAAACATGATCAAAATCATCGCCATCAGACCGGCGCAGTATTTCTAACTGAAGAATAAAACGCTTGTCTTTCCTGAGCAGCGCTTCGATGGTTGAATATCCGTCGCCGGTTACGGATAAAAATTCTTTTTGAACGATCCCGGAAATTTTACCATTCGCTTCATTGGGATAACGGTAATAGAATATTCCTACTTCATTTTCGTACAAAATAAATTCCTGTATAAGAAAATCAACTTTGGATGCAGTATGATAACCGGCCAGTTCTTCAGCATTTGCTATTTTTTTTACGGCTTTGCCCTGCATACCAATATCCGGTTTCCCGATCAGCGGGTATTGCAGACCGTAATCATTGATCTCATTCAATACAGTATTTAACGATGAGCCTGCTTTAAAAAACAAGGTAGCAGGATAATACTGCTGCGGTATCAGGTCATAGATATCCTTTTTGGATTCGAGCAGGAAGCCTGCATTTTTTATCGTAGGATTGGATGTGCTGAAAAAGAAAAAAGAACGTGCCCTCATCCCCAACCACATCCAGTATAAATAAACAGGCGTATAAACAATGTGAAAAGGCCAGTATTCCCAGTGCAGGAGTCTTATAAAAAAGGGTTTGTCTAACAATCTCTTTAGCATGTATGTTGGGTATTAAAAAGTATCAGCCTCCCGCAAAGTTGCTTTCAGATTCATTTCTGTAACATGAATGCTGTTATTTTTCAGGTCAAGGTACCTGAATGTACAATGCTGATATTCCATAACAATACCGGTAATGCTTACGGTAGATAACAATCCACTGCGGTTCATTCTCAAATCATTTTGTTCATCACCATCACCTGTAAACTGGTGAAAATTAAAAATATCTTCGGATGAAGGCTGAGGAACCTTGTTTAAAAATTCAGCAAACCATTGCGCTCGTTTTTTTACGACGGCTTCATCATATAATGTTACAGAAGACCAGATATGTGGAAGTTGTTTTTCTAATTCTTTGCAATACTTAGTTGTACCGGTCCACCTGCATTCATACAGGTTGTTGTCGAATATGATCATGGTAAATGGTTCAATACCTGACAGATCTGCCTGCATAAAATAATTTGCAGGTGTAGTTTCATTAATAATCTCCAGGAAAATAACGCCACGGCTTTTACGGTAAGGGTGCTGGCTTATATGTTTTATAAACCCGCCATTCAATAAAACAGCAGCGTTGCCATTTTCATTCATGGCTATCCAGGTTCCGCCGGCATCTGCGTCCTTTGGATAAATAATCCTGCTACCGTTTTTAGAATATATTGCTGGTGGAATAGCCGGTTTGCGTACCTGTTTTTCATCCCGGTTGGAAGTGATAAAAATTTTATCCTTTACCGGTATAAAAGTTACTGTGCACATGACCTTCGGTATTTGATGGTGGAAGTTGCAATACCAAAACCATCTGGTATGGCGATAGCCGAAACCTCCGTTACACCAACCCTGATGAGTGCCATGTGATGAATGCTGTGTTCGAGGTTATAGATTAATTCGCGGTAATAATTCGTTTCAACAAGAATGGATGCTGTTGTATCCTCATCATAATTAGAATCAAGTGAAAGAACTTTATCGGGCTTGTCAATGTTATTACAGATCATTTCCATTAACTCATGGGCCAGGTCCTTGTCTGTTTCTATGCGCACATCTCTTTTTCTTTCTTCATAATTTACATGACCGGTTTCATACCCGTTATACAGGCAAGTGTATAATTCGATGATGTGCCTTACATGCTGCCCGATAGAAGCATTGAACAATACTTTACTTGGTTGCGAATATTCCGCTGCTGTTAATTGAACAAGTATTTGACTCAATTGTGCAAATGAATTATTGATGGCTAATTTTAATTGCATAAGCTCTGTTTTATAGTTAGCTACTATTTTTTTATCAAAAATAACTATTGTCCGACCAAATCATTTGCCCTTGGGCTGAAGCCCACCCTGTATTGTATTTCATAACCCCGGCCTTAAGGCTGGGGTTATGAAAAGGAAACCTTTGCCTGTAGGGCTTTAGCACACTTTAACCGGACAACAGTGATTAAAAATTATAAGAAACTCCTAATCCAAAAGTATTTGCCTTATTGCGAAAACGGTCATTCAATGTTCCATCGGGTGCAACCTGTTGTATATTTTTTGTTTCATACTCTACAAATACAAACTGGTAAATTGCTCTTACTCCCCATTTAGGCGTGATCCGGTATTTTACAAAGAATTCTGAGTTCAGGCTACCGCGGTCGTGATCACCTGTTAATAATACATTGAATGCAGCCGGCTTTGCCACAGGTTCTATTTTAGTAAACCCATTACTGGTTAAAATTGCACTGCTTTCCCTCCCAAATGTAAAACCAATTAAGTCAATATTAAAACCTGCATACCATTTATTGGTAAAGTTATACCCTAAATTAATACTAATATTCGCCGAATGTGTCAATGGCCTTTGCACAGTCAGCGTATCATGATAATCTGTTCTTTGGCCGGCGAAAAATATAAGGAATGGGGTTGTATTTGTACGGGCAAGCTTTGCGGGTGCGGTTATAAAATCTGTCTTGGTGCCAAAATAGGTTGTCCACCTGAATCCCAGGCCTGCTTCCCATTTTTTTCGTTTACCCATCTTCCAGTTGTGTACATAAGATGCTGCCAATGTACCCTGTGATTTACCGATCGTTCCGGACAGGTCAACAAAATGGTTTTTATGTAAATTTTTTTTCTGTGCATTTGTCACAGTTACAAAACAAAGCATAACAACAAAAAAAATATATCTTTTCATATTAGAATGGGTTTTAGCATTATATACAATCTTTCCCTGCAAATGGATTCACAGTGGTGAACTTTATTTATGTAATATATTCCTTGCAAACAGCCATACATCATTCCTGTAAATGATAAGTAAGCCCAGGCAACTGATAAAAACCAATAAAGCATA
>JANNBU010000167.1:0-2024 GCA_031385805.1 Ferruginibacter sp.
TGCCAGGGAAGCATACCCGCAAATACCATCAATGCATAAGGTGCATCACCCGGGTTTTTCAGATCTGCTATCCTGCTAAAGATGATCGTAAAAATGACTGTAGTAAGTACCGGCCTGATAACACTCCATGCAGCACCTACAACTGTTTGTTTATACCGCACCTTGATATCACGCCAGCTTAGTATATAAAAGAGTTCCCTGTACCGCCAAAGGTCTTTCCAATAGTTTTTCTCTGCACGCCCCGGCTCTATCGTCAGGTCCCATTGACCTTTCTTTTCCTCGTTTGCTATTTCCTTTTCTGTACTTTTCATACTTTTTCCTGGTTTCTCATTTCATGTCCCCTGCTCACTATTTCTCCTAACCCCGGTCCTTCTAATTCCCATCCCTCAACCTTATTGAAGAGCGCATTCATTTTTAATTTATAACTATCATAGCTGAAGTTTTCCAAAAGTATCTTCTGATCGGGCAGAAATCTTTCCTTATTATTCAAGACTACCAGGATAGCATTTTTTATTTCAGTAACATTGTTCGGATCAACCAATAAACCCAATCTGCCATTCTGAAGTGCATCCACGGAACCATCAGCATTACCTGCTATAACGGGCAGGCCGTAATACATTGCTTCTATAAATACAATCCCAAAGCCTTCTTTGATGCTGGGCATAACATAACAATCCGACATAGCAAAATGTGAAGCTACTTCTTCTTCAGGAATAAAGCCTGCCAGTACAACACGCCCTTCCAGTTTTAATTTTTTTATAACTGCATCTATGTATTCTTTTTCTACCGCATCATAACTTCCTGCAATCAGGTACCGTAAATCATTGTTGCCGATCTGTACCATTGCTTCCATTACTTTATCATATCCCTTATATCTTTCTTTGGCAGAAAGTCTTGTTAAAGTAAAAAGTATCCTGTCTGTTGAACGGAAACCATATTTTCCCCTTAGCTCAGCACTTGCTTTGACATTTTTTGACAATGGTAAAAAAGGATCAAGGCAATTATTCATTACACTACATTTTAAAGGATCTACTTTATGCAGTTCTATCATTTTATTTTGAGTGTATTCACTAACCGAGACGATCTCATCGCAACAATTCAGCATTTTTCTTTTGAAACTATTCAACGGTTGCCATACTTCAATACCATGAGCAAATAAAATGATCTTTACAGAAGGATGTAGCTTTTTAATAAGCCAGGCTGCCAGCAACAGGTTAATATGGCTTAGTATTACAAGCCTGGTTTTACGTCCTTGTAGCAATGCATCCCTCATGAAATTTATCTTATGTGCACTAAAGCCGGTAAAAATTTCCATGGGGAAATAAAGGTTATCGGCAGCAGATTCCTGGTTGTCATGCATACTGAATATCTTCAGCTTTTTATTGAAACGCGTACAATTCTCATACATCGCCTTGCCTGCAATACGGCAAACCTTTTCTATCCCACCTGTTGATGAAAAAACCTTTAGTGTCAGAAACAATACTTCTCTATGCATATTGCTTGTTATTTATCAGAATAAGAGACATCAGGTGTGACCAATGCATTTCACCATTCATGAAACGTTCATAATTTGCCAGGGTACTTTTATTTCCTTCTTCCATAAGTTCTTTCACAAACACGCTTTTAGATAACCAGGCTGCAAAAGGAAAACTGAACCCCATCTTTGGGCGGTTCCAGATCGCTTCCGGTAATTCATCTTTATACGATCGTATAAGCAATGGCTTGGGGCCTTTCCCGGCGTATTTTACAGCGGGGTCAATGGAAAGAGCAAGTTTGATAAAATCATTATCCAGGAAAGGTACCCGGATCTCAACTCCATTGGCCATTCCCATCACATCGGCATCCCTTAACAACTGGTTCTGCATATATATATTCAATTCCATCCAACTTGCCTTTTCCTTTAACGGTAAATTGGGCAGATCATGAAAAACCGGAACATCATTCAGTATATCCCATATCTCATTTTCAGAAGCATCTAATTGTTTCGCAATTTCAAGTGGCGTAAAGTGTCCACGCAAAAAAAG
>JANNBU010000122.1:0-9375 GCA_031385805.1 Ferruginibacter sp.
GTGGTGGGTTTTAAACATTAACTAATGTGTGAATTGTGTAATAAATTTGAATAGTTGTGTAAGTTTAGAGGATACGAGTTTAATCACCTTTGCTCATTATTTTAATAAGAGCCTGGTTTACAAACCCATTTATGAAACCCCAACTTTCAAATACTCCCATTGACATTTTACTAGCAGATGATGATACTGATGACTGTTTTTTCTTTGATAAAGCTTTAAAGGAAATACCTCTATCAACACATCTTACAACTGTTCATGACGGAGAACAACTGATGAATTACCTGAATGACCATTCGGGGCAACTTGCTGATATTCTTTTTCTGGACCTGAACATGCCCCGAAAAACCGGGCTGGAATGTTTAACTGAGATAAAACAAAGCAAAAAGCTGAAAGGTCTTCACGTTGTTACGTTTTCGACATTTTATGCAAGGTATATTAATTACGAGCGGGATATAGTAAGCAATCTTAGTGAGATCGGGGTACATGACAATATCCGCAAGCCCGGAGACTTTGAACAACTCAAAGAGGTTATTCACCATGCACTTATCATAGCCACAGAAAAGAAATTTCTTAAGGAACAGGAAATAAAAGTGTGATCGCTACAATAGCCAGTGGGTAGACGGGTATAAAATGGTAAAAATATTTTCAAACAATCAATTAAAATATATCCTTAACGTATGAATATAAAAAAACTGAATATACTGCTTGCAGATGACGATACTGATGATTGCATTTTTTTTAAAGAAGCATTAGAACAATTACAGGTATCCACGCAATTTACAGCAGTGATTGACGGGGAACAACTCATGCAACTTCTCACAAATGAAGCAAACGAACTCCCTGATATCCTGTTTCTCGACATCAATATGCCCCGTAAAAGCGGCTTGGAATGTTTGTCTGAGATAAAACGAAATAAACGGTTGAAAGACATTCCTGTGGTCATGTTTTCAACCTCAAACTCATGGGAAACGATAAACATGCTCTTCAGGAGTGGAGCGAATGTTTATATTCATAAGCCCAGTGATTTTTCACAACTCAAACAAGTGATTCACCATGCGCTTCCCATTGCTGCTGAAAATACATTTTCAACCGGCCAATTAAAATATGTCCTTAACGCATGAATTTAAATCAACTTAACATATTGCTTGCAGATGACGATATTGATGATTGTATCTTTTTTAAAGAAGCATTAGAAGAATTGTTACTGCCCACGAATCTTACTGCTGTACATGATGGGGAACAACTCATGCAACTACTCAGGAATGAAGCAAATGAACTTCCTCATGTTCTTTTTCTCGACCTCAATATGCCACGCAAAAACGGCTTCGAATGTTTATCAGAAATAAAGTTCAGCAAAAAACTGAAACAGCTTCCGGTGATCGTGTTCTCCACGTCCTTTGAACAAGAGGTTGTGAACCTGCTGTATGAAAACGGGGCGTTATATTTCATTCGCAAGCCCGCTGAATTTTCACAATTCAAAAAAATAATTCAACATACGCTTGCAATGATAGCGCAGGATAATATTTCATACCCAACCAGGGAAAATTTTGTACTCACAGTGCATAACAGTTTAGCCAACCCCGACCTTCCTCTTCCGCCCGATGTTCTTGGGAGACCCGGGTGAGAGAATAAATACGCAGGCCGACCAAATAGGTAGACAGGATTATATCGTTTTAAAACTCCAGGTTCAACCCAATTTTAAAATAAAAAAAATATCCAGACAGCATATGATCAAAATAAAAAAACCAGACGAGGATGAGTTGATCATTGTCCGCAAAGAACTTGCCTTACAAAAAAAGGAAAAAGAGAAACTCGCAGCAGAATTAACCATTGCACGCAAAGAGCTTGCCTTTCAAAAGGAAGAGAAAGGAAAACGGGCAGCAGAGTTAGGTATAGCCAACATAGAACTTGCTTTTCAAGACAAAGAAAAAGGAAAGCGGGCAGCAGAATTAGGTATTGCCAACATAGAACTTGCCTTTCAGGACGAAGAGAAAGGAAAACGGGCAGCAGAGTTAGGTATAGCTAACAAAGAACTTGTTTTTGAAGACGAAGAGAAGGAAAAACGGGCAGCAGAATTAATTATTGCCAACGAAGAACTTGTCTTTCAAAATGAAGAAAAAGAAAAAAGAGCAGCAGAATTGATCATCGCCAACGAGGAACTTGTCTTTCAAAACGAGGAGAAAGAAAAAAGAGCAGCTGAGTTGGGCATTGCTAACAAAGAGCTTGCTTTTCAAAACAAAGAGAAAGAAAAACGGGCAGCAGAGCTGATTATTGCCAACGAAGAACTTGTCTTTCAAAACGAAGAGAAAGAAAAAAGAGCAGCAGAATTGATCATTGCCAACAAAGAACTCGTTTTTCAAAACGAAGAAAAAGAAAAACGGGCAGCAGAATTAATTATTGCGAATAAAGAGCTTGTTTTTCAAAACGAGGAGAAAGAAAAACGGGCAGCAGAGCTAGGTATTGCTAACGAAGAGCTTGCTTTTCAAAACGAAGAGAAAGAAAAACGGGCAGCTGAGTTAATCATTGCCAACAAAGAACTTGCTTTTCAAAACGATGAGAAAGAAAATCGGGCAGCGGAGTTGATCATTGCTAACAAAGAACTTGTTTTTCAAAACGAAGAGAAAGAAAAACGGGCAGCAGAGTTGATCATTGCCAACAAAGAACTTGCCTTTCAAAATGAAGAAAAAGAAAAGCGTGCAGCGGAGTTGATCATTGCTAACAAAGAGCTATTGGCATTCACTTATGTTTCAAGTCACGATTTGCAGGAGCCGCTGCGCAAAATTCAAACCTTCGCTACGATCATACTGGAAAACGAAAATAAAAACCTGTCTGATCACGGTAAATATAATTTCCAGCGAATGCAATTAGCCGCCGGGAGAATGCAACAACTAATCGACGATTTGCTCGCCTTTTCCCGCATTAACACCACCGAACTTAAGTTTGAAAAAACATCGCTCAGTATAATTGTCGACGAAGTAAAAAATGAACTAAAAGATACCATCCAGGAAAAACACGCAACCATTGAAGCCACTGAACTTTGCTCTGCCAACATCATTACTTTTCAGTTTCGCCAGCTTATGTACAACCTCATAAGCAATGCACTCAAATTTTCAAATCCCGACATACCACCACACATAATAATAAGGGGCAGCATTGTAAAAGGCAATAAATTAAATAATGAAAAACTTTCACCCGAAAAAGAGTATTGCCATATCACTGTTAAAGACAATGGCATCGGCTTTGAACCTCATTTCAGTGAACGCATTTTTGAAGTATTCCAAAAACTTCACAGTAAGGAAGTATATGGAGGCACGGGCATCGGGCTGGCAATCGTAAAAAAAATAGTAGAGAATCACAACGGTATCATCAGCGCTACCAGCGAATTAAATAATGGAGCAATGTTTGATATTTATATTCCCACTAACTAAAAAATAGTTCCCATTGTGCGAACAGCATTGATGCATTGTTGTTGGTGGCAGACCTACAACCTTCAGTTATTTTTAACTGACTTTTCTTTCCCTGTAAAACTGTTTAAATATCAACCGCAGGTTTTGATCTTTTGTAAAATAATTATACACCCAGTTACAAAAAACAAAGAACCTGTTCTTTACTCCCAATATCAGCATCAGGTGAAGCGACATCCATATCATCCAGGCAAAAAATCCCCTGAAATGCAGTTTTGGTTTTGGCATGTCAACCACAGCGAGGTTTCTTCCTACTGTTGCCATGGATCCCTTATCATTGTAAACAAAATCCAGCATTTGTTTTTCACCGGATCTCATGGCAATATGCTTTAAGTTCGCGGCCAGCATATCTGCATGCTGTATGGCAACAGCAGCTACTTGCGGATGGCCATTGGGCCAGGCGGGTTCTTCCATATAAGCAACATCGCCAATAGCAAAAACATTTTCGTGCCCTTCTACCCTGCATCTTCGGTCCACTTTCATCCTGTTTCCTTTTGCAATGAATTCCTTGCTTATTCCCTGCGGTACATTTCCTTTGATCCCTGCTGCCCAAATGACCATGGAAGTTTCAATTGTTTTGCCATCCTGCATTAAAGCAGTTTTGCCATCATATTCTTTGAGTAAGGTATTGGTTAGAACGGTAACGCCAAGCCGCTCTAAATAACGTTGGGAATCTTTGCTGCTTTTTTCACTCATTGTACCCAATGTTTTACCTGTTCCTTCCAGCAGGTATATTTTCATTTTGCTAAAATCAAGTTCAGGATAATCTTTTGGCAATACATATTTTTTCATATCGGCAATGGCGCCGCTGAGTTCCACCCCTGTAGGACCGCCACCAACAATCACAATATTCATCAGTTGCTGTAATTGCTGTTCATCTTTTACATTTACTGCATCTTCAAAATTATGTAACAGCTTATGGCGTAATTGTAAAGCTTCTACTGTACTCTTCATCGGGAAAGCATTGGCTTCCATATTTGCATTGCCGAAGAAATTTGTATCGGCGCCGGTAGCAATTACAAGCATATCAAATACAAAATCACCAATGTCGGTCTTTACAATATTTTTTTGTGTATCGATCTCTTTCACTTCTGCCAGGCGAAAGTGAACATTTTTAGCATTGTGAAAAACCTTGCGTAAGGGAAAGGAAATATTGCTGGCATCGAGCCCTGCAGTAGCCACCTGGTAAAACAAGGGCTGAAACTGGTGAAAATTAAAGCGGTCAATTAATGTTATATCAAATCCCTTTCTGTTGCTGAGTTTACGTGCAAGCCTTAATCCCCCGAATCCTCCCCCGATAATGATCAGTTTCATGGTATTCGTTTTAGAATATAAAGTTACGGAATTTTCAGTAATTATTGAAAATTAAGAAAATTCTTTACCTGTCATTCCGATACTTCGTTCCTCAGTACGGGCTACGGTGGAATCTGCCTGTTTTTTATCATTCATTAGATCCCTCGTTGCACTCGGGATGACAGGCGTGTTTAATACAACATCCTCACTTTAATGGTCTCTCCCACTTTCCTTAATAATTCAAGCGCATTTTTGCTGAGGCTTTTATCAACATCCAGCACTACATAACCAATATCATCATTGGTTTTAAGGTATTGGGCCAGGATATTTATTTTATTCTTACTAAGTGTTGTATTTATCTGGCTGAGAACACCGGGAACGTTTTTGTGAATATGTAAAATGCGGTGTGCACCTTCCTGTGCAGGTAAAGCAAGTGCAGGAATTGAATGCGATCCCGTGCTGATACCTTTTTCTAAGTAATTAAAGAGTTTGCTGCTTACATCCAGGCCAATATTATTTTGTGCTTCCTGCGTGCTGCCACCAATATGGGGCGTAAGCAATACATTGGGCAAACCTTGTAATACGCTTGAGAATACATCCCCATTCTTTTCGGGCTCCTGTGGAAATACATCGATAGCAGCGCCTCCGATATCGCCCGCCAGCAATGCATTGCGCAATGCGGCCAGGTCAACCACTTCGCCCCTGGCATAATTGATAAGCACAGCGCCTTTCTTAAAATATTTTATATTGCTCTTATTGATAAGGTTTTTAGTGCTTTTCAATTCAGGTATGTGTAAAGTAACTACATCGCTTACCTGCAATAATTCCTTCAATGTCCTGCTATCGCTTGCATTGCCCAATGGCAGTTTGGTTTCTGTATCATAAAATATCACTTTCATTCCCAATGCTTCTGCCAGCACACTTACCTGGCTACCGATATTTCCATAGCCAATGATACCGAGTGTTTTTCCACGAAGTTCATGACTGCCCTTTGCATCTTTCAGCCAGATACCATCATGAGCAGCTTTATTCTTGTCGATCACTTTTCTTACCAGTATAATTGATGCCCCAATAACCAGTTCTGCCACACTTCTCGTATTGCTGTAAGGAGCATTAAAAACAGCCACGCCGTTCTTTGTTGCAGAAACAAGATCAACCTGGTTTACTCCAATGCAAAAACAGCCAATGGCCTGCAGTTTACCGGCAGCTTCCAAAACATTGGCCGTTATCATTGTCTTGCTGCGGATTCCCAGTAAATGAACATTCTTTATTTCCTTTGCAAGTTCTGCTTCATTTATTGCAGCACTTATCTTTTTAATATTGGTATATCCTGCTTTGGAAAACTGCTGAACAGCCACATCACTTATATACTCTAAAAAAAGAATATTGATCTTCTCTTTCGGATAACTGGTAATTTTTTTCGCTGGCATAATATTTACTGCTTATTTTGCACAAATATATTCTTTCAGAATTTAATATTTTTATGATACCAGCTTTAAGGGCAAAATTCAATATGCTTTCAACGTTCATGATATCCTGTTCCAGGCTGTATTATCATGCAGTTTTTTGCGTTGCCATGATCTTTACTGTTTCCTGCAACAATGGGTCGAAGCAAAAGAATAAAGCTCCAACCCACGACAGTATTGTTATCATAAGCTTACCGCCACCCAAACCTGTTGACAAAACTGATGTTAGCAGGATAAAAAATGCCTGCGAGCAATGGTATGATTCTGTTTTAAAACCACTCAGTTTCAATGGCAGTATACTCGTTGCCAAGAACGGGAATATTATTTTCGAAAAATATAATGGCACAGGCCATCTCGGAAGTACCGATACGATCACAGCCAATACCCCAACACATATTGCTTCTGTTTCTAAAACATTTACAGCAATGGCAGTGTTGAAACTGGTACAGGACGGCAAAATTCAATTAGATGATGAATTCAGTAAATATTTTCCGGCATTTAATTATCCGGGCGTAACTATCCGGGACTTGTTAAGCCATCGCAGCGGCCTGCCAAACTATCTTTATTTTATGGATGAACTTGGCTGGGATAAAACTGTTTATATAAAGAACGGGGATGTACTGAATTACCTCATCACCCGGAAATCTGAAATAAAAGATATTACATCACCCGGTACACATTTTACTTACTGCAACACAAATTATGCTTTGCTTGCATTGTTTATTGAAAAAATAACGGGTGTTTCTTATCCTCAATATATAAAGCAAACATTTTTTATACCGCTGCAAATGGCAAATAGTTTTGTATTCACTCCTGCAGATTCTGCAAGGGTAAATCCAAGTTATGATTGGAGAGGAACCTTAATTGCTATGAATGCATTAGACGAGGTATATGGGGATAAGAATATTTATACAACTCCACGTGACCTGCTGAAATGGGACAGGGCGCTTGCCACAAACCTTATTTTCAAACCCGAAATATTTCAACAGGCTTATGCGCCATATAGCAATGAACGGCCGGGTATCAGGAATTACGGGTTTGGATGGCGTATGAATATTTACCCGGATGGAAAAAAACTGATCTATCACAATGGATGGTGGCACGGGAATAACGCATCATTCATCAGGGTTATAGATGAAGATGCAACCATTATCGTTATGGGAAACCGTTTTACACGTGGGGTATATAAAGCAAGGAACCTTGCAGGCATTTTTAATCCCGATCTTGTAACAGTACCAGAAGAAGAAACAGAGAGTGGGAAAGTGGTAGATAGCATTATCCGGAGATAATAATTAGTTCTTAGTTTATAGTTCATAGTTGGATCATTAAAATTTCAGCGCTGCAATTAACTGTGAACCTGCCTACCGGCAGGCAGGCTAAGAACTATGAACTTGTTTTTACACAGCCGACCCGAAAAAAAGATACGCCAGTATAATAGAAGTTATAATTCCAACAAGATCGGCAAGTAGCATAGCCCCAACTGCATAGCGTGTATTCTTGACCGAAACAGCCCCGAAGTAAACGGCAATTACATAAAAAGTTGTGTCGGATGATCCCTGTAGGATACAGGATAACCTGCCGGCAAATGAATCTGCGCCATAGGTTTTCATTGTATCAACCATCATACCTCTTGCCCCACCGCCGCTGAAAGGTTTTATCAATGCAGTAGGCAACCCATCAACAAACCTGGTATCAGTTCCCATGGCAGCAAACATATTCTTCATTCCATTGATCAACACATCGAATGAACCGCTGGTACGAAGTAAGCTAATCGCAACAAGCATTCCAACCAGGTATGGGATGATCCTTACAGCTGTTTCAAATCCGCCTTTGGCACCATCGATGAATGCGTCAAAAATATCTGTCTTCTTATAAATGCCTCCAATGATGATCAGTAAAAATATTAATAGGATAAGGCCATTGCTCAGTGTGCCCGAAAATGATTGCACAGCATTTGTATCTAACCTGGTAAGATAAACGATCAGCAATGCGATGATAGCAGATATACCAAGCACCCATCCCAATATCACCGGTTGCAATACATTTATCTTTTGTTTGAATGATACGATCAGCATAGCTGCAATGGTTGCAACAAATGTTGCGATCATGCATGGAATAAAAATGTCCATGGGATTAGCAGCCTTTGTTGAAGCCCTCAGTGCAATAATACTCACTGGAATTAATGTAAGCCCTGATGCATGTAAACAAAGGAACATGATCTGTGCATTGGATGCAGTTGATTTATTTGGATTTAATTCCTGCAAACTTTCCATGGCTTTAATACCAAAGGGTGTTGCAGCATTATCAAGCCCTAACAAATTCGCAGAAAAATTCATCATCATGTGCCCCAATGCAGGATGCCCTTTCGGCACATCGGGAAATATTTTAGAAAAGAAAGGCCCGATGATCCTTGACAAAAACCTGATCCCTCCTGCCCTTTCGGCAATACTCATAAAACCCATGAACAAAGCCATGATACCTATTAACCCAATACAGAGGTTAACGGCAAATTTGCAGGTCTCGATCACACCATCTGCCGACTGTATCCTGAAACTCAATAATTTTCCTTCGCCGGTACTGATCATTTTAATATCACCTGAACTATAAACCTTATTTGCATCCAGCGATCGCAATATTTCTTTCGAAACAATTGCCGTATCTGTTGTTGTAATCCTGATTGTATCACCCGACTTACCGGTAACCATCGTACTAAAAATGGTTTTATTATCATCTCTTACAAACAGTTTATAACTGCCTACCAATATTGCAATAATGATAAATGCTGACCAGATACGACTTAATGCCATGAATGTTCGAAGTTTAAGGTTTAAGGTTTGAGGTTCGAAGTTTGAGGTTAGTTCGCATATTTCGAACCTCAAACTTCAAACTACTTCTCAAAGCCTGAATTATATTTTGAAATTAGTGTTTTATAATGAATTCTGATATTTCAATTCAAACCTTACCTTTGCACCCGTTTAAGAAGATACAAGATCACTGATACGGGATACAGGATAGGCTTCACACATTAGAGACTACTATCCGGTATCTGGCATCCTGTATCCCGTATCAGTGATCTTGTATCTTCTTAAACGGGTGCAAAGGTAAGGTTTGAATTGAAATATCAGAATTCATTATAAAACACTAATTTCAAA
>JANNBU010000123.1:0-2980 GCA_031385805.1 Ferruginibacter sp.
GCCTTTTTTGCAAAAGGTGAAAAGGTAAGTACTGAAAAAGAAATAGACATTGCCATGAAACTTGGGACCAATTATCCTTACGGACCTTTTGAATGGGCAGGAATGATCGGCATAAAAGATATTTATGTTTTGCTGAAAACATTAAGTGAAACTGATACACGCTATAAACCATCTCTTTTATTAGAACAGGAGGCTATGAAAATTAAATGAGTATAATTTTAAACATAGACACTTCTATAGAAACTGCCAGTGTAAGTATTGCAAGGGATGGGATTATACAGGCTCATCTTATTAATACGGTACAAAAAGAACATGCTTCCTTTTTACACAATGCGGTAAAACAACTGCTGGCTGAATCATCATTGGATATAAAACAAATGGATGCCATAGCCGTAACAAACGGGCCGGGTTCTTATACCGGGCTACGGGTTGGGATGGCAAGTGCAAAGGGATTTTGTTATGCATTAAATAAACCCCTGATCACAATCGGCACTTTGAATGCATTGGCTGTTGCTGCAATAAATGCATCAAAAGAAGCGTTTAGGGAGACAACATTATTCTGCCCGATGATAGATGCCCGGAGGATGGAAGTTTATACTGCAGTATTTGATAAGAATATGGCTGAAATACTTCCACCGTGTGCCATGATTCTGGATGAAAGATCATTTGAAGAAATACTGCAAAAGAACCAGGTATTTTTTACAGGAACCGGTGCAGCGAAATGGTGTAACATAGTCAGATCTGAAAATGCAGAATTTATCAATGAGTTAGATATAACAACCGCTATTTCTACATTATCGTTTGAAAAGTTCTTAACCAATGATTTTACCGGTTTAACCTATAGTGAACCACTATATATAAAAGAATTTTTTTCTCCATAATAGTCTGAATCAATATGTTAGATTAACAGCTTATTCATATTAGAATATTTTAACAATACTTAGAATATTAAATATTTTTTGATTTGTATATTTGCAGTTGAACCACATTGTTTAAGCATTTTTTAAATTTTTTCCTATGATTGTCGAAACCCAGACAAATGAGCAGGCAGTTGCGCCTGCAAATGAGACACCGGAAACGCTCAAGATCAATTTCCACAACCTAAAAAAAGCTGCGCTTGTTTTAAGAGCTTTGAACCACAAACTTCGCCAGCAGATTTTAGCTTTAATTGAAACTGAAAAAAAGATCACTGTAACAGAAATTTATGTTCGCATGCGTTTAGAGCAATCTGTAGCGTCTCAACACCTTGCCATTTTAAGAAGGGCAGGAATTGTTGCTACACAACGTGATGGGAAATTCATTTACTATACAGTTAATTACAAAAGAATTGAAGAGATCAACCAATTTGTACAGGAACTGGTTGGATAATTTTTTTGATGAATTTCTGGAGCGGTTGATTTTATCAACCGCTTTTTTATTTTTATCTTTGTAATTGAATTTTAAAAACAATTTTTATGTTTATAAAACAACTTTATACGAACTGCCTTAGTGAAGCAGCCTATTATATTGAAAGTGAAGGCGAAGCCGCCATCATTGACCCGCTTAGAGATACAGAAGCTTATATTGAACTGGCAAAAGAAAGAAATGCCGGTATCAAATATATTTTTGAAACACATTTTCATGCAGACTTTGTAAGCGGACACCTCGATCTTAGCAAACAAACCGGTGCACCTATCATTTATGGCCCGGGAGCAAAAACTAATTTTAAGATACACAGTGCAACTGATGGCGAGATCTTTAAACTTGGTAAAATAAGTTTTGAGGTTTTACATACACCTGGTCACACTTTAGAAAGCAGTTGCTATTTATTAAAAGATGAGGAAGGAAAACCACATGCCATATTTACCGGCGACACGTTATTTGTAGGTGATGTGGGTCGCCCCGACCTAAGCAGCGGAGATATGAGCAGTGATGAACTTGCAGGGATCATGTACGATACCATTCAATCGAAAATATTACCGTTGAATGATGATATCATTGTTTACCCGGCTCATGGCCCGGGCAGCAGTTGCGGAAAAAATATGGGGCCGAATACTTACAGTACCATCGCTGAGCAAAAGAAAACCAATTATGCTTTGCAACCTCAAACAAAGGAAGAATTTATCGCAGCTGTTACCAAAGGCCTGAATGCTGCGCCAAAGTATTTTGCTATTAATGCGAAAATAAATCAGGAAGGTTATGAAGATCTTTCAGATATAAAGACAAAAGGAACCAGGGCATTACCTGTTGAAGCATTTAAAGTTTTGATAAATGATGATATAATTATTCTTGATACCAGGCATGCCAATGAATTTACGCAGGGATTTATTCCCGGTTCTATATTCATCGGCCTTGAAGGAAGGTTTGCAGAATGGGCCGGAAGTATCCTGCCTTTTGATAAAACAATTTTATTGATAACTGCACCTGGTAAAGAAGAAGAAAGTGTTATACGGTTATCAAGAGTAGGTTTTGATAAAATGGAAGGATATTTAAAAGGCGGGTTTGATGCCTGGAAAAATGCAAATGAAAAAGTTGACCTGATCATTGATGTAGAAGCAGATGAACTGATGATGGACATTCCGCATGATCCTAATTTATTGGTTGTTGATGTAAGAAGAGAAATGGAATTTGCCGATGGTCACCTGGCAGATGCAGTAAATCTTCCCCTCGATGAAATGACAGATGTTGTACAAATGGCAAACTTTGAAGACAAGCAAAATTTATATGTTCATTGTGCCGGCGGTTACAGGAGTGTAATAGCTTCTTCGCTTTTAAAAAGGCAGGGCATACACAACCTTCGTAATGTACTTGGTGGCTGGAATAAAATTAAGGAGCAGGAAAAAGCGAATATTGTGAAGGAAGCGAGTGTGTTGAATTAAATGTTCGAGGTTTGAAGTTTGAGATTCGGGGTTTTGTAAGGATAGAAATTTTATGCTGTAAATTGCAGATTCAAAAAGTTTTTCAAACTTCAAACCTGCCTACCGGCAGGCAGGCTTCAAAC
>JANNBU010000157.1:0-7098 GCA_031385805.1 Ferruginibacter sp.
CATATTTTCCATTATTCATGCCTGATTTTGGCAGAAATAATACGAATTCATTTCAAATCGTCACCGTTTATTTTTTGGCTTAAATACACGTCTATTAAGAATTTCAAAGATCTTTTATATAGTTTTACAGGACACTAATGAAAATGAGTAATAAATAATACTGCTTCAATTTTTTAGCTTTTAGGGTAATCAAAAAATAAAAATTTATTTTCTCCGTCTTTAAGATCTTTCCAGTTTTCGATATTGGCTTCAATTGAAAAAATTCCACATGTTGGCATTTCGTCAATATGCACTTCTTTACAAAGCCTGTTTACAAAATCTGTAATACCCGGGTTGTGTGCAAAGATAGCAACACGTTCATATTTATTATCGAACCCTTTTATTACTTCAAAAAACATTTCTGCATGAGCCAGGTATAATTTTTCGATAAAAATTATTTTATCTTCTTTGATACCGAATTCATTGCAAAATAATTTACAGGTTTTTTTTGCCCGTTTTGCAGGACTGCTTACAAAAGCATCTATTTTTATTTTTTTTGCTAAAAGCTTTTTCGCCATTACCGGCGCATCGGCTTTACCGCGTTCATTCAGGGGCCTGTCAAAATCAGGTTGTGTAAAATCACCCCAACTGCTTTTTGCATGTCGTATGAGTAAAAGACATTTCATAAGAATAAATATAATCATAAATAAAAGAGATGACATCTTTTCAATCTTTTAAGTGTTTTATAACTTAAAAAGATGTCATCTCTTTTATTTTAATACCCCCTCACATTCTTCCCTTCCATATAATTCATAAAAGCTTTATTGCAAACACGGTTGCCTCCGGGTGTGGGATAATTTCCGGTAAAATACCAGTCGCCCTTATTGTTTGGACAGGCTTCATGCAAAGATTCGATCGTTTGATAAATAACGTCTACAGGTATCGTTAGTTCTTTTGGTGTGATGAGTTGTGCTATTTTATTTGAAATTTCATCCAATGAAAAAGGTTTGTAAACCTGGCGCACGATATTTTCCGTATGCAACAGATCATTACGTTGAAGTTCTTTACACTTATTCAATAGTTCAGTAAGAAAATTTTCCTGCCCGCTTTCCTGCAGCAATGCTACTGCGGCCCTGAATGCAATAAAATCGCCCATCTTACTCATATCGATCCCGTAACAATCGGGATATCTTATCTGTGGTGCAGAAGAAACAACAATGATGCGTTTTGGCTTTAACCTGCCCAGCATCCGGATAATACTTTCTTTAAGTGTTGTACCTCTTACAATGCTGTCATCAATAACAACCAATGTGTCTTCATTTTTGCGAACCGTTCCATAAGTAATGTCATATACGTGCTGCACCATTTCATTCCGACTGGCATCTTCTGTAATAAATGTACGGAGCTTGGCATCTTTAATGGCGAGCTTCTCTATCCTGATCCTGCGGTTAACCATTTCAGAAAGTTTCTCTTCGTCGAAGTCTTTTCCCCAACTGAGAATGCGTTCTATTTTTATCTGGTTCAGGTAATCTTCAGCGCCTTTGATCAAACCATAAAAAGCGGTTTCGGCAGTATTTGGTATGAATGAGAAAATGGTATTTTTCAGATCATGATCAACAGCTTTAAGTACGGTGTTGCTCAGGTTGTGCCCAAGAGCTATCCGTTCCCGGTAGATCTTTTCATCACTGCCGCGGCTGAAATAGATCCTTTCAAAACTACAGGCTTTTCTTTCCTGTGCCGGAACAATTTGTTCAATCGTATAACTTCCATCAGACTTAACAATTAAAGCACAACCGGGCATCAGTTCCATCACTTCATTTTCTTCGAGATTAAAAGCAGTGCGGATGGCTGCTCTTTCACTTGCTGCAACGATCACATCCTCGTTGATATAATAATACGAAGGTCTTATACCATGTGCATCTCTCATTACAAATGCATCCCCGTTTCCAACAAGACCGGCGAAATGAAAACCACCGTCAAATAATGGAACGGCTTTTTTTAATACAGTCGTAATATCCATTTGTACGGGAGAGCTTTCATCAGCCGTTATTAAAAAATGATGAAGGATCTCCATCATGGCAGCCAAATCACTTTGTGATTGGAATTCCCCTGGGTTAATATCAACAAGCTTGAATAATTCTTCTGTATTT
Organism: Ferruginibacter sp.; assembly: GCA_031385805.1. Lineage (GTDB taxonomy): Bacteria > Bacteroidota > Bacteroidia > Chitinophagales > Chitinophagaceae > Ferruginibacter. Next base: position 2,130 of record JANNBU010000157.1, read on the forward strand.
ACTAAGTTGAAATTACCTGCAAGCGCAAGGTTCCTTGTGGGAATGGTATTTCTTTTAATGAAAGGATGACAAAACTCAACATTGTTTTTTCCCTGTGTGCCATAACGCAAATGGCCAAGCAACACTTCACCCATTACATTGATATGGCCTTTCATAAGACCGGGATGATTTTTTATATCAGGCTGGTATTTCTGAATTTCGGCGATCTCACTCCATATTTTTGAAAACAGGTCGGCGATGGGTTGATTGGCACTGCTGCGCAAGCGGTACATAAACGGATAGCCCGGTTCCGTATCTAATTTTACGGTGGCTATACCAGCGCCATCCTGGCCACGGTTGTGTTGTTTTTCCATAAGCAGGTACAGCTTATTTAAGCCATACAATGCCGAATCATATTTTTGCTGGTAATAACTAAAAGGTTTTCTCAGGCGAATGAAGGCAAGGCCGCATTCGTGTTTGATCTCGTCACTCATGATACTGGGAACCCATGTTGAAGTGCGAAATTAGAATAAAAAAAACTATTAGCCATTCGCTGTTAACTACAAGTTTAATACTGGTATCAAACAAAGATCCCGGTTATAACAACCGGGATCCATTAATATAATAAAATGTTGTATTTGCTAACTGCTAGCAGCCGCTCTCTACAATCCACTAAACGTGATCCCAACCTGCAACAACTTGGTATCTGCCGCCACCGCATCTTTAAACATGGTAGTAAGATTGTAAGCGCCAAATAATGTAAAGTTGCCGTAACCAATACGGGCTGTTAAAGCAAGCCTGGTAGTATTAAAATATCTTTTTGCGGTTGTTTTTTCAGTGGCATTCCTGAGGGTTTTCCCGGCCGCATCCCGGAATACTTTTCCTTTGGTATGTGCATTAAGCATGGTTCCGATCTTTGCTCCCAGTGCTACTTTCACAGACTTATTCGGCGTTTCGGGTTTTGAAGTAAACCTGAATTCGATAGGGATTTCGATGAATGAATTGGATAATTTAAACTTCTTATAGTGAGCGGTTGTATCTGTTGCTGTAAATGGCAGGGCAGTATTGTTGGAAGCGATATCTAAGGTCATTCTTTTAAAATAAATATTGCTGCTTCCCACACCAACTCCGAATGCAACGCTGAATCGGGGGTCGGCCTTGAATGGTTTATTCAACATAACATACACATTGAGCCCGCGGCTTAATCCTTTTATGTGATTGCTAACACTATCGGCGGCACCCAGCCAATGATCGGAACTTAACTGTAGCATCAGGTGATCGCCTGAACGGCTGAGGATGTCTTTGTTTTTTTTATCTTTTGCTGTTTGTGAAAAAGTAGGCATAGTGGTTGCCAGTACCAAAACGATCACTAATAATTTTCTCATATTGTATGCTTATGTATTCTTGTGCGGGCAAAAATAGAGCCTGCCGGGTTAATGAAAGGTTAAATGAGTATTTGAGAACCAGCCAGGTAAGCTGTTTTAGCAAATAGCTCAAAATTTCAAGTCGGCGAAGATAACTTATTTTTTATGACTTGGTAAACCCAAGCGCATTCGTGTTCCTGCGAATACATTTCCTTTTGTTCTATATTCCTTTGCCGGGAGGAACTTGTAAAGAAGGATTTTTATTGCTATAAATGGCAATATTTGTTTTCATTGCAGTTAAGCCCCGAAAAAGCCATTGACATAGCTAAGACCATTTATTGCATAAAGGTCATTACCCCAAAACTAAAGAGGTAATTTTCAAACATCTTTATCTCACTGATGAGCAGTGACTACTGGCTAAGTTGTTTGATTTTTGAGTTTGGGTGTCCCGGTGTCGAAGTCAGGAAAAAGCCCCAAACTTACTCGTTTGAAGCCTTAGTGGTCCCGCCAAGAATCGAACTTGGATCTAAAGTTTAGGAAACTTCTATTCTATCCATTGAACTACGGGACCGGGTGAATATTGAACAAGGAACAGGGAATGTTGAATAATGAATTCAAATACAGCCTGGTTCTTTCAAAATTCAGGAGGGCAAAAGTAAGGTTTTCTTTTATTCTGAGACCGTTCTTACGCTCTTTTGTATTAATATCATTAATTTTTTGATCCTACATTAGGATTTTAACCGGTTCGAAGCAAAACTTCAAACCTCAAACTTCAAACCCTAAACCTGTTCTCCCTATCTTTGCTCTCCAATTTTTGTTTTATGAAGTGGATGAACGTTCTTATTAAATACCGACTCTGGCTGGGGTTCGTATTACTGGCATTGGCCATTTTTGTAAATTACCAAACCAGTTTCTGGCCCTCTTTTATCATATACCTTATTGCAGTTATATTGATCGTTGGCCATTTTTTATTCGGCCCCATGCGCCTCATACAAACCGCCATGGAAGAAGGTGATATGGATGCTGCCAAAAAAGTAGTGGCCGGTATCATATTCCCGGGGTTGCTCATCAAACCCGTGCGGTCGGTTTATTATACCATCAAGGGAAACCTCGATATGGTTGACCAGAACTTTGACAGCGCAGAAAAGAACATGAAGAAAAGCCTTTCCCTGGGTGGTGGCGCCATGACAAAACAAGCCGAAGGTCCCAATAAGTTACAATTAGGCATGCTCAATATGCAAAAAGGCGATATCAAACAGGCCGAAGCATATATACGCCAGGCCATTCGTGCTGGCTTACCCGATAATGAGAACAACGCTGCTGCTTACCTGCAGTTATGTTCTATTATGATGAACAAAAGAGAATTCCGGGCTGCCAAAGAATATTTCAGAAAAGCAAAGGGATTTAAACCAACCACCCCGCAAATTGTTGACCAGATAAAACAGATAGAGAAATATATTACCCGGATGCCGGGTTGATTTGGAGATTTGGAAATTAATTAATTGCTACCCTATGATGACTTAATTGATCATCATAAAAAAACACTCACTTGAATAACCTCAGTTTTGCCAGGGAAGAATGGCGCCAAATAAATATGGGCGAAGGCTTTGTGAATGAAAGCCGCCTGGAAATTTCAAATTTTGGCCACATAAGGGCTTTCAATAAAATAACTAAAGGAAAGATCCTCAAAGGCTCTATGATAAACGGTTATCGCATCATTCGCCAGAAACTGTTTAAGCCCAGGGATATTGCCATTGCAGAAGAACTGCAAACCTTGCAGGCAGCATATCTTGCCCATGCCAAAAAATTATCTTCCATTAAAAAGACTTTGCTCAACGAATCAATCAAGGGAACTGAAAGAATATTGCTGAACCAGGAATTTGAATCTGAAACCCTGCTTTTAGAAAAAGCAAAAAAAATCTATACTGTTTTTTACAACAAGGACCTTAAAAAAAGAACTACTTATTATGCAGCGCTGATACATCGTTTGGTTGCTGAAAATTTTATTGAACGTAGTTCCGATGATCAGACTGTGGTTGCACATCTTGATTATGATAAACTGAATAACCAGGTTTCAAACCTTAAATGGATGACACCTGAAGAAAACAGCAAACACCAGCAGCTAAGCCCCCACGTAATTGCCGAAAAACAAAAAAGAAAACAAAGTGGTTTTAATGATTCCAGGTACCATAAACTTTCCATAACCAAAGTAATGTACCTGAAGAAACTACTCAATGAAGGCAAACCAATACGCAACCTCGCCAAACAATTTAAAATCAGTGAAACGCAGATCGTAAAAATAAAACAACAGCAGAGCTGGGCATCGGTGGAAGCAGCGAAATGATATATGATTTGATGATGGATGATTTGGTGATGTGTGATGCGTGACTTGGCGATGTATAATTTACGATGTAAGTACTAATTACCGCATCATCACATCCCCACATCATCCATCTTACATCACCAAATCATCCATCCTACATTTTTTTAAAATAACTCCTCCACTTTTTTAAACCTGTACTCAAATATCCCTTTCAACTGTTTCCTCACAAAAAGCCAGTTGGCAATATCTCCCAGGAACCAGCACGGTAATTTATAATGAATGATATCTGTCATTTCAACAAAACCATTTGCTGCTTTAAAATGATGCTGGTGATGCCACATACTATAAGGACCAAAACGTTGTTCATCTACAAAATATTTTTTGTCTGCTACATGGGTAATCTCTGTCATCCAATAAATGGGAATGTTTAATAAAGGGCGCACTTTGTATTCAATGATCTGCCCCGCATACATTTTATTATCCTGCTGTTCGGATATGATCCTGAATCCCATACTTACGGGCGTAATGGCCTGCAGGTTTTTCGGATCACTAAAAAAATCCCATGCTTTATCTATACTTACAGGGATTTTTTGCACGGTTATAAGTTGATAAACTTTACTCATAGTTATCTAAACAAGTTATCTTGCGTTTTGTTCTATCAGCATCCAGTATCCAGAATCCAGTATCTTTGATTCATGTCCACCTACCGCGATATTTTACAAAAAAAGTTTCAGGAAGAATACGATAAACTGAACGATCAGCAACGCAAAGCCGTTGATACGATCGATGGGCCGGTAATGGTTATCGCTGGTCCGGGTACAGGTAAAACACAGATACTTGCGGCCAGGATCGGGAGGATATTGCTTTTAACTGATGCCCTTCCCGAAAATATTCTTTGCCTTACTTATACTGATGCAGGTGCCATTGCCATGCGCAGGCGGCTTCAGCATTTCATTGGCGCCGATGCATACAAAGTGAACATTTATACTTTCCATGCTTTTTGCAATGATGTGATACAGGATAACCTGTCGCTGTTTGAAAAAAATTCTCTTGATGCCATCTCGGAACTGGAAAATATCCAGTTATTTAAGAAACTGATCGATGATTTTCCAAAGAACCATCCATTAAAAAGATACCGTGGTGATGTTTACTTTGAAATTAACAACCTGCGGAATTTATTTTCTTCCATGAAAAGAGAGGGTTGGACCAAAGAACAAATCAACACTGCTATTGACAGTTATATTGCCGACCTTCCCAACCGTGATGAATTTATCTACAAAAGAAAATACAAGGAATTCAATGC
>JANNBU010000191.1:0-1929 GCA_031385805.1 Ferruginibacter sp.
CCATTGAAATGAAAAGGAGATATCCGGGAATGCCGCTGATCTGTGATCCTTCACATATCTGTGGCAACCGTATTTTACTGCAGCAGGTGGCGCAGAAAAGTATTGATCTTGATTTTGGCGGACTGATGATAGAAAGCCATATTGATCCAGACAATGCGTGGAGTGATGCAAAACAACAGGTAACACCCGAACGGCTAAACGAAATGTTTGAATCGCTAATCTGGAGAAGGAAAAATACATCTGAACTGGAGTTCATTACAGCGCTTACACATCTAAGAGAGCAGATAAACCAGGTTGATGATGAATTGCTTTTACTGATAGGACAAAGAATGAAACTTGCCGATAAGATCGGTGAGTACAAGAGAGAAAATAATATTACCATTCTTCAAACCAACAGGTGGAATGAAATTTTGGAGCGGGCCTATAATAAAGGCGAGCAACTGGGTCTTAGCAAAGAATTTATTGTACGCTATTTCGATGCCGTACATTTGGAAAGTATCAATCACCAGAATAAGATAATGAACGAGTAGGACCAAATTATTCATGAATATCAAATGACTTATGAGAAAAGCAGAATACCTGTTCTCACAAAAAAAAGTTACATGCATTTTTGACGGGATATTTGATGAGGTAACGATCAACTGTAAAAAAGAACATGCAGTTATCATTACCGACAACATCGTATATAAGTATCACAAAGAAAAAATGGATGGCTTCCGCTTAATAATAATTTCGGCAGGCGAGGATAATAAAAAACAAGCAACGGTTGACAGGGTCATTCATGAACTGCTTGACATGGAAGTTGATAAGCAAACCCTGATCATTGGTATTGGCGGCGGCGTGGTTACTGATATTGCCGGTTATGCAGCCAGTGTTTTTAAAAGAGGGGTCAGACTGGCATTCGTACCTACAACCATCCTGGGTATGGTTGATGCGGCTATTGGAGGCAAGAACGGTGTGGATGTGGGGATGTATAAAAATATGGTGGGCACTGTTTACCAGCCCGAAATCATTTTATATGACTACAGTTTTTTAGAAACACTTCCTGTAAAAGAATGGATAAACGGCTTTGCTGAGATCATCAAACACGCTTGTATAAAAGATTCATTGTTGTTCAATATGCTCGACAAATATACATTGCATGAAATACAAACAGACAGTACACTGATCGCTTCCTTAATTGAACAGAATGTAAGTATTAAAATGGATGTTGTCACTGCTGATGAATATGAAAAAGCCGACAGGAAATTATTGAATTTTGGGCATACCATCGGTCACGCCATAGAAAACCTTCATCATTTACCTCATGGCCATGCAGTAAGTATTGGAATGGTTGCAGCCTGTATTTTATCTGAAAAAATAAACGGATTACATTTTCATGATGCCGAACGGGTTGTAAAATTACTTGCCAAATATCATTTACCGGTTGACATTGAAACAGATCATAATAAAGTTTTTGAGGTATTAAAAATGGATAAAAAAAGAGAAGGCTCAAATATGCAGTTTGTATTATTAAATAAGATCGGTGAAGCAGAAGCAAAACCTGTAAGTATGCAATACCTGCAGGAAAATTTAAAAACCATTTTGTAATGATAGCTGCCATCTCATCTTCGGTTATCAGTGGGGCCATTACAGTTCCTGCCAGTAAAAGTGCTATGCAACGTGCCTGTGCACTGGCTTTATTGAATACCGGCAATACGATCATTCAAAATCCCGGCAACAGTAATGATGACCTGGCTGCAGTAAATATTATTAAAGCCTTTGGAGCAAATACCACTTACGAAAATGATCAGCTACATGTAAACAGTCCCGGTGAAATTAAGAGCAATGGTAATATTTCATCAAAAAAATGTACCGGTCTTTTTACTAAGCTGCCGCCGCCATTTAATGTAATAGCATTGCTGCTTAATACAGCAATTGCTGCAAACA
>JANNBU010000194.1:0-1552 GCA_031385805.1 Ferruginibacter sp.
TGCTTAATGATATCATAATGCTCCCAGGGAATAAAATGCCCCGCTCCCGGAATGATGATACTTTTAACGAATGCATTGCCAGCTAATTTTTTTTTCCCATAAGCTACATTCTTTATCGTTACAAATTTATCTGCATCGCCATGTATGAATGTAACCGGCATGGTCAACCGGTCATACATTTTGTCAAGATCATGCAGTTCTTTCTTAAAGTAAACAATTTCAGTATTGGATGGCCTGAATGCACCCGGCATCAGGAAATTCAGCGGGCTGTACCTGAAAAGATAACGCCATATCTCTTTTGGTTCATCAACAGGCGAAATAGAACCAGCCAGTATGGTCAGTGATGCAATATCAGCGGGATGATCCTGTGCCAGCTTCACTATTACCGGGCCGCCAATACTATGGCCAATTAGATGGAACGGTTTATTATTGGCTTCGTTTTTTATAATCGCATAAATGAGATCGGATTGATCCTGCAAATGATAACCCTTTCCAAAATCACTGAAACCAAAGCCCGGCCTGTCAATTGAAATAATGCGAAAATGTGATCGCAATGCACTATCCATCATATATTGTTTAAATGCATCCCAACTTCCCGGTGAGCCATGTACGAAGAAAAGGGATGACAGGCTATCTGATCCTGTTTTGACATAGTGGAGTGTTGCATCATCCACTTCGAGTGTAACAAAATTCACAGGTATCCCTTTTTCCCGGAATTCCAGTTTTGCTTTACGATCGCTCATCCTGAACCGCATACATGATTGTGCAAAGATCAGCCAGCTGATGAGGAATGCAAGCAGGATCCTTTTCAAATTTTTAAGCCGTTTCTTTTCCATCCATTTTTATTAAAATGGATAGCAAGTTATTTCATTTTGGGAGAAATGCTTAAGATGAATACCTTCCTGATAGCTGGCAGGTACTTAAATTTTAAGTGAACGGCTGCTTTCATTGATCATTGTTTGTTGAACATTGAACATTTGTTTTGAGTTTTTAATATTCAATAAACAATATTCAATATTCAATTTTCAATGATCTAAGGCCCAACAGTAACCTGGTTTAATTTATATACCGCTCTCCACTTTATGGTTGCAGCGGCACCTGTAACTTTGATCTGCAGGCTACCAGAACCTGCAGTAATTGTCCAGTCCGCAGTTGATATATCACCATCTGCAACTGAATTTGCAACATCTGTAAGCGAGATCAAAGTAATGGTAGCACCGGATTTTTTATACCTGACATATTTTTTACCGGTAATCGTTCCCAAACTACCTGATACAGCGGCCATATCAACTTCAAATGTTCCTGCCGAATTATTTGCCGGACTGATCGTTTTTATGATCACATCTGCTGTTGCATCCCCGGTTGTTGCTTCTGCTTTACCGTAGGCAGCAAAAGCGCTGTTCTTTATTTGAATATCATTTGCATTTGAAACCAATTCGATTCCCCCGTCTGTAGGGGTTGTTAGAGATTTAAATTGCAGGTCATTTCCAATTTTTTGCTTATACAATCCAAATGTTGTACTACCAAGATTTGAAGCCGTATTGATCTCTCC
>JANNBU010000198.1:0-15281 GCA_031385805.1 Ferruginibacter sp.
CGAGAGATACGATCCCTCCTAAAAAGAAACCTGCACAAAATCGTTTGCGTGCAAAGGAAAATACCGGCACCAATAAGAATATAATTTCATCCGAAAAAAATTATGCCGATACTACCATAAAACCCGTTACAGACACGATCCATTTTAAAGCTTCGAAAGATTCTTTAGACGGCCCCGTAACCTATCATGCGGATGATTCCATGATCTTTGATGTGCCGGGCAAAAAATTATTATTGTATGGCAAAGCCTCAACCGTAAAATACATAGACAATGAACTGAATGCTCCTTTTATCGAGTATGACCAGTCAACCAATCTCATCAAAGCATTTCTAAAAAAAGACAGTACAGGAAATGTAGTTGCATATCCTACATTTAACCAGGGCGATTTTAAAACGAAGAGTGACAGCATCAGCTTTAATATGAAGACGGGTAAGGGGCTTACAAAAGGAACTTACACACAGCAGGGTGAAATGTTTGTTTACGGTGAAAAGATAAAGAAGATAGACGCAAATGTCTTTTATGCATCCCGTGCAAGATTCACCACCTGCAATTTAGATACACCGCATTTTGCATTTGTAAGTAATAAAATAAAATTCATCAACAAAAAGATGGGTTATTCAGGTCCGGTGCATCCCGAGTTTGAAGGAGTACCCATTCCTGTTTACCTTCCTTTTGGAATTTATCCTTTGAACCAGGGCAGGCATTCGGGCATACTGGCGCCATCCTTTACTGCAAATGATCAAATGGGACTTGCGCTCGAAGGATTGGGATATTATAAAATATTAAACCAGACATGGGATGCGATATTACGCGGAACCATTTATTCTTATGGTGGCTGGACAGCGAATATCAATCCCCGTTACTTTAAAAAATACCGGTACCAGGGAAATTTTTCCTTAGACCTGCAGCATTTTAAAACCAATTTCAAAGGAGACCCTGATTATACGTCTTCCCGTACAATGAATGTAAGGTGGACACATACTGCCGATACCAAAGCAAGGCCGGGAGTAAATTTTAGCGCCAATGTAAATGCGGGAAGCAGTAAATTCAATTCCCAGGTACCCAACAGTCCCACAAGGAATTTTACAAACCAGATGAGTTCTTCCATCACCTATTCCAAAGTGTGGAAAGACAAACCGTTTAATGTATCGGTAAGCGCCAATCATAACCAGAATACCACACAGAAACTGATCAATATTAACTTACCTGATATTGCCTTCAATGTGAATACACAGTATCCTTTCAGGCGAAAAGAAGCCGTTGGCGACCTGAAATGGTATGAGAATATCGGGTTAGCGCTCAATACAAATGCGAGGGGTCTTTCTTCTTTTTATGATACAGCAGGGAATATCGGCCGACAGCTTTTTGATAAATTTCAATGGGGCGCCAGCCACAATATACCCCTGAGTTTATCATTGCCACAGGTGGGTGCATTACAGGTATCCCCAACAGTTACTTACCAGGAAAAATGGTACCAGCAAAAATTTACCCGCAGTTGGAATGATGTTAATAAGAAAGTAGATACCAGCATTAAAAAAGGATTTTATACAGCCAGGGATATGAGTTTCGGATTGGGTGTATCTACCCGTATATTCGGTTTGTACACATTTAGGAAAAGAAGTAAAGTGCAGGCCATACGTCATGAAATAAGACCATCCGTTTCTGCAAACTATAAACCCGATTTTACGGGTAACACTTATTATGATACACAGATAGACACATCTAAAAGGTTTGCCAGGTTTTCTGTTTATGAAGGCAGTGTTTACGGGCCATTTTCTGAAGGTAAATTTGGCGGGTTGAATTTTGGGATAGACAATAATATCCAGATGAAAGTGCGTAATAAAAAAGATACAACGGAAGGAGCTGTAAAAAAGGTAAGCCTGCTGGATGGGCTTAGTATTAACGGCAGTTATAATTTCATGGCAAAGTCATTCAAATTGAGTACGATCAGCATGTCGGCAAGGAGTAACCTGTTTGATAAAATAAATATAACCGCCAATGCATTGTTTGATCCATACCTCACCGATACTGCCGGTGAGCGAATAGATAAATTAGTATGGTCGAAGCGGGTATTAACATTGGGTACCCTTACAGGCGGCGGTGTATCATTGCAAAGTTCTTTCAGGGGAGGGGATAAGAGTAAGAAAACCAAAAACAGCAACAATAATTCACTTAATAATACCCCGCAACAAGTGTTGAACGCCAGCGGCCTTCCTTTGGATGAATCGCAACAGGAAGCTGCCTATATAAGGAATAATCCCGGCGAGTTTGCAGATTTTTCTATACCCTGGGATATCAGCTTTTCCTATTCACTGAGATTTAACCGCCAGCGTAAAGCAGATTACAGTGGCTTTGAAACAAAGTTTTACCAGGATATAAACTGGAATGGTTCTGTAAACCTCACCCCCAGGTGGAAGATCGGGTTAACCGGTTTTTATAATATCACTACAAAGGAATTGGGTACGATCAGTATGTATCTGTCGAGGGAAATGCATTGCTGGCAAATGTCAATTAATATTTCACCGGTTGGTACATATAAATTCTTTACGATCAATATCAGTCCAAAATCTGGATTATTGAGGGATCTGAAGATAAACAGGACGAGGTATTTTTATGATCTTTAAAAAGTTTAAGAAGTTCATAGTTTATAGTTCATAGTTAAGAGTCTCTGCGAACAGGAAATGGTTCTGATATTTGATAAACTATAAACTAAGAACTATGAACTTGTATTTTCCTCAAACAGCTTCCACATAATATTCCCTCATCGCATCAAAAACTTTATCTTTTAATTCTTTAACCGAAATATTTTCTGAAGAGATCGGTGGAAGGAAATGCATTTTTAAACGGGTAGGTAAAAGATAAAATGCTTTGTTGATCGGCATGGCTTTTTTGGTACCTGTTATTATGCAGGGCATGATATCTTTTTTTGCGGCAACAGCTAACCTGAAAGCACCATCATAAAATTGTTTGATGGGTTCATCGGTCCTGTTCCTGGTTCCTTCAGGGTATATACACATGTGCATACCGGCAGCTAAAACTTTTTTCATTGCTTCAAAACTTTTAACGCGGCTGCGTTCATTTTTTCTGTCAACCAGAACAGAACCCTTACTGTAAAACCAGCCAAACAACGGTATCCGTGCAAAGGATGCTTTGGCAATTGTTTTGTTTGGGCCAGGTATATAAGGAGCAGATAAAGGAACATCCAATAATGCATTGTGATTGAAAACAACCACGTATGCAGTACCGGTAGCAAAATGTTCTTTGCCTGTAACTTTCACCGGGCACCCAACCAAAAAAAGCCAGCAGTTCATCCAGCATTTTGAAACTTTAATAAAAAAATATTGACCCCGGGGTTCGGCTATTAAATGAGATGCCATGGAAGGCAGGAAGATGACCAGAAAAGTTATTATAAATGAGATAAGGCCCCAAAACGCCCATATCCTGGCAAAAATATTTTTAATGATAGTCATTTTAAAAACTGTTTGAAGTTTGAAGTTTGAGGTTTGAGGTTCGAAGTTCGGGGTTTGAGGTTGGTCGCACAGCTCGTGCTTAACTTCAAACTTCGAACTTCAAACCTCAAACTACATTAAGGTGTAAGTAATTTCCAATCTATCGGCTGCTGACCATTTTGCGTTAACAATGTATTTGTTTTAGAAAAATGCTTACATCCGAAAAAACCATTGTCTGCAGAAAAAGGAGAGGGGTGTGCTGCTTTTAGTACATAATGTTTTGATTCATCTATCAACGCCTGTTTTTGTTGCGCAAATTTTCCCCATAATAAAAATATGGTCCCCATTTTTTCATCAGATATTTTTTGAATAACGGCATCTGTAAAATCTGCCCAGCCATATTTTGCATGGCTGAAGGGTTCACCTGCCCTTACTGTTAAGGCTGCATTTAATAACAATACGCCCTGTTCCGCCCATTTTGTAAGGTTGCCATATTGCATGGGCATTTGTACGCCGATATCGGTTTGTATCTCTTTAAAAATATTGACCAATGAAGGAGGCGGTTTTTTACCTGTGGGAACTGAAAAACTGAGGCCATGTGCCTGGCCTTCACCATGATAAGGGTCCTGCCCCAGGATAACCACCCGTACTTTATCAAAGGGAGTTTGATTGAATGCATTGAATATGAGGGGGCCGGGCGGGTAAATAACCTTACCCAACGCCTTTTCTGTTTTTAAGAAAGTGACGATCTGTTGAAAATAAGTTTTGCTGAATTCATCTTTCAAAACTGATTTCCAGCTGGGATGAATCTGAACATCCATAAGCGGGGATGGGTTTATAAAAATATTAAATGCAACTTACCCTTTTTATAAAAACTATTAAAGAAATAAAAAAACGGATAAGTTTTTGTGGCTTACCCGTTGCTGTGATCCGGATTGGATTCGAACCAATGACCACCAGCTTAGAAGGCTGATGCTCTATCCAACTGAGCTACCGGACCTTTCACCCGGTTAAAAACGGGATTTGGGCTGCAAATATAGGGCATAATTTATTGGGATAGCTATATGGGAAAAAAATGTAAGTGCCTCAGATTTATTAAACTATATAATATTTATATTTCATCCAACTATAAAAATAAAACTATATTTTTGTTAAAATATGCTTGATTGGTATAGATTTAGACCTTACATTTGCTAAAATTAATACCATCAAATATTCTCTGAACAATTAAAATGAGATAATTATTAAATTAAAATTAGCGTTTATGAAACAAAAACTTGTGTTGTTATTTTCTTTGGTGTTAATGGCTTCGGGCCTATTTGCACAAATGACGGACAAATCAACTTCTACAAAGAAGGCGACATTATTTGGAATTCACTTTGATGCAGTTGATTTCAAAACTCCTCGTACCTGGAAAAATACCACATCTGACAGAAGTGCTACCAAAACCAGCGATCTGGATTATGGGTTCTCTCTTTCTTATTGGAAAGGGTTAACATCTAGAATTGACTTCTCTACAAAAATCAATACCCTGATTCACGACTATTCTTCAGATGACAGGAACCTGGCAACAACAAAAACAGAGATAGGATTGGAACTGGAACCTTCTTTGAATGTTAAAGCATTGAAAGATAATCACTTTTTTAATCCATTCTTATCTGTTGGTATAGGTGGTGGATACTACACCGGCGAGTGGGGTGCTTATGTACCTACAGGTGTTGGTCTTCAGTTTAACTTCAACAGCGTTACTTATTTAATGATCCAGGCTCAATATCGCTGGACCTTGACAAAAGATAAATTAAAAGACAACTTATTATATTCAATTGGTTTTGCTCAGAACTTTGCTCCTGAAAAACCAAAAGTAGTTCCACCACCGCCACCACCGGTAGTGTTGGATCGTGATGGCGATGGCATCAATGATGTTGATGATAAATGCCCGGATACAAAAGGTATCGCTGCTTTACAAGGCTGTCCTGATAAAGATGGCGATGGTATTGCTGATGGCGATGATGCTTGTCCTGATAAAGCAGGTGTTGCTAAATACAAAGGTTGCCCGGTTCCTGATACAGACGGTGATGGTATCAACGACGAGCAGGATAAATGCCCTACTGTAAAAGGTTTGGCACGTTACCAGGGTTGTCCTATTCCTGATGCAGATAATGACGGAGTAAATGACGAAGAAGACAAATGTCCAAACCGTGCAGGTCCGGCAAGCAACCAGGGATGTCCTGAAATAACCAAAGAAGTTATTGAAAAAATAAACCTGGCGGCCAAGAATGTATTCTTTGCAACAGGAAGCTTCAAATTATTACCTAAATCTTTCAAATCATTGGATGAAGTAGTAGCTATTATGAAAGCTGATGACCTGTTAAAAATACAGATTGATGGCCATACGGATGCTCAGGGAGATGATGCCAAGAATATGACATTATCCGACAACCGTGCAAAAGCTGTAAAAGAATACCTGGTAAGCAAGGGTGTTGCAGATGCTAATACAAGTTCAACCGGTTATGGTGAATCAAAGCCAGTTGCTGATAACAAAACAGCTGCAGGACGTGCTAAGAACAGGAGAGTGGAAATGACAGTTAGGAATTTCTAATAATTATCTCAATAGAAGCAATAAACCCCGGATAGTTTCCGGGGTTTGTTGTTTTTACACCCCTTTCGAATATCGAACAAGGAACATTTGAATATCGAACAGGAACAAGGAATGCTGAATGATGAAGTGAACGCCAGGTCTCGTTCTATGTTCTGTATTAAACTCCCTTGTTGGAAATTCCCTGTTCCTTGTTCAATATTATCCTCCTTTGTTCGAAATTTTAGCATAGATAGAATGAAGAAGTGAAATACCAGTTCTCGACTCAGATTCTGTATTCAACTTCCTTGTTCGATATTCCCTGTCTCCATGATGCAGTCAGGCAGGCTTGTTCCTTGTTCGATATTCTTCGCTTTGTTCAATAATTTCACTAAAGAAAATTCAGTTCAAATTCACAGCATCAGCAAACACAGTCTCATTCGTATAATCCTTAATCTCATTATACAGCGTATCCCTTTCAACAGGTTGTCTTTTCACTTGTTTTATTAAAGTAACCAATTCTTCTGTAGACATAGCAGGTGTTTGTTCTTCACTGCCGGCCATGGAATATATTTTTGTAGAATCATCAATGGTGCCATCAATATCATTTACACCGAAGGATAATGATAGCTGTGCATTTTGCCTGCCAAGCATGGGCCAGTACGCTTTTATGTGTGGGAAATTATCTAAGTAGATACGTGCAATGGCATAGAGGCGCATATCTTCCACAATAGTTGATTCGGCGATATGGCTCATATCATTATTTGCATTGCGGAATTTTAATGGGATGAAAGTATTGAAACCTTTTGTTTTATCCTGCAAAGTGCGGAGCCTGCTCATGTGGTCTATGCGGTGTTCATATTTTTCTATATGGCCGTAGAGCATCGTAGCATTGCTGTGCATGCCGAGCTTATGCGCTGTTTCATGAATGTGCAGCCAGCCGTCACCGGTAACTTTATCTGCACAGATATGTTCCCTTATTTCAGGATGAAAGATCTCTGCACCACCACCGGGTAACGACTGCAAGCCTGCATCTTTCAGTTTTTGCATTCCTTCTTCAATGCTAAGTTTTGCTTTCCTGAACATATAATCCAGTTCTACGGCAGTAAAACCTTTTACATGAAGATCGGGCCTGTGCGCATGTATCTTTTGAATGAGTTCAATGAAATAATCCATATTCATTTTGGGATGCACGCCTCCTACAATATGTACTTCGGTAATGGGTTTGCCATCGTAACTTTTTACGATATCCAGCATTTGATCAATACTGAGTTCCCATCCTTCTTCTTTGTGTGCATATAAACGTGAGTAGGAGCAGAACTTACAACTAAATACACAAACATTGGTGGGTTCAATATGAAAGTTGCGGTTGAAATATGTTTTGTTTCCGTGAAGTTTTTCACGGATATGGTTTGCCAGTGCACCAGTAAATGCGAGGCTTGCTTTTTCAAAAAGTACCAGGCATTCTGCATCGGTAATGCGTTCTCCTGCTTTTACTTTCTTTGCTATTGATTGTAATGATCTGTCGGGTGTGGACGCTATACAAATATCTATAGAGGAAGACATGTTCATATTTTTTGCAAAGTTATTAAGGTTAGCCGGTTTAACTGCAAAGTTTTTCCACTAAGAGATGACATCTTTACGAATTCTATTGAGTATCGTTATAAAAAAAGATGTCATCTCTTAGTGGGTTTCAGCTATTATAAAAAATATCCCGCCATCCAGTTTACTTTTCTGTATAAATGCTATCTTCCGTTATCAAAACCCGGCTGCCTGTTTTCCGTATATTACTGATGGAACAGCCTCACTTTAATTTCTACTAAAACAAAGCTATATGAGTATCAAATTTCGCCTTACGCTGATGAGTTTTTTGCAGTTCTTTGTTTGGGGTGCATGGTTGATCACAGTTGGTAATTACTGGTTTGGAACAAAGCAATGGAGTGGGGCAGAATTCGGGGCTATTTTTTCAACCCTGGGATTTGCCTCTTTAATAATGCCTGCCATTACAGGTATTATAGCCGACAGGTGGATAAACGCTGAGAAATTGTATGGCATCCTGCATATCATTGGCGCTTTGTTCTTAGCTTATATTCCTTCTGTTCAGGACCCGGGAACATTTTGGTGGGTAATATTTGGCGCCATGCTTTGCTATATGCCAACCATTTCACTTTCCAATTCAATTTCATATAGTATTTTAAAGAACAGCAACTATGATGTTGTTAAAGTGTTTCCGCCTATCAGGGTTTGGGGCACCATTGGTTTTATTGTGGCCATGTGGTTTACGAATCTTACCGGCAATAAGGCATCGGGCAATATGTTTTACATATCTGCCGCAGCGGCCATCGTGCTGGGTATTTATTCTTTCACACTTCCCAAATGTGCGCCGCCGAAACTGATTGCCGAAAATGCCACCTGGGTGGAAAAATTAGGTCTAAAGGCTTTTGCCTTGTTTGGAACTTCAAAAATGACCTTATTCTTTCTTTTTTCCATGTTCCTGGGAGCAGCATTGCAATTGACCAATATGTATGGTGATGTGTTTTTGTCTGAGTTTGCAAAAAATCCTGCCTATGCCGATTCGATCGTTGTAAAAAGATCAACATTGATCATGTCGATATCACAGATATCTGAAACATTGTTCATACTGGCTATTCCATTCTTCTTAAAACGTTTCGGGATCAAGAATGTAATGCTGATATCAATGCTGGCCTGGGTTCTACGTTTTGGGCTTTTTGCTTATGGTGATCCTGCCAGTGGTTTGTGGATGATCATACTTTCCTGCATCGTGTACGGTATGGCTTTTGATTTTTTCAATATTTCAGGCTCCTTGTTCATTGAAACTACAACTGATTCAAGCATACGTTCCAGCGCACAGGGGCTTTTTATGATGGTGACCAATGGAATAGGTGCGGTACTGGGCGCTTTAATAAGCGGATGGCTTATTCAGCAATATTTTACATCAACAGATGGCAACCGCAACTGGCATGGTATATGGCAGGCGTTTTCGGCGTATGTGCTGGTAGTTGCTGTGCTGTTCTTCATCTTCTTTAAACACAAACACGATCCAAAAGCTATAGAAAGTGTACAACATTAGTTGTCTAAATGAAGTTGTTATTTTTAAATTAAACCCGTATGAAACACTGTTTTATCAAAGGCATAATGTTTTTGTATTTCATTTCATTTTTTGTTGAAGGAAGATCTCAAACACTCCTGAGTGAAAGCTTTGAAGGAAGTTTCCCTCCATCCGGATGGACACTGGCCAATATAGGTGGCAGGCCATGGACCCAGAATTCCGTTTATGCAGTTAATGGAACAAAATGTATGGAGTGTGTTAATGCTGTAGGAGATAATTCCAATTCAAATGCCTGGGCATTTACACCGGCATTAAATCTATCTGCAAATACCTTTTACAGTGTATCTTATTTCTACCAGGCAAGTTACAGCCAGGCAGGTAACAAAATGAAAGTTACCATTGGGAATATAGCATCAATAGCCGCACAAACTACCGTGATCCATGATTACAATTATTTAAGTAACGGTTCATTTGTACAAGGTATTGATACGATTTCTGTTTCTTCAAATGGCACATACTATATCGCTTTTAATTGTTATAATTTCATGTTCAATGGTTCCGGGGTACGTATGGATAGTGTTGTAATAAAACAATTGGTACCATCTGCTTGTGCGGGTGTTCCTTTTGCCGGTACTGCCTCTTCAGTGCAGATCGCTGCACCCGGCAGTGTATTTCCCCTGACTTTATCGGGCAATTATTCTTTCTATACCGGTATACAGTTCCAATGGCAATCTTCTTTGCAGGGAACAAATAATTTCCAGAATATACCAGGTGCAAATACACAAAATTACAGTACCTCCCAAACAGTTGCAAGGGATTACCGGTGCATCATGACCTGCTCAAACGGTGGTTCTTCAATGACCTCAAATGTTGTCACCGTCATGCTTCCGGGTTCGGGTGCTTTATTCCGGGAAAAACATATCGGGGATATAAACCTTACAAGCCATATTTATGGGATGCATTTTTTAACTCCATCCACAGGCTTTGTTGCTTTTGGGGATTCGCTTGGTTTTACATCAGATAGCGGCCAAACTTTTTTGAAAAAAGGAGTGAGTATTGCCAATACCAATTTTAATGGATTTTCGAATGTGAATCTTACGTTTGGTTTTTCACCCAGGGGTGTATATGCCTTTAGTACAGACTCCCTGCTTTTTTATGGCGATTATGGTGCAGGTCCGGCTATTTTGTTTTCTGCTAACCAGGGGGTAAACTGGAAACTGGTTTTTCATCAGCCTTTTGCATTAAACCCGGATATTGGTAACAGCATTTTTGATATGAAATTCCTTACAAATACCAACGGGGTTGCCATTAATCAAAAATATATTATTGAAACAATTGACAGGGGACAAACCTGGACGATAAAACTAACGGTGGCCGCTAATCGGGTGAGTAATTTGGCGAAATTATCTGTTGTTTCAAATGCCAACGCATATGCAGTAGCCGGAGATCATGTATATAATCGATCTGGCGGAGCCTGGTTTGAAATTTCAACAGCTTTACCGGATAACCCGGGACTGAATTATAATAATATTTCTTTTTCATCGCAAACAAGCGGGTATATTTCAAGGGATGATAACGGTGCAGTTTACAGGACGGTAAATTCAGGATCTTCCTGGACAAGAATGAATGACACGGTCCTCTCCTCGTTGTATGCCTCAGACTTATATTTTACAAATGACAGTACTGGTTTTGCAGCAGCTACGGAACTCTATAATGTTTTAAAAACGACTGATTATGGAAAAACATGGGAGTTGTGTAAAAGAAACTCGGCCTATCAATACGCATCTTATGGAATGGATCGATTATTCTTTTTAAATAATCAAACAGGGTGGGTTGGTGGAAGAGGTGAATATTTGATGATCACCACAACAGGGGGAAGTCCAACAATTCCTAAAGCTATATTTAATATTGATACAACCAACCTTACCCCAACAGGTAATGTTAATCTGTTGAGCGGTTCAAAAACCTATTACCTGCATTCGTGGTATAAGAATGGCATTTTCATAAGTGCTGACTATAATACTTCCTTCGCTCATGATATTTTTGCAGAAAGGGATACCATAAAATTAGTTGTAAATAATGGGGTGGACAGGGATAGCCTGACTTTATACCAGGATTACAATCCGTATGTACAGGAGCCGATAATTACATCGTTTCTTCCGGTATCTGCTTATGAGAATACTGCCATTAATATATCGGGCATTGGTTTTACCGGAGCCACGAATGTAACTTTTGGAAATATACCTGCACTTTCTTTTATTGTTAATTCCAATTCATCTATCACTGCAATTGTAGCAGGAGGTTCTTCAGGGGCAGTAGCGGTAACAACCGGCAGTGGAACAGGTTCTTTAAATGGTTTTACTTTTAATCTATTACCGGCACCTGTAATTACATCCTTCACGCCGGCATCAGGCCCTATTGGAACAGTAGTAACGATAACGGGTAGCCAATTTAATCCTTCCACAACAGGCAATACTGTTTATTTTGGAAAAATGAAAGCAAAAGTCCTTTCAGCAACTGTTAACCAAATAACCTGTGAAGTGCCTGCAGGAGCATCATACGATCCTATTATGGTGATTAGCCTGTCAAACCACCTGGGTGCATTCTCTACTACAGCATTCAATATTACTTTTCCGGGAAACGGCACTATAACCAGCAATTCTTTTTTTAAGGTACTGGATATTTCGACTTTAACCAGTACCAGCCAGAATATGTCTCCTATATATTTAAATGCGGGTGATCTTGATGGAGATGGGAAGAATGATGTTGTTGTATCTGCTCTTTACAACAGCTATGATTCAATTTTCATTTATAAAAATTCAAGTACTGCAGGAAATATTTCTTTTGGCCCCAGGATAAATATCGCTTATGCCGATAATGCAGCCTTTTGTTCAATTGCCGATATTGATAATGATGGAAAGCCAGACCTTTCTTTTGTTGGCTCTGATCACAATCTGAATATTTTAAGAAATACAAGCAACAACGGAAATATAACATTTGATCCACCTGTATATCCAATGACCATATTTGAGCCTGAAGAACTCAGTGTTCGGGATCTTAACGGGGATGGCAAACCTGAAATGTTGATCGCTATTTATGGTCCAAGTAAATTGGGCATATTAAGAAATGTAAGTGTAGGTTCAATAATCAGGTTCGCACCAATAGCAGAATTTACTGCACCCGGAAACATACGATCAGTTGCTACCGGTGACCTCGATGGCGATGGCAAACCGGACGTAGTTGCCGGAGGTAATTCAAGTACCTTTTCAGTATATAGAAATGTATCTGGTGCACAGGATATTTCTTTTAGTCCAAGGATTGATCTTACCGGTACTGGAAATGTTTCAAGAGTTATGGTCTCAGATATTGATAATAATGGCAAGCAGGATGTGATCGTTTCATATGTAACCGG
Organism: Ferruginibacter sp.; assembly: GCA_031385805.1. Taxonomy (GTDB): domain Bacteria; phylum Bacteroidota; class Bacteroidia; order Chitinophagales; family Chitinophagaceae; genus Ferruginibacter. The sequence goes on from JANNBU010000198.1 coordinate 12,507, forward strand.
CACCACAGCTTTTTCTGTTTTTAAAAATACCAGCACAATTGGAAATATTTCTTTTGCAGCCAGGCAGGATTATATATCAATCGGCACCGAATCAGTTTCATCAGGAGAGATCAATAATTTTTCAGGGGATAATCTGCCTGATATTTTTACAGGTAATTCAAACTTTTATAAATTTCATTTACATAAAAATATTAGTAATCCAGGTACTGTTAATTTTAATTCGGCTATAGAATATGGTTCAAACAGGGTTATCTTTTTGTGTTCTTCAGATTTTGATAATGATGGTAAGCCGGATATTGCGGTGCCCGATGTTGCTTATAATAAGCTTTCTTTCTATCGGAACAGGGTAAATGAAGCTGTCGATGTTGTATTTTGCGCTGCATCAGGTGCCTACATGTATCTCAGTTCAAATATAAGCGGCACCACATATCAATGGCAGAAATTTAATGGAACTGCGTATGTTAATCTTTCAAATGATGCGACGTATGAAGCTACTACAACGGCATTATTGAAAATTAACGCACCACTGACTTCCTGGTATGGGTATAAATACAGGTGTGTTGTTAATGGCAATACTTATAGTGATGAATTTTCATTGAAATTTGAAGCAATCTGGACCGGTGCTGCAAGTACTGCATGGGAAAATCCGAACAACTGGGGATGCTATACCTTGCCAGATGCTTATACAGACGTTATTCTTCCTTTTGGGACAGTAATCGTAAATTCAAACGTTACTATCAGAAGTCTGATAGTAAAACTGGGAGTAAGCTTAAATGTGCATACAGGTAATAATTTTGTAATACTGCATTGATATTAAAGCAATAAGAAAATCCCGGGTGATTTATCAGCCGGGATTTTTATTTCAATTGTTTAATATGTTATTTATGCGCTTCAATTTTCTTCACAAAATTAGCTTTCGGCTGTGCACCAACCAATTTATCAACCACTTCACCATTTTTTACAAAAAGGATAGCTGGTATGCTGGTAATGCCATAGTTCATGGAAACCTGTGGGTTAACATCTACGTTTACCTTACCTACATTAACCTTACCATCATATTCTTTTGCCAATTCTTCAATAACCGGTCCTATTGCCCTGCATGGACCGCACCATTCTGCCCAAAAATCTATTACCGATAATTTATCAGAATCTAATACCGTTGCTTTAAAGTTTGCGTCTGTGAATTCCTGTGCCATAAAATTTATTTTAATTTGTTTTTTACTATCGTGTAGCCTGCAAATTTACAGCCATTCATGCAATCTGGCAGAATTGACATATCCACAGTGTATAAGTTATTGTTAATAGAGCAAATCGTCAGGTTTTCCTGCCTTAGAACGTCATTGCGAGGTACGAAGCAAAGCACTTTTTACTTACCTGGTAGATTGCTTCGTGCCTCGCAATGACGGACATACCTCGCAATGACGTATTAATATCGCCTTAAACCGTCAGTACACTCACATCAATATTCTGGTTGCTGTTTAAAAATAGCGCCATTTCATCATTCATCGTAAACCCTTTTTCCAGCGAACGCATACTGATCTTATACTTTTGAACGGTATCACTGATATTGAATTTGATCGCAGTGCGGCCTGGATGTGCTTTTACATTCTTATCAATAAATGTTACAAAATCTTCATCTATGAACTGTGGCGGAATATCTATGATCACTTCTTTTGTAAGAGATGATTTTACGGTTTCTAATAAATGCAATTTTGCAAGCTTAAATTCATACTGATCACTGTTGTACCGTTGCCTGAATGAACCCTCGATCATTACGATCATTCCTTTTTCGAGGTAATCCTTATACTTCACATAGTCTTCGCTCCAAAGCATGAATTCCGATTTGCCGCTAAAATCCTCCACATGCAGCACTCCGAAATTTTTTCCTGTTTTGGTAAGCCTGTGCTGGGCTTCAATGACCAATCCCGCCAGGCGGAACTGTTTGGATGTTGGTGTAACAGCAATAGCATTTTTTATTTCATTGAAGTCAAACAGGGGAGTGATGTTATAATGCTTTAATTCAAATTTGAAATTGTCGAGCGGGTGGCCGCTCATGTACATGCCGGTAACTTCTTTTTCAAAATCTAATTGTTCCACCAATTGCCAGGGCGGGCAGATTGGAAGTTTTGGCGCAACGATCTCGGGCATCTGCAGGTCACCAAAAAGGGTATTGGTTGCATTAACTGCCTGCGACTGGAATATGGCCCCGAATTTTATTATTTTTTCTATCGATGGACTGTCACCCGGCGCCTGGTAGAAGTATTGTGCCCGGTGAATGTCTTTGAAACAATCAAAAGCACCGCTATAGGCAAGGCTTTCAAGCGATTTTTTATTTACCGAACGCAGGTTAACACGTTTCACCAGGTCATACACATCTTTAAAATGACCGTGCTTATTTCTTTCTTCCACAATATTATCAATGGCAGTTTCACCCACACCTTTGAGCCCGCTGAACCCAAAACGTATCTCACCATTTTTGTTTACGGCAAAACCATTGTTCGATTCATTGATATCGGGGCCAAGAACGGTTAAGCCCATGCGCTTGCATTCTTCCATAAAGAAAGTGATCTTATCAATGCTGCCGGCATGGTTCAACACGGCTGCCATATATTCGCTGGGATAGTGCGCTTTTAAATAAGCAGTTTGGTAAGCTACAAAAGCATAACAGGTAGAGTGCGATTTATTGAAGGCATATTGCGCAAATGCTTCCCAGTCTTTCCATATTTTCTCCAGCACAGCCTTCGGGTGCCCCTTGGCGGTAGCTCCTTCAACAAA
>JANNBU010000213.1:0-10145 GCA_031385805.1 Ferruginibacter sp.
GTGGCTGTTCATATCAATGCATATAATTTTCCGGTGTGGGGAATGCTGGAGAAAATTGCTGTTAACTTACTGTCTGGCATGCCCGCAGTTGTAAAACCTGCAACGGTTACTTCATATCTTACAGAGGCAGTTGTAAAAGAGATCATCGCTTCTAAAATTTTACCGGAAGGTGCATTGCAACTTGTATGTGGAAGCGCTGGTAATATGCTCGACTTTGTTTCATCGCAGGATGTTGTTACGTTTACCGGATCTGCCTCAACAGGAATAAAATTAAAATCTCACCCCGCTATATTAAATGAAAGCGTACCATTTAATATGGAAGCTGATTCATTGAACTGTATTGTATTGGGAGAAGACGTTGCGCCCGGAAAACCCGAATGGGATATTTTTATCAAAGAAGTAAAAAGAGAGATGACTGTAAAAGCGGGGCAAAAATGTACAGCCATCCGCCGCATATTTGTTCCAGAAAATAAAATGGAAGATGTTTGGAAAGCAATTGCAACTGAATTGGATAAAACAACCATCGGCAATCCTTTGAATGAAAAAGTGAGGATGGGTTCTATGGCCGGACTTACACAAAGGGAAGAAGTAAAAAGCCAGGTGCAAAAATTACTGGCATCTTCTAAAATTATTTATGGTTCATTGGACAGCGTTTCTGTAATTGATGCTGATGCAGAAGCCGGCGCTTTTTTAAGCCCGCTATTATTGATGAATGAAAAACCATTTGCTTCCGAAGAATCACATAGCATTGAGGCTTTTGGTCCGGTGAGTACCATCATGCCATATAAAAACATGGATGAAGCCATTATATTGAGCAAAAAAGGAAAAGGAAGCCTGTGTTCTTCTGTTGTTACAGCCGATCCTTCTTTTGCAAAACAATATGTTATTGGCGCAGCATCGCATCACGGCAGGATATTGGTTTTAAATAATGAATGTGCCAAAGAAAGTACCGGGCATGGCTCGCCATTGCCTTTATTGGTACATGGTGGTCCGGGCCGTGCCGGTGGCGGCGAGGAAATGGGCGGTCTTCGTGGAATAAAACATTACCTGCAGCGAACTGCTATACAAGGCAGTCCTACCATGATAACAGCCATCAGCAATACCTTTCAACCCCACGCAAAAGGAAATGATACCGGCACACACCCGTTTAAAAAATATTTTGAAGAATTAATCATTGGCGATCAGATCGTTACAGCAAAAAGATTGATAACATCGGCCGATATTGACAGTTTTGCTGCACTAAGCGGAGATCATTTTTATGCCCATTTAAAGGCCACTGATTTTGCCGGAACCATGTTTGAACAACAGGTAGCCCATGGCTATTTTATCATGAGTGCAGCTGCGGGTTTATTTGTTGATAGCTATGAAAAAAATCCAGTTTTGTTGAATTACGGAATTGACGAACTTCGGTTCACCAAACCCGTTTACCCAGGTGCATCTATTTATATCAGGTTTACCTGTAAGGAAAAAATTGCACAGGAGTTGAAAGAAAAAAATCCGAATGTATCGATGGTCCAGGGTGCAGATATACCAAAAGGAATTGTGAAATGGTATGTTGAGATTTTCGATGAACTGGATGAAGCGGTAGGAGTAGGAACCATTCTTACGATGGTAGAAATGAAAAAAAGCATTTAAGTCTGATACCTTCCCGAAAATTTATCGTATTATTATTATAACATTCTTGCCTTATAGGGTTTAAGCCCCTCTCCTAAAGAGAGGGGTTGGGGTGAGGCCAAAAACACATTTTATGATAAAGGAGATTCTCGAAGGTTTTGTAAAATCTGAAACACACCAGGGCATTACAACCATTGAATTTTTTCATCCCCAAAGCAATTCTTTGCCCGGCAAGATATTGGATGAACTGCGACAGGAAATTCATTTTGCAGGTACACATGCAGAAACAAAAGTGATCATTTTAAAAAGTGCCGGCGAAAAAGCATTTTGTGCAGGTGCTTCTTTCGATGAATTGTTACAAATAAAAACAGAAGCAGAAGGATTGAAATTCTTCAGTGGTTTTGCCAATGTTATTAATGCTATGCGTACCTGTCCTAAGTTTATCATTGCAAGGGTACAGGGAAAGTGTGTTGGCGGCGGCGTTGGGTTGGCATCTGCGGCCGATTATACAATTGCTACAACTAAAGCCGATATAAAACTAAGCGAACTGGCAATTGGCATTGGCCCTTTTGTTGTTGGTCCGGTTGTAGAACGAAAGATCGGCAATGCGGCTTTCACAGCATTGGCAATTGATGCCGGTATGTGGCGTAATTGTGAATGGGCCAAGAAAAAAGGATTGTTTGCCGAGGTACATGAAAATGTGGAGAATATGGATGAGTCTATACAGCGGCTTGCCCATAATCTTGCTCATTCAAATCCTGCAGCAATGGCCGAACTTAAAAAAATATGTTGGAAAGGAACCGAGCACTGGGATGTGTTGCTTAAAGAACGGGCAGCCATCAGCGGAAAATTAATCCTGAGTGAGTTCTCAAAAAATGCGATTCAAAAATTTAAGGCGAAAGCCTGAATAAAAAAACCTCCCAACCGGGAGGTTTTTTTGCTTATTGCTTATTGCTTATTGCCTTTGATTCTTCTAATGATTCTTAGATCCGTTTTATATATGTTGAGTTATTAAGAGAAATTGAAAATCCTGTGTGTTGGCACCAGGAATAAATGATTGATAGTAGTTTTTATTTTTTCGGTCCATGAAATATTTGTAAGCGGGTTGTTTTCAAAATATTCGGCTTGCATTATTTTCAATTTTACTAAAACAAGTCTTCCATAAGTTCCCTTCGAATAATTACTCATTGACAAAAGACCATCGAAATCATTTTTAACTATGGTTGCTCTTCCACTAAGTTGAAGGCGGCAGCCGGTACCTTTTTTAAAATAATTAAGGTATCCATAAAACGACCTGTCAATATTATCTGCATGGTATCCATTGCATGATGTAAAAAACCAGATTGTACCATCATCTTCAACTTTGAGTGTTTGAATAATATTGTTGGGTAATTGTAATTCAGCATCGATCTCTGATTTAAACAACGCAATCTTTATGTCTTTGATCTTTTCCTTCAAAAAATCAAGGTTTTCATCCTGGTAAGTGTATTGCATAAACTGTGTTTTTAATGTTGGTTTCAATTAATAAAATTCAAATGCTGTACCAGAATAATTTAAATATTTCTTAAACCCTGTTTTAAACCTATTGAACTGCGGCTCCTTATACTGAGAAGGAAGGAATTTTTCCGGTTATTCGTTACAATCGGGGTTTGCTGGAATAAACCCGGCTAAATACTTTTAGAAACCAAAGCAATAAAAAGACAGAAAAACGGGGAATTTATTCTACAAACCCGGCTAAATAAAAATTATATTGATCAATACTGGTACTGATCTTATACAGGCACAATAATTTCATTGTATATAATGCTGACTTTGTTTGGATTAAAGACAGCTTCACGACTGCCCAAAACCATAAAATTATTAGCATACCAGGTTTATCAAATGTCTTATAAAAGAATAATAAAAAAAGCGGGCAAAATATTATTATATACACTCGGAGTTGTGTTTATATTGCTGTGCACATTATTTCTATTCATTAACCTGCCGGCAGGAAAACGTTTGGTAAAGAACCAGGTTCAATCTTACCTGCGGGATAAATTAAAAACCAACATTGTAATAGGGTCGATCGATTACAATTTGCCAAAGTGGATAGAAATAAATAATGTTTATATCGAAGATCAAAAAAAAGATACATTGATTTTTGGTGAAAGGATATCTGCTGATATCAATATGATCAAATTGCTATGGGGCAGTACTGTTATTAAAAAATTTGATCTAAAAAATATTTTTCTGAATGTTAACAGGCCCGAAAAAGATTCCCTATTTAACTACCAGTTTATAATAGATGCTTTTTCCGGAAGCAAACCAGGCACTAATTCTATTAAAGATACTACTCCATTAAAAATATCTTTAGACAGGTTACTGCTTGATCATATTACACTAAGATTTAAAGACAAAAATGGAGGAACTGATTTTTTTACAGGTATAAAATACCTTGATGTTAATTTAAATAAGTTTCAACCCGACAGGGTAAATTTTGGAATAAATGATCTTGCTGCATCGGATGTGTATTTCTTTATGCGAACGTATAAAGAAAAAATTATAAAACCTTACCTTCCCGTGCCTGATGACAAGGTCAGGGAACCGGGCTACGGACTAAATATTACCGCAGCTAATTTCAATATCAGGGATGCACATGTAACTATTGAAAATACGATCTCCGGTATGTATTATACCAATAAAGTAACACATCTCGGACTGGGCAATGCATTGCTTAATTTATCTGAATCTATCGCAACGGCTGATGAATTATTATTAGATAGTACTTTTGTTCAATTTATCAATCCAATAAAAACAGCAGGCAAGGATTCAAAACAGATGGTTACGGATGTTACTCCCATGCCATGGCAGATAAAAGCCAAAAAGGTTTCACTTAATCATGATCATATCCGGTTTGATGATAATAATCTTCCCAGGGCTGAAGGCCTGGATTTTGGACATTTCAATGTGAAAGATCTTGGAGCAAATATCTCATCATTCATTTATTCAGGGAACAGCACTGAAGCACTGGTAAAGCAACTTACATTTAAAGATACCAGCGGTTTTATATTGGATACTATCCATGTAAATTTTCTAATGACGGACTCTATACTTTCTGCAAGGGAATTATATGTAAAGACGCCGCAAACTCTTTTGCAGAATTTTATAGAAATCAAATATGACAACCTTACAGACATTACTACCAATCCACGTAACAGTTTACTATCTGCAGTGCTTAAAAATTCAACCATTGCATTCAATGACCTGTACTTTTTGGTTCCGGCATTAAAGCGATCTTTCCCTCCTGAACAATTTGCAAACAACCTGGTTCATTTTAATACTGAGCTGCGTGGCAACCTGGCGCAGGTATACTTACCCTATTTACAATTAATTGGTTTTTCAGGTACAAGTTTAAATGCTCACGGAACTTTATACAATCTCACAAACGCAGCTAAATTTTCTTATGACCTGTATATCGATAAAAGCAGTTTTAAAAAATCAGATCTTTTAAAATTTATACCTCCGGAAGACCAGGCGTCGTTGTCACAATTGCCCGATATCATCAACCTTACGGGGCGAATAACCGGGAATAAAGAAAACCTGGTTTCCGATATCCAGACAAGCGGGAAAGGGATGGCAATAAATGGAAAATTTGCTTTGAAAAATATTTCTGATCCGGCAAAAATGAAGTATGATTTTTTGATCAGGAAGAGCAGCTTTGATAAAAGTTTTATCATGGGGATTATTCCTCCCGGTTCTTTACCACCCGAAATAAACCTTCCTGAAAAGAATTATGTTACTGGTACATTGACCGGAAATACAAATAACCTGGTTGCTGATCTCAAATTAAACGGAAGCTACGGCCTTGTTACTGTAAAAGGATTTATTAAGAATGTAAAAGATCCGAAAACTGCCACATACGACCTCTTCGTTACAACAAACAATTATGAAATAGGTAAACTGGTAAGACGGGATAGCATACTCGGAAAAATTACAGGTTCATTCACTGCAAAGGGAACCGGCTTAGACTATAAGACAATGCGGTCAAATATTACAGCTTCTGTAAAACAACTGCAGTATAATAAATACAATTACCAAAACGCGGCGATCAATGCCATTTTTAATGCAGGAATTATTGATAGTAAAGGATCGGTTAATGACAGCAGCCTGAAATTACAATATGATATAAAGTCAAATGTACGCGATGAATACCCGGCTATCAACGGCATTGTAAATATAGATACTGCACAACTTCAAAAACTTAACCTGTATAAGGATACGTTTAATTTTTCCTTAAATGCAAAAATACAAGCCAGCAATCTGCGTCCACGCAACCTGGATATCAATACAGTAATGGATTCTGTAAAAATGCAGGTTGGAAAAGATTTTTATACGCTTGACAGCCTTTCATTGATAGCAACCTCAGCTGCAGGGAAAGATAGCATAAACTTTTACGCTCCTTTTGCAAGCATGCACGCAAACGGGGCATTTGATTATGATAAAATTACCGATGCCGTTGTTCAATATGTAAATCATTATTATAAAATTTCGGATTCAGTTGCAAGTAAAAATATTCCTGATCAGCAACTGGCATTTGACGGACTAATAAAATATCATCCAATTTTTACTGCTGTACTTCCCGGGTTGATGGCATACGACGATATAAATTTCAAAGGGAGCTTTGCATCAGCCAATGCAGACAGTGCCCTGAATCTTATCGCTTCTGTTCCCTACATCAATTATAAAAATAATACGCTGAGGAACGGCAATATCAATCTTGCTTCAAAAAATGAGCGGATAAATTATGACATCAGTTTTGATACATTGAATTATACATCCACAACTTTATTTGGAACAAAATTAAACGGCAGCGCAGCCAATGATAGTATTTTAATAAATGCGATTACACAAGATGACAGCGCAAAGGACTGGTTTGGGGTGAAAGCTTCTTTTTTTGCAAAAAATGATCATTATTCATTCAGGTTAAAAGACAGTTTACTGCTTAATTATGAAAAATGGAATGTTGCTGCTGATAACTATATAAACTATTCACCGGAAGGATTGATCATTCATAATTTTTCTGTAACAAGTGATACTTCAAAAATTTTCATCAACAGCAGGCAGGAAATTGTAAACAGTCCCATTGATATTACCATTGATAATTTTAACCTTAAAAGCATTAGCTCAATTATTAACCATGATACCATTTTTGCATCTGGCATACTGGATGCGAAAATGGAAGTAAGTGATCTTAATAAAAAAATACCGGCATTTACCGGTAACCTTACCATTGCAGACCTGGCAATAATGCAGCAGCCCGTAGGAAACTTAACCGCCTTTGCAGAAAAACAATCGGAAAACAATATTACAGCCAACCTGGCATTAACAGGTAATGGAAATGACATTACTGCAAAAGGGAATTACTTTTTAAACAACGACGTACAGCAATTTGATGCAACAGCGGATATTAAAAAATTAAACATTGCAACGTTACAGGAATTTACTGGCGGCGCTATAAAGAACGCTACTGGTAACGTGTATGGCGATTTTACTGTAAATGGAAAATTTGCTGGCCCCAGGTGGAAAGGAGCATTGAATTTTGATACAACGAAGTTTGCCATTGTCCAATTAGGAACAGCATTTAAAATAAACAAACAAAAGATCGTATTTGATTATCCTGCTGTGACCTTAAACAATTTTATGATCCTTGATTCACTGGATCATGAAATGAAAATTGATGGTTCTGTTTCTGTAAACCAGGCAGAAAGTTTTGATATAGCCCTGGATATAAATGCAAATGATTTTATTTTATTAAATGCACCAAAAGCCATCAACAATGAGCTGTATGGATTTGCTTCTGTTGATGTAAATATTTCGGTTACCGGCAATGCTGTTTCTCCGGATATAGAAGGTGATATCAAAGTAAATGATAACAGCAACATAACAATTGTAGTTCCGGAAAAAAGTTACGGTAAGGATGAGGGGAAAACAATTGTAAGATTTATTGATCGCGATACTTTCGACATCAATCCACCGGTAATAGCGTTTAAAGAAGAAAAAGAAGCCAAACCAAATTTTGCCCAATTCCTTAATTACAACCTCAATATAGAAGTGCAAAAGAAAGCGTCTTTAACCATTGTTATAGACCCGGTAACCGGAGATGAAATAAAAGTACAGGGAGAAGCCAACCTAAATGCAGGAGTTGATCCGGGCGGCAACCTGATACTTGCGGGAAACTATGACCTCGACAATGGGCACTATCTTTTCAATTATCAATTCCTGCAACGCAAGTTTACGCTTGAAAAAGGCAGTAACATCATATTTGCCGGGGAACCAATGCAGGCACGGATAAATATCACTGCTGCTTATACAGTATATACATCTTCCAAAGACCTGTTGGGTAATGAAGTGGGAAGCGTAGACCCGGTACTTGCCAATTCTTTTAATCAAAAAGTTCCATTTAAAGTAATGCTTTATTTAACGGGCGTACTTAGTAAACCTACCATAAAATTTGATATACAATTGGTGGAAGAAAGTTCAGTCATTAATAGCGAGCTTAGAACAACGATCCAAAATAAACTGGCGCAGATAAGAGCTGATGAAGCTTCAACCAATAAACAGGTTTTTTCTTTGTTGTTGTTAGGCCGGTTCATTGGCGAACAAAGCAATGATTTCTTTAAAGGCAACGGTAACGATTTTAATGATATAGCCCGCCAAAGCGTAAGCCGTTTCTTATCATCTGCATTAAATGAAATAGCCGGGAATTTATTAAAAGGGGTTGATATAGACCTTAACCTAAACAGCTACCGAGATTATAATAACGGTGGAAGTGCACAACGAACAGACCTGAATGTAGCGTTAAGTAAAACATTTTTGGATGACAGGTTAACCGTAGGTGTTGGTAAGAATTTTGGCGTGCAGGGACAGGATGCCGCATCAAAAACAAATAGCAGTTTTATACCTGATGTTACTATTTCGTATAAGCTTACAAAAGATGGAAAATATTTATTAAGGGCTTATCGCAAAAACCAATTTGAAGTTGTACTGGATGGCTATGTAGTGGAAACAGGTTTGGGATTTGTAGTAACGATGGACTATGATAAGTTCAATGAATTGTTCAGGAGAAAAAAGAAAAAGTAGAGATTAAAAAGGTTACATGAAGAGAATATATTTTATAGGGTTGCTCTTAATATTTGCTGTGTCATCCTGCAGTGTAAGGTGTTTTTTGCCCGCAGCAGAAAAACTTTACAAAGGTTCAACTATTATTGTTCAAAAAAATCCGGATGTAAAACAAACAAACAGGAAATTAAAAAAACATTTGAAGCAGGCAGTTAGTCCACGGCGAAACAAATTCCTGTTTGGACAACCATATAAAGTATGGTGGTGGTATGTGATCGGGGAATCAAAAAGCGAAAAAGGGTTACGCCCTTTTCTAAGAAAAAAACTTGGGGAAGCACCTGTGCTCAGCAGCAGGGTAAATGCGGTCGTTACTGCTGAGAATATGCAGGCTTTCATGGAAAATACCGGTTACTTTCACACAACGGTACAGGGCGATACTGTAAACTCAGGCTACTTTACAAAAGCAATTTATACCGCACAGGTTCAGCCCCAATATCATATTAAAAGTATTACCTGGGTAAGTGATAGTTCTAATCTTTTGAAACTACTGGAGCAAAGACAAAAAAGAGGTATTTTAAAAGTCGGACAGCCATATCGCTTAAGTGATATAAGCGCTGAAAGAGACCAGCTTGATCTGTACCTTAAAACAAAAGGCTATTATTATTTCAATCCTGATTACCTGATGGCATATGCAGACAGCACGATTGGGAATAAGGGAGTAGCTCTTTATTTAAACTTAAAAAAAACCATACCCGAGCAGGCAAAACATCCTTATACGATCAATAAGATCATAGTTTTTCCAAACTACTCACTACTTTCTTCACAATTAGATACTAGCCTGGCAGGTGCTGTTCAATATGAGGGATTGACCATTAAAGATTCTGCAAAAAAATTTAATAACCGGCTTTTTGCACAAACGATCACTTACAGGCCGGGTAGTATTTATAACAGCCATTCACAAAATTCAACATTGAACCGTTTAATAAACCTGGGCGCTTTTAAATTTGTGAAGAACCGTTTTGCAGCCATTAAAGATACAGGAGACCTGCACAGGATGAATGTATATTATTATCTGACTCCTGCTAAAAAGAAATCATTCCAGGGTGAGATCGATGGATTTTCAAAAGAGAATAATTCATTGGGGGCACAGGTTAGTGCTAACTGGAAGAACAGAAATGTTTTTCGTGGTGCTGAATTGCTTACAGTAAAAGCTTATACGGGATTTGAAGTTTCATTTGCTGATTCGCTTCGCAATAATAATAGTTACCGGATAGGAGGAGAAGCCGTTATTAAATTTCCCCGCTATGCGATACCGTTCTTTCATATAAAGGAGAATAATTTCTATCCCCCCAATACAAATTTATTATTGGGATATGAACTGTACAGGAAACAACTGTTTTATACCAAAAATTTATTTCGCCTGCAATATGATT
>JANNBU010000181.1:0-14793 GCA_031385805.1 Ferruginibacter sp.
CCTGGATGTTCGTTCCAAATATTTTCACCGCAATGGCCAGCAATATTACACCGAAAAATTTTCTTATTACAACCATACCATTGGGGCCCAACATTCTTTCTATCCATTTCAACGATTTCAACACCAAAAAAATGACAACACAATTTATCAGGATACCGATAAAAATATTGGCGTCATGATAATTGGCTTTTAAACTCATAATGGTTGTAAGCGTGCCTGAGCCAGCTATAAGTGGAAAAGCGATCGGAACAACACTGCCACTTTTCGGATTGCTGTCGGCCTTAAAAAATTCCAGGCCTAATACCATTTCCAGCCCGATAATAAAAATTACAATACTTCCGGCAACGGCAAAGGATTGTACATCCAGCCCAAGGATATTTAAAAATTGCTGTCCAACCAATAAAAACAAGATCATCAACCCGCCTGAGGCAAGTGTGGCCTGTACAGATCTTATTTCACCGCCCATTTTAATACGCAGGGATGCCAGTACCGGTATAGATCCGATCATATCTATTACTGCAAAAAGCGTAAAAGTTATGGTTAGTATTTCTTTTACTGAAATATCATCAAAACTCATGAATTCAATTTGTGCAAAGATAAACTTATGGAAGGATGGTTGAAAATGAAATATATTTTGTCGTGCAGCGGTACAGCCTGTCTCGATTATTTCGGGAAAAGATTACTCAGCAGCCTGTACTGAGGAACGAAGTATCAGCATAAAATTACTTTAAAATAAATTTCAGTTTTATTCCGCCGGAAAGGTTTTGTGGAGCAGAAGGATTGTAATACCTGCCTGCCGAAGCATTCAGGTCATTGCCCAGGCTATAGGGTGTATTGAATGATTTGTTGTAAGCAATAAATATATCGGCAGCAATGGTTTTGCTGAAATTCACGTTGTAACCCAGCTTAGAAAAAAATAAATTACAGGCATTGGCATAAAAACTATTGGCATCATTCAGTGGAACCTGGTCTGTATAACTATAAGTGAGATTTGTATAGATACCAATAGCCGTGTTGAGGTCGATACCGGATACAAAAATATTTGGTGAGGTTCCTGTAAGTTTATTTCCGTCATATTTTGAAGTGCCTTGCTCATAGTTTACAAACCTTGCGTGGATATTTGTATAATTGACCCATACATTTACACGCCTGATAAATTTATTGTTGTTGTTTACCGGAATGTAATTTATTGCTGCTTCAAATCCCTGCTGCTTTGTTTTACCGGCATTTACAAAATAGTCACCGCCACTGGCATCCCTGCGGCTTACGATGGTATTTTTTAAACCGGATATATAATATGAAATATCTGCAGACAGTTTATTTTTTATGATATCGCCTTTAATACCTGCTTCATAATTCACAACTGTTTCAGCATTCAACAGCCTATTAAAATTACCATCTCCTGCATGCACTTCATCTATTGACGGTGGCGAATAGCCTTTACTTACCACTGCATAAATACTTATCCTGTCGGCTATTTTTTTAAGTAATGAGATACGTGGTACCAGTTGTGGCGTAAAATTGCTTCTTTCTTTTATAGCCGGAATTTTATTCATCCGCAAAAATCCATAATGAAAATTATTATAACTTATTCCTGCATTCAGGATAAGGTCTTCCTTTAAACTAATATCTGTCTGCAAAAAAATATTGAACTGGCGTGAATCTATTTTATCATGGTATTGCAACGTATCCTGTTCGCCAAGCTTGTTACCATAAGTACTGGTATTTGTAAATCCATATTGATATTCTGCACCGAAAACCCCGGTAAATATTTTTCTTTTGTATTTTGTTACCGAACGTACACCAATTCCCTGTTCGGTTTTTCTTTCATAATTCCTGATAGCCGGATTCCTGAAATTTGTATTATTAAAATATACAGCAGTTGTATTATTCCAGCGACTGTTAAAACGATATTCATTTGCAAAACCGGCATACCATGTTTTAAGATATATGGCGGCTTTTTGAGTTTCAGCACTTTTAAATGCTCCTGCCGCAGGCCTTGCCTGGCGGGGATCTTTTAGCATCTCGGCCTGGGTTAATGCACCTGGAGTTTGATAATAGAGATCTGCATAAAAAATATTGGCGCTGATATTTTGTTTTGTGCTGATGAAATAAGTACCTGCAAAATTGGCCGCATCCCTGCGCATGTTTGTATGCGTGCGATACCCATCAGCTTGCTGGTGAGAAAATGATAAAGTGCTTATTGAATTTTTATCAGACTGGTTATACGATGCATTGACAGCAAACAAACCATAGCTTCCGGTGTTTGTCTGCAGTGTGATATTTTTTTCTTTTGTTGAAACCAGATCACTTTTTAATAACACAACACCGCCTGTACCGGAACCATACATACTGCCCGATGGTCCTTTTAAAATTTCGATCTTACCGATATTGCTTAAAGCAAGTTCATTAAAATAAGTATTACCATTGGCATCGGTAAAAGGAATACCATTCCAGTAAACTTTTACATTTCGTACACCGAATGTTGATCGCAATAAATTGCCGCGTATGCTCAGGCGGTAACTGCCCGGACTGCGTTCATCCATTTTTACACCCGGTACGGTATTGATGGCAGGAACAAAAGATTCATTGCCATAACGTTCTAATGATGACCTGTTTAAAACAGTTACTGCAGCAGGAATATTTTTTATGTTGCTGTTTCTTTCAAAAGCATTTACAACCGTTTCCGATAAAAAGAGACTGCTTCTTACCAGGGTAATAGCTGGTACTTTTTCTCCAATGATATTTATCATTACAGATTCATATCCAACATGGCTGAATGACAAACTTATATTTGCTGAAGAGAACGGGAATGAAAAATTTCCTGCTGAATCTGTAACCGAAGTGAGCAGTTTTTTTCCAACGATAATGGTCACCGCTTGTAATGGCCGTTGTTGTTCATCCTTTACCGTGCCTTTTATGATGTATTGGGCACAACAAACCTGCATGAATAAAAAAAGGATAACAGTTAAGCCGGTATTTTTTTTCATATTATATGGATGAACAATATAAAGTTCATACATATAAACGAAACGGAGGCAAAAATCGTATCCTGTGGATTAGATATCTTTCTTGCGTAAATCCAGTGCTACCAACTCCTGTAAGCATTTAATACACAGGCAATCATGATATTCTCTTTCGATAAATGCTGCAACGGTTTCGGGCAGTTTTATAGTACTACACTGGCATTGAGAAATATTGCCCACCTTACACTCAAATAAGTGGTTGCAACGTGGACAATATTTATCTTCATGCCTGCACATAAACTGAATATTTAACCTGCTAAAATTTCAATATAACTCCTGCCATAAAATTAAAGCGACGGCTGTTATAACCTCTTACCTCAAAATATTTTTCATCGGTAATATTCTTCAGGTCAACATATACTTTAATATTTTTTGTTACTGCATATGTTGAATAAAGATTCCAGGTATAATACGCCGGCATTTCAACCAATCCCAGGATATAATCATATTCCAATCGTTTGCTGATACTTTGTATACCTGTATTTAGGTTCCATCCTTTACAAATTTCAATATCAACATTCAAATTAATGGATTGTTTGGGGCGGCGGTATAAATTAAAATAAGAAGTGTCTTTATTATTGTCTTTGGTTTTAAGATATCCATCCAGGTTTGTATAATTGGCATTTAATTTCACTTTACCAAAATCTACATTTGCTTCCAGTTCAAACCCTTTGTCTTTTTGTTCATCAGCATTGATGTAATAACTTTCATAGTTTGGTGGTCCTGCACTAAAAAATTCAATATTATCTTTTACATTCCTGATAAAATAAACAGCCCTTAGATTTACATTTTCTTTTTTATACTGTACTCCTCCTTCAAAACTCATTGAGTTTTCTGGTTTCAGTTCTGTTGGATTACGATATTCTGAATAAACCTGGTATAAAGAAGGTGCTTTAAACCCAGATGCAATGTTGACAAATAGTTTGACCTTTTTATTAATTACATAAGAGGGGTTAAATGAAAAAGTAAATATGTTGCCATACTTACTGAAATTATTATAGCGTCCTCCCAACTCAACATTAAATCCGGCAATATCCTTTACTACCAATGATGCATAAGCTCCTACCTGGCTTACCTTGGTACTATCATCATTTAATGTGGGAGAATCGTAAGGCCCAAACATGCTTATAGAAGTATAGGTTTGATTTGTAAGTTGCTTGCGGTAATCTATTCCAACAAGCACATCAATATTCTTATTTAAATAAATATTACTGTAAATTTCTGCGAAATGGGACTTGCCGGTATAATTACCTTTGCTGTAATAAGAAAATCCACCTCTGGATAAGGAATCATCTAAATAAGTTCTTTCAGTTTTATTGTAGTTGTAATTAAAATGCAGCATGCTTTTGCCGATCTTATAATCAGCGCCAATACCTGCTAAAATATTTTTAGTGGTTAAAGTATAATCTGCGTCATCAGTAAACTGTCCTGCATCTGAATCAGTTTTGTAATTACTGAATTGTGTATTTAAGTGCAATGACAACTTATCGGTGATCTTTTGATTAATGTTGGCACGAATAGCATCTTTAT
Organism: Ferruginibacter sp.; assembly: GCA_031385805.1. Classification (GTDB taxonomy): domain Bacteria; phylum Bacteroidota; class Bacteroidia; order Chitinophagales; family Chitinophagaceae; genus Ferruginibacter. The sequence goes on from JANNBU010000181.1 coordinate 4,557, forward strand.
CAAAACCATCTTTATCAAAATTCATATTTCCAACTTCATCGTAGGCTGATGAAAATCCTTTACTATATAACTTACTGTATTGGACATTATAATTGGTTTTGTTCAAAGTGCCATTAATACCGACAGCTCCTTTAAAAGTTCCATAAGTTCCTCCTGCAAGTTCTGCAGTAACACTTATCTTTTTAGCGCCGCCTTTTTTGGTAATAACATTTATTACTCCCGCAACTGCATCGCTGCCATATAAAGTAGATTGACTGCCTTTCAATATCTCTACTCTTTCAATCTGTTCAATTGAAATAAAATTCAGATCAAAAGCACCACTGATACCAGAAACATCATAAACCGGAATTCCATCGAGCAATATCAGGGTTTTACCGGCACTTGCTCCACGCATATATACATCCTGGTTTGTACCCATTGGATTTCCGGAGCCTGTAATGATCAGGCCTGCCTTGCTGTTAAGTACTTCAGTAAGCGTTTTACCGCTATTGCGTTCAAGTTCCTGTTGTGTGATCACGGTAAGTACCTTTCCTGTCAGTGATTGTTTGATAGGATACTTGGTAGCGGTGATCACTACATCATCTAAAAGCCTGGTACTGTCTTGTTGCGCATACGTTTGACTGCTGATAATAATAGCAGTCAGCATAAAAAAATTCATTTTCATTTTTTGAAATTTTTTTTGGTGAATGCTTTCGTGGAAAAAAGTGACTGCTGTTAACAGCAAACACGACGAAATATAAATGCTTTGCAGCTTTTACACTCCATGCCTTTCGACCCGAAAGCTTTGAATGCCTGCCTGACGGTAGACAGGATTGTTAAGTAAACCTGGCAGGTCTTCTGGCTTGGCTTTGTTGAACACCTTCCCATTGATAGTACAACAGTGGTATGTAGATCCAACATTTGCCGGTGGGTAAAATGGCTAGTGGGTAGTAGCTAGTAGGAAGAAATCCCATTAACCACTTGCCACTTCCTACTCACCGGCGGAGCCTTACAGCTACGGGGATAGCGCCGGAATTACACCGGACTTCCCTTTTAATCCCGAACATTCGGAAACCAAATTCGCTGCAAATGTATAAAGAATGGATTTGAATTTTCAAAAATTATTCTTCCTTAGCGGTTATGTGAAAATGAAATTTACGTTTTATTAGCCGTTGGTCAGGCGACCACAACTGTTCGGAAGATTGTTTTTGAACCTTGAAATATCGAAAATGTATTTATTATTCCGATAGCCTATAGCTAAAAAAACTGTCAGGCTGAGCTTGTCGAAGCCGGTTTAGGGATCTTCCGAACACTTGTAGTCAGGCGACCAACAACATTAATTATTCTGTTATCAATTGTGGCAAATATAAAAGCCACTGAAGAACAGTGGCCTTTACTATTATTTCTGAATATTATTTTAATTTTCCGTCCTGCACTTTTCAACAATTTTGTGAAACATATCGTGTGCATCGGAGATCAATACTTTTAATTTTTCATCGGCTGCTTTTGCAGCTACTGCTCCGGCAATGTTTTCACATTGTCTTACTAATTCTTCCAATGTTGATTTGGTTTCTTCAGGTTTAAAACCGGCAGGAATGGTAGAAGCTTTCCATGCTTTTGCAGTAATTAATAAACTGTCTGCTTTTGCTCTTAATGGTTTAAAATCTCCTTCTTCTGAAGGATGAAAAGTGCTGCTCATAAACGAATGAAAGGTTTTCATTTCGGGCCAGCCGACTTTTTTGCTTTGTGCAAAACTTACAGCAGGCAACATTGCCAGCATAATCACAACTAATCGAACAATTGATTTCATATAATAATTTTTTTCAAAAGTAAACAAATATTCCTTTTCACCTAATTTCATTTTACTGCCAGTTGGCCCTTTTAAGCATTGTAAAATAGCTGTATCTTCAAAAAATGACGCCAAAATCAAAATTAAGCCTCTTCGACTTTACCATGATAGTGGTTACCCTTGTGATCGGCATGGGTATTTTTCGTACTCCGCTAAATGTGGCTAAAGTTTCCCCTGACAGTTTCTTATTCTTTAGTGCCTGGGTAACAGGGGGTTTGGTGGCATTGTGTGGTGCCCTTACCTATGCCGAGATCGGAAGCAGGTTGCCGGTAACAGGAGGTTATTATAAAGTTTTTTCATACGCCTATCATCCTTCCATTGCTTTTGCAATTAACTGTGTAATACTTGTGTCAAATGCTGCATCACTTGCCGCGGTTGCTTTAGTGGGAGGTGAATATATTACAGGTATTTTTATTCCATTGTCTAAGAACATTGAATGGATGAAACTTGCGGCTAATGCCAGTTATATTCAAACCATACATATCAGCATTGCCATTGTGGCCATTGCTATTTTTTACGGAATTAACCTGTTGGGATTAAAAATGAGTGCTAAAACACAGAATGTGCTGGCAATTATAAAGATCATTTTGATCCTGCTCCTTATTGCCCCATTATTTTTTGCTACCGGCACAACCGATCAGCAAGTACATCATGCAGTCATTGATCCAACCCTTAGAGAATATATCAAAGCGTTTGGTATTGGATTGGTAGCTGTAAGTTTTACTTATGGCGGATACCAGCAAACCATCAATTTTGGAGCCGAAGTAAATCAGCCGGCGAAGAATATTCCCAGGGGTATTTTTTGGGGTATTACGATCATCATACTATTATACCTTACGATCAACTATGCCTATATTAAAGTAATAGGTTTTGAAACACTAAAACAAAGTCAGAATATTGCTGCTATCATGGCATCAAAAGTATTCGGTGTAAATGCAGAAAGGGTTTTATCCTGTTTTTTATTTTTAAGCGTACTGGCTTATGTGAATGTATTGCTGATGAGTAATCCCAGGGTAATGTACGCTATGAGTGAAGACAAAATACTACCAGCAGTCTTTAAAAAAAGAAACCAGCGGACAGATGTATTGACCGTTTCTTTATCTGTATTCACTGTTATCTGTATCATAATATTGTTTTGGGCAAAAGAATTTGATAAGATATTAAGTTTCACCATTTTCTTAGATTGTTTTGGAATGGTGCTTTCAGCAGCAACTATTTTTATCTTAAGAAAGAAAACAAAACACCTCGACGATACCGGCATTTATAAAATGAAATTATTCCCTTTATTACCGGTTATTTTTATCCTGGCCTATACTTTTGTTGCCATAAGCATTGCTCTTGATTATGAAAAGAATGATCATGCTGCATTGACAGGGCTGGGAGTAATGGCTGTATTCATTGGATTATATTTTTTACTGCAGAAATTAAAAAATAAGTAATGGACATTTCTTACATCATCAATGAACTTGCCGAGGACCGTGAAAATTATTTCAATGCCATTGCCCCGCCAATCGTTCAAACCAGTAATTTTTCTTTTGATACGGTAGATGCTATGCGCAATGCACTGGCAGATGAATATTCAGCCTTTCTTTATAGCCGGGGAAACAATCCCACAGTTGATATCCTTTGTAAAAAATTAGCCGCGTTGGATGGCGCAGAAGATTGTCTCGTTCTTAATAGTGGCGCCGCTGCCATATTTGCTTCCGTGCTGGCGAATGTAAAATCAGGTGATCATATTGTTAGTGTTGACAAGCCATATACCTGGGCACAAAAAATGTTCAATACTATTCTCCCGAGATTCGGAATTACTACTACCTATATTGATGGCCGTTATATTGAAAATTTTGAACGGGCGATATTACCCAATACCACCGTTATCTATTTAGAAAGTCCCAATAGCTGGGATTATGCATTACAGGATCTGAAAGCTGTTGCAGAACTTGCACATGCAGAGAACCTGCCTGGCCGGCAGGCAGGCATCATTACCATTTGTGATAATAGTTATTGCACACCTATTTATCAGCGACCTATAGAATATGGTATTGATATCGTTATACAATCAGCTACAAAATATATCAGCGGCCACAGTGATACGATAGCCGGTGTGCTAAGCGGTAGCAAAAAAATGATCACTAAAATATTCAACAGTGAATACATGAATATTGGAAGTGGCATACAGCCATTCAATGCATGGTTACTTATACGTGGATTAAGAACATTACCCGTAAGATTGGAACGCATCAGCAAGTCGACAAAAGAAATTGTTAACTTTCTCAAACAACATCCCAAAGTAGCAGAAGTTATCTTTCCTTTGGATGAAAACTTTCCTCAATACGAACTGGCAAAACAACAAATGAGTGGTGCGTGTGGATTGTTGACCTTTATTATCAATGCAAATACCATTCAACAGGTAGAAAAATTCTGTGAAACCCTGCAGCATGTTTTGATGGCTGTTAGCTGGGGCGGACATGAAAGCCTCATCATACCAAAAGCTGTGGGCATAAAACCGGGGGAATTTGACGCAAGTAATAAAGAACACCGGATGCTTAGGATGTATGTTGGGTTAGAAGATGCTGAGTATCTTATCAAAGACCTGGAGCAGGCGTTTGCTGCTGTATAAGTCGTTGAATGATTGCCGGATATCCGAAAATTATTATGGCTGTTTATTACCGTTTATAAAATTGGCTATGTTCTATTCCCTCAGGAAATTATATTTTTGTTCCATGCGTAAGTCAATTTTTACTTTCATATTACTTTGTTTTATATACCAGGCTGCCAATGCACAGCAGCAATGGGATCTCAAATCTGTTGTGGAATATGCGATGGCAAATAATATTTCTGTAAAGCTGAGTGATGTTCAGGCAAGGGTATCGGCACTTACTTATAAGCAAAGCAGGTTATCGCAATTGCCCAATGCAACTTTTAATAACAATACAGGTTATAACAATGGCCTCAGCCAGGATCCAACAACGTTCGCACGTGCTACACAAGCATATTTATCTGCTGGTTTTCAATTACAAAGCAGTGCAGACATTTTTAATTTTTTCAGCAAACGAAATACCATTGCGGGTAATGAATGGGAATTGAAGGCGTCCCGTGCCAATGTAGATAAAATTAAGAATGATATTGCCCTTACTGCCGCAAATGCATACCTGCAGGTGTTATTGGCAAAAGAACAGGAAAATATAACGTTGATCCAGTTAAAACAAACGCAATCGCAGCTTGATAATACAAGAAAGTTAGTGAATGCCGGTGCGTTGCCCGAATTGAATGCTTCGCAATTAGAAGCACAATTAGCGGTTGACAGTGGCAATTATATTTCTGCAAAAGGAAATGTATCGCTTAACATTCTTACGCTTAAATCATATATGAACATTGATGCAGCTGCTCCTTTTGAAGTAGATACACCACCGGTTGAATTGATACCAGTTGAACCGATTGCAGACCTGCAGCCTGACAATGTTTATAAACTGGCTATTGCAAATCAGCCATTACAACGCTACAATGATTTTCGGTTGAAGGCAGCTGAAAAATTTAAAACCGCAGCCAGAGCGGCCATGTATCCTACCTTATCTGCTTATGGTAGTTTAGCCAGCAATTATATTTCTGCAAAAACGCCCAAATATATAAGTTCGGTTAGCGGCTATTCTGCTACCGGATTGATCACAACTGTGGGCGGCATTGATTATGATGTATTACAACCTGATTTTGTGTTCTCTAAAAATGGCTATAACCGCTCGGCCCCTTTCACAAACCAGTTCTCCGACAATTTTAGTCAGTCGATTGGTTTAAGTTTGAGCATACCGCTATTTAATTCATACAATCTTCGCACCCAATACCTGCGCAGCAAATTAAACATCAGCACACTTCAATTACAGAAAGAACAGGATGACCAAAAGTTGAAACAGGATATTTACCAGGCTTATACCGCTGCAATGACTGCATTGGAAAAATTCAATGCTTCCAGGAAAGCGGTGGAATCAGCTGAAAAAACTTATTCGTTTGCGGGCAAAAGATTTGATGTTGGCTTATTGGGTACTTTTGATTTGATAACAACACAGAACAATTTACTAAGATCAAAACTTGAATACAGCATCAATCATTTTGATTATGTATTTAAAATGAAAGTACTGGAGTTTTATAAAGGGCAGGGGTTGAAATTGTAAACCCCCTCCGCCCCCCTAAAGGGGGGACTGTGGAGAGTGGGGTTTAACCCTGTCGGCGGTTATCAGGAAGAAAATGCAAGTATTTTTCTGAGAGCTGTTTGCTGAATTTAGATATTATGTACAAGAGTGCGACCTGCCTACCGGCAGGCAGGCGCTACTGAAGTTGATGAATGAAAAAATGTTGGGACAAAAATCAAGATAAGGATAAAAAGAAATTCTCATGAACAAAAAAACAAAATGGATATTAATAAGCGTAGGAATATTGCTTGTTTTATTAGTAGTGCTTTCGCAAGCCGGCGTATTTGGAAAAGATGAAGGAACAAAAGTGAGTGCCGAGAAAGTACAGAAACGCACCATCATTGAAGTGGTGAATGCCAGCGGAAAAATTTATCCTGAGATAGAAGTAAAAGTTAGTCCGGATATTAGTGGTGTGATCACTGAACTAAATGTAGCCGAAGGTGATACCGTAAAAAAAGGACAAATGCTTGCCCGCATTTATGCAGATATATACAGCATTCAACGCAACCAGGCAGCGAGTGGAGTTGCACAGAGTCAATCGCAGGTATCCAATTCTAAAGCACAGGTTGCCAATTCAACTGCCAACCTTGAAGCACTTAAAGCCGCCATGGAACAGGCACAGCGGAATTATGATATGCAGAAAAAGTTATTTGATGATAAAGTGATCAGCCGGAGCGAATTCAATATCGCAGATGCTAATTTAAAAACTTCGAGGGCAAATTTTATTGGAGCTGTTCAGGCCATTAAGAGTACGGAAGCAAATGTTGAAGGTGCAAGGGCCAGTGTACAAAGTGCTGTGGCCAATTTACAAAAAGCCAATAAAGATCTTGGCAAAACTGCTATTGTTGCACCGATGGATGGTGTGGTAAGTTTGTTGAGTGTAAAAAAAGGTGAAAGCGTTGCAGGTAATAGCTTTAATGTAGGTACAGAAATGCTACGTATTGCAGATATGTCGAAAATAGAAATAAGGGTTGATGTGGGAGAGAATGATATTCCGAAAGTAAAACTTGGCGACAGTGCTATTATTGATATAGATGCATACAGCGACCGTAAATTCAAAGGCATCGTAACACAAATTGCCAGCAGTAACAATGGCGCATCAACGCAAAGTGCGCTGGCCAATACCGGTAATGATGTTACTCAATATAAAGTTTATATCAGGTTATTACCTGAGAGTTATACAGACCTGCTTGGCAAGGGAAGTTTTCCTTTTCGCCCGGGAATGAGTGCCAGTGCTGATATACAGACAAAGACCCAACAGAATGTATTGAGTGTACCGATCAATGCCGTTACAACCCGTGATAAAAGTGACAGCACAAAAACTTCGGCTAAAAAGAAAGATGATGATGCATCTATAAAATCAACTGAACCTACCATGGACGACCTGGAAGTGGTTGTATTCATAAAAGACAAAGACAATAAAGTAAAAAAAGTAAAAGTGAAAACGGGTATCCAGGATATTAATAATATAGAAATTATATCCGGGATAAAAGAAGGCGATGAAGTAATAACCGGGCCTTATGATGTAGTAAGTAAAACATTGAAAAATGGAACTGAAGTAAAAGTCGTAGACAAGAAAAAACTTTTTGAGAAGAATTAAACTATTTAATGAACGATCTATCAAACAAAATTGGCTGCCGATTCATTTAGGCAGCCAAAATTTTTTCAAGTTGAAAATAATGCCGATTGGATAGCTGTAATTGTCTATTTACATTCGACAAAACAGCTATCACATACCGAAATAATCGGCACATGTCGGCATTATAACATGAGCACATGAACAAGAACAAAAATCTATTTGGTATAAAATTATTTACCGTCTTTATTATATTGATGAGTTGTATGCAATCTCTTGCACAAACTACCAAACTGCATCTTATTATTCATGACAATAAAAAAGAAGGCATTGAAAATGCCACTGCTGCATTGTACCAGCTTCCTGATACTATTTTAAAAACTAAAAAAATAGTTTCCGGACATGCTTATTTCAATGTACAGCGGAATACAAATTATGTTCTTAAAATAACTGCCACAGGAATGCAGGATATTTTGAGAACAATTGCTGTTGCAGATACCAGTATGACCGTTACTGTAGAGATGATAAACAAAACCACCAACCTGGGTGCTGTAACGGTTATTTCAAAAAAACCATTGATAAAACAGGAAGATGATAAAACAATCGTTGATGCGGAAGTGCTTGCCAACAGCAGTACCAATGCGTACGAAGTATTGGAGAAAGTTCCCGGAGCCATTGTAGACCAGGATGGAAATGTGTATTTGAACAGTACGATACCTGCCACTATTTTTATCAACGGCAGGGAAATGAAATTAAGCAGTGCCGACATTACTTCGTTGTTAAAAAGTTTACCGGCAGGTAGTGTAAGTAAAATAGAGATATTGCGAACTCCTTCTGCAAAATATGATGCAGCAAGCAGTGGAGGCATCGTTAATATAGTATTGAAGAAGGGTGTAAAGCTAGGCACTAGTGGTACTGTAAATGCGGGTTATTTCCAGGGTGTTTATGCCACGCAAACAGCGGGAGTTAATGTTAATAAAGGTTCGGGCAAGATCAACAGTTATCTTAGTTACCAGTTTACCAATAGAAATAATTTTGAAGAATTGAATTCCAACAGGCAGATCAAAACAGATACTTCACTGCTATCGCAAAGTTCTTACACAACCTATCCTTCAAAAAATAATTATTTAAGTGCGGGTATTGATGTTGCATTTACCCAAAAATTCAATGCAGGTTATGACCTCCGTATCAGCAACAACCAGGGTAATAGTTATGCATCGAATGCTAATGCGATAAGTAATTATAATACGCAAACCTTATTTGGAAAAACAGAATCCATTATAGATAACGGGAACAGGTCAACTTATATTGGAAATGTTTTATCGGGGAAATATAAAATTGATTCTACCGGCAGTGAGTGGACAACACAACTTGAATACAATTATTACAGGAACAACAATACACAGTTGTATAGCAACCATTATTATTTACCTGCAAGACCAACCGAACTGGGTGATGGTGAGAATAAGAACAATAAGAAAATATTTGTTTTTCAAACAGATCTTACCCTAAAGCTTCCTAAAGTATTTACAATAGAAGCAGGTTTTAAGCTTACAAACAGCAATAGCGATAACAGTTCAGCATATTTTAAAGACACCGGAAACAATATTAAATTTATTGACGCTTATCAAACCAATACATTCAAATACAAGGAAACGATCATTGCTGCCTATGTGCAGGTTTCGAAAACATTCTTTGGTTTTACTTTAAAACCCGGACTTCGTTTCGAATCAACCGACATTAATGGAAGACAATTGATACCGAAGGATACTACCTTATCTATTAAGCGAACAGATATTTTTCCTTATGTATTTCTACGTCACAAGCTATTCAGGATATTCGGGTTTCCTTCATATTTAATTGGCAATGCCATTTACCGCCGCAGTATCAAGCGGCCTTATTATGAAGTTTTGAATCCTTATCCGAAATATGTTGACCAGTATTTGTTTGATGTTGGAAACCCCAAATTAAAACCCCAGTTTACAACCAACTATGAAATAAATGTAACCTACGACGACATACCGGTACTTGCTGTTGGCATAAATGATACCAAAGATATTTTCAGCAATGTTACCTACCAGGATAATATTACCAGGATCGCATACCGTACTTATGATAACCTGGGGAAAAATAAAGAGATCTATGCCAGGGCTATTGGTGGTGTTCCTCCCGGAGGAAAATATTTTTTCTATATTGGCGGACAATATAATTACAACCGTTACAGTGGTTTTTACCAGGGCCAGCCCCTAAATTACAATCGCGGCAGCTGGACATTCTTTATGTTCCAGGAATTTAAAGCAACGTCAAAGCTTACCCTGAATATGCAGGGATTCATGCGTACCAAAGGATTGCAAAACCTTTATGAGTTAAATACATTCGGTGGCATATATGTATCGGTCAATAAAAGTATTTTTAATAAAAAAGCAAATATTATTCTTTCTGTGAATGATCTGTTGCAAACGAACCATGTGTCGTTTAGTTTAAAACAAGGAAGTGTAAATGCAGCCGGCAGCCGTGTAAATGATACGAGAAGGATTGGGTTTACTTTTCGATATAATTTTGGTATCAAGCCAAAGGAAGAAAAGAAAAATGCGTTTGATGCACCAACTGAAGCCAATTAGCAAAACAAGCAACCGAGATGACATCTTT
>JANNBU010000234.1:0-1764 GCA_031385805.1 Ferruginibacter sp.
ATAAATGCTACAGTTACTACTGTCGGCACTTATCAAAACCGCCTCAGTTATGGTAAGCACTGTACCCGCTGTAAAAGTACCACTGTAAGAAGCACCCGAACATGCCCCTGCTGTTGCATTCAAAGTGTAAACAGCCGGCCCGCCGGTACCTGATGGAAAAACATCAATATCAAACGAACAGTTGCTTGACAGGTTAGTTACAGGTATAGGGGTAAGACCTGCTGTAGTTGGTATGCCTGCACCATTTAAAGTAACAGTCTGCTGACCCAATGTTGTAAATACTCCTGCTGCAATAAACGTCATACCATTAACAGGCGAGGTGGTACCGAAGGTATATAGGCCAGCCGCAATAATGTTTACGGTTAGGCTTACAGTATTGGTTACGTCGAGTGCAGTTCCCTGTGTATAAATACCATTTACGTTTGATGTACAAATGCCACCAATTGCCTCCAATGTATAAACAGCAATACCGGTGCCTGCACCGATCACCGTTACATTTACGAAACATACAGAAGTATCAAACCTGATGGTAAAAACATCTGTTTGTGAAAGCACCGGTTTACCGGTTGCATATAACCTTACTGTATTTATTCCCGCAATGCCTAAAGTTCCTGTTCCCCTGAATGAATAACCATTTAAGGTATCAGATATGATATCATAAGTGCCTGTAGAAACCAGGTCAACCTGGATATCAACAAAATTATTTATGTCAAGCAAAGAATCGGCTTTATAAATTCCATTGACCGTGCTGGGAAGACAATCGCCGGTAACATCAAATTTTAATGATCCGTGTGCAAGGCCATCGATTTCAAAGTTTAATTCTTTCTGGCAGGCAGAAATAAAAACAATTGCAGTGATCGCTGTAAGTAAATATTTTACAAATTTCATCCTGGTGTTTTTTAATTTTTATAAAGGTAAATTTTTTAGGAGATATGTGAGGTATCATCTGCCAAAGCCCCGGTTTCTACTGTATGATGCTCAGCGGCCTTGTTCCGATGCCTGAAAAATCTTTTTTGAAAAACCAAGATGGTAATGATCCCCGTACTGATCGATGCATCTGCCAGGTTAAAGATAGGACGGAAAAATTCAAAATCATCTCCTCCCCAGACCGGGAACCATGACGGAAAATGTCCTTTAATCACCGGGAAATACAGCATATCCACCACATTACCATGTAAAAATGAAGCATAACCATTTTTAGAAAAAACTGCCAGCCCATTATAATTGATGTATTCATTTAACCGGGGATCAAAGGTCATTCCCCTGTCGAATATCAATCCATAAAAACAGGAATCAATTAAATTACCGAGCGCTCCCGCATAAACTAATGCGGCACATATAATAAACCCTTTATGATAATGTTGCCTGATGATCTTTCCAAGATACCAGGTTCCAAAAACCACAGCGCCAAGCCTGAAAACAGTGAGGGCGAGTTTGCCCCAGTTACCACCAAACTTCCAGCCGTATGCCATTCCGGGGTTTTCCACAAAATACAATTGAAACCAGTTGCCGATCACATGGTGAGAAGTATTTAAGTGGTAAGTTGTTTTAATATAGATCTTTAATGCCTGGTCTGCCAGTACGATCAACACAATAATAAAAATTAAATATTTTGCTTTCATCCTCAAATAATATTTTCGGGAGTTTCAACCCTTTTTTTAAACCGGTTTTTCAGCATTTACTTTAAATTCTGTGGCAGCAAAGATATGAGGAATGATTTTATAACCCGAGCCTTAAGGCTCGGGTTATAAAATCATTCCTCAT
>JANNBU010000305.1:0-20109 GCA_031385805.1 Ferruginibacter sp.
GTTTTTAGTGCTGAAAAACCACTTAAAAAAGTTAGCTTCGCAGCCTATAAAACTATATGGAAAATCAGGATAATTTAGAAGGCAGTAACCTCAATAACCGTGGTAAAATAATACCGGTAAATATTGAGGAACAAATGAAAACTTTTTACATCGATTACTCAATGAGTGTGATCGTCGGACGTGCACTCCCGGATGTAAGGGACGGACTTAAACCCGTTCATCGCCGTGTACTTTACGGCATGAATGAACTCAGCAATTCAAGCAGCTAACCTTATAAAAAATCGGCCCGTATTGTGGGTGAAGTGATGGGTAAATACCATCCTCACGGCGATGCATCCATTTACTTTACGATGGTTCGTATGGCTCAGGAATGGTCCATGCGTTATAAAATGATCGATGGCCAGGGTAATTTCGGTAGCCAGGATGGAGATCCGCCGGCTGCCATGCGTTATACTGAGGTTCGCTTAGAAAAATTTGCAGAGGCGATGATGGAAGATATCGACAAAGAAACGGTTGACTTCCAGCTGAACTTTGATGATTCATTGAAAGAACCAATGGTATTGCCTACAAGGGTTCCGCAATTACTATTAAATGGTAGCAGTGGTATTGCTGTAGGTATGGCAACCAACATGATGCCGCACAATCTATCCGAAGTAATTGATGGCTGTATTGCTTACATTGATAACAATGAAATTACCATAGATGAATTAATAAAATTTGTAAAAGGCCCCGACTTTCCAACAGGCGGTATCATTTACGGATTTGAAGGTGTATAAGCCGCCTTGCATAGCGGAAGGGGAAGGGTAGTGATCCGTGGTAAAACAAATATTGAAACGGATAGCCGTGGAAGGGAAAAAATTGTCATCACCGAAATACCATACTTAGTAAACCGTGATGAACTTACCCAAAAGATCGGCGACCTTATCAATGAAAAAGTGATCGATGGTATCAGTGATGTAAACAATGAAAGTAATAATAAAGAAGGCACCCGTATTGTTGTAGAACTGAGGAAAGATGCAGTGGCACAGGTTATCGTTAACCAGTTGTATAAATACTCCGATCTGCAAACCTCATTCGGTATAAACAATGTGGCACTGGTAAAAGGAAGGCCAAGGGTTTTGAATGTAAAACAACTGATCGCTGAGTTCATTGATTTCAGGCATGAAGTTATTGTAAGGCGTACACAATTTGAATTACGCAAAGCAGAAGAACGTGCACATATTTTAGAAGGTTATATCATTGCATTGGATAACCTGGATGCAGTTATAAAACTTATCAGGGAAAGCGCCACACCGAATATTGCACAGGAAGGATTGATGAGCATTTTTGGCATGAGTGAGATACAGGCAAAAGCTGTTCTGGAACTTCGTTTGCAGCGGTTAACCGGAATGGAGATAGACAAGATCCGTGAAGAACATGCCGAGATCATGAAGTTGATCGCCAGGTTAAAAGAAATACTTGCAAATGAAAGCATGCGTTTTGACATCATCAAAAATGAATTGCTTGAAGTAAAAACAAAATTCGGCGACGCACGCAAAACAGAAATTGTTTATGCCGATGATGAAATTGATATGCTGGATCTGATTGAAGAAGAAGATGTGGTGGTAACAATATCTCATTTGGGTTACATCAAAAGAACTTCGGCTACGGAATACCGTTCGCAACGCCGTGGCGGACGTGGAGCCAAAGGAAGCAGCACCAGGGAAGAAGATTATATCGAACATTTATTTGTAGCATCTACGCACCATACCTTGCTATTCTTTACAGAAAAAGGTAAATGTTTCTGGTTAAAAGTTTACCAGATACCCGAAGGCGACCGTACCAGCAAGGGCAGGGCCATACAAAATATGGTGCAGATACCGCCGGATGATAAGGTAAGGGCGATCATTGATGTGAAGAATTTTGATGATGAAGAATATGTTAACAATCACTACATCGTATTGTGTACTAAAAAAGGTACCATCAAAAAAACTGACCTGAAAGATTTCAGCAGGCCAAGACAAAATGGTATCAATGCAATTAATATCATTGAAGGAGACCAGTTACTTGAAGCGAAAATGACCGACGGCAATTGCGAGATCATGATGGCGGTGAAAAGCGGCAGGGCGATTCGTTTCCCGGAAGTAAAGGTTCGTCCAACAGGCCGTGGCGCCATTGGCGTAAGCGGTATTGAAGTAGATGATGAAAATGACGAAGTGGTTGGCATGATATGTGTGAACAAAGAAGACAAGACCAAAACTGTATTGGTAGTAAGTGAGAAAGGTTATGGCAAACGTACTTTCTTAGATGATCCTGAAACAAATGAAGCCAATTACCGCATCACCAACCGTGGTGGTAAAGGGGTAAAAACGATCAACGTAACATCAAAGACCGGCGGATTGGTAGGTTTACTCGCAGTAACAGAAAAAGAAGACCTGATGATCACCTGTGTATCCGGAGTAACGATCCGCATGGCAGTTAACCAGATCAGCGAGCAGGGGCGTGCAACCCAGGGCGTAAAACTCATAAAGGTTGATGAAGGCGATGAAATTGCAGCTATAACCCAACTCGATGAAAAGGAAGAAGAGCTGGATGAAACAATTGATGCTGAACATACTCAAACAGATACTGCTGATTCAACTTCAGAAGATGATACGAATGAAGAAGCAACAGAAGAAAATAATGATACTGTGGAGTAATGATATTTAAGATTGGGTAGATTTAACTTATGAATTAAAAATGGCCAGTCTGTATGATTGGTCATTTTAATTACAGGCAGATTTTTGCTATATTGTTGTACTTATGGGTGAAGCAATAAACAAATACATTTACCTGGATACGTTGATCTCTGATATTTTTCCTTTTACCAAAAGCGATAATTCAGCATCCGGGGTTTTGAGGTTTAATTACGACATAAGTAATATCCCCGAATTCATTGCAGTGGTCACTTCCTATTTACACAATACCAGTTCGGGCGTAGAGATAGAGGTTTTAAGATGCCAGGGTAATTATGGTATTGAAAGGAACCGGGAGATAACCGGAGAGGAATTATACCTGCTTTTAAAAAATGCTGTTGAAAATTTAAATGTAGTTTTAAATGAAGCCTGGTTAAAGCAACAGATACCACAGGTGGAAGCTGTTTGCCCGGTGTTTGCTGAAGTGGAGGTGGAGTTGGATGAGTTGGCGAAGGGGGTGGAGGGGAAGTATGCGGCCTGATACCCTTAAAAATAACTTACTAAGTGGGTGTGGTTTTCTTATAGACCTTAATAATATCAAATATTGGTTTAATACAAGCGGCCATTTGATTATGTATGTCAATTGCGGTTTGAAATGAATAAATTTTATTCTCTAAAGAATTTTGAAATTTAAGAAATGTAATTTCTTTTTTGTTTTTATATCTTTCTAAAGCTTCGGGTTTTAAGTCTAATAAAAAATGTGCAACATTATTCCTGTGCTCATTAAATTTATCTAAGTCAGCGTGTATATTATCAATATTATTTTTCTTGTATTCCTTATGATGGGTTTCAAGTAAATTTTTAAAAATTGATCTTTTTGATTCAAATGTTATGTATTTACTTGAAAAAACACATTTTATCAATTCATCTGCTTTAATAATATCACTACAAAAATGGCATGATATAAATGTATCTATGGTTCTTTCTAAGTAGGTCATCCCATTAATAATGTGTCCTCTTAATGTTGCAGCATCCAACATATATTTTTTATTTTCTGGATTTTCTTCTACAAAACCAATTACTCTCATAATATATATTGTTTACTTAAAAAATGAATTACTATTATTTTTTAAGATTTTTATACCATTTATTTACTGTGTCAATATCAAGTATTTCGAATTTAATATTGGTCAAAATCCTTAATTCGTATATCGAATATATGCAGCTAAAAAGGTCATATTCTTCACTATTTACATTTGATATTGCACTACTTATTTCATTAAGTAAGGCTTGATTAGTTGGGAGTTTACCATTTCTCAAATCCTGAATTGCACTTGAATCAAATTTTAAGAAATCCTTTTTTTCTTCTTTTACTTGGCTTTCTATTTGATTATAAAAATCAATGGATATCTGATCGTAAAGGTTTTTCGCAATAAGGCTATCTAATGGATTTCTAGAGTTAATAAAATACGATCTAAGTTTTCTTAAACCGCTAAAGCGATAGGCTCTTACTTGAGCGGCGGCATCACTAATATTTCCGAATTCTTTAGTTTGTTCAGCTACAATATCAACAACCTTACTTTTTATTTCTTTAACGGCTTGAGTTTGGATAAGATTTTGGATTTTATCTGTTGCAAAAATATTGTCAAGCTGTTTTTGCGTTTCTCCTAATGCAATTTGACTAGTAGATGTGGAAATTCTGGATATTTCTTTTTCAGAATATTCCTTTGTAGACTCAACAGCATCTTTTGAGTCATCCTTAATTTGCAAAACCGTTTCTTTTGCATCAGATTTAAGTTCAATAATTTGGGATTTTAACTCATCAACCTTACTACTATAATTATTTTTCAAATCCTTCAAATCAGCACTCATGTCAGTTTTTAAATCTTTAATGCTATTATAGGAAACGGTAATTGCAACAGCGGCAATAATAGCAATTAATGAACCAGCAATACCGATTCCCCATTTTAAAAATGAAATCATACTTTCATAATGCTGCTGTTCCTCGGATTTTTCTTTAATCCTATGAGTAGCCTTAGCCATAGGGTAGAACATTTTAGTTGCTCTAATCTACGCCATAATCTTCTACGTAATGGAAGCGTAGGAAAAAATAGTACAGGTAGACCGTGCGCCTGTTTAACATAATATTATCTTATAATTGAAAATAAAATTCCATCACTTGCTTGTTGCGATTTTATGCCGTGACACGAGCGTAGCGGTAGGCATAAAATCGCAACAAGCAAGTGCTATGCCGACTGTCTTTTGTCGGCACACTAAAGATACATTTTATTTTTATTATAAGACTTTGTTATCTTAATGCAGGTTAGCCTGTGGGTAGGGGCGGTTTGTAAGTTTTGGATGCTACAAACCGCCATGTGCGTTGGCAGGTTGCGTGGGGCTTTTCTTTTTTTTGAAGCTGCGGAGCAGGGCTTTGCAAAAGCCCTCACATTCGAGTTAATGAAAAATAAAAACGAAGTTTTTATAATAAGAGAGGACAGCGTAAGCTGTCTTTTTGTATATTGAATAAAATATAGTTATTATGTCTGCAATAATTGAAGTTATGGCTCCAAAAGTTTTTGTTTATGATTATATATTAGAAGCATTTAGTAATTATCTAAATGAGAAAAGTACAGTGGCCGTAAAGCAGATAGAAGGAGGATTCAGTATAGAGTATCAATATGAAAGTTTCGTTGATGAAAGTAAGTATGCAGTCAAAATAAAATTATTCCAAGATTTTATAGTTGATAACATTCAGGATATGATTCCTGTGGAAGTATATCTGTGTTACACAGGAATGATTGAAGATATAAATAACGTGAGTAAAACGATGTATAAAAATATAGGAGCGCAGCCAAAGATTAAAGTTCACACTTTTGATGAAATCAAAGTCAACTTACCATCCTTTAATTGAAACTTCCCATTACTAAGTGATTTCGGAGATAATTTTTTTAAGGAACGATTAGCCCATCGTATAACAAAATCTTTGCTAAGTTCTTCGCTCGTGGCGTGGGCAAAAAAAGAATTGCTTGTGTGCCTGTTTAACATAACATTAATTATAGGCAAGTAATTAAACATTAAGTAACTATCTATAATAGTACATTTGCGCCATGACACACGTGGCCGATACAATTACAGACAATATACTTGAGAAACTCAACATCAAAGCCCTCAACCCAATGCAGCTATCGGCTATAAAAGCCGTAAAAGAAAATAATGAAATTATTTTACTGTCTGCCACAGGCTCGGGCAAAACCCTGGGATTTTTAATTCCGATCCTGCAAAGCCTGGATCCGTCGGTTAAATTGATCCAGGCATTGATACTGGTTCCTTCACGGGAACTTGCACTGCAGATCGAAGGTGTTTTGAAAAAGATACAGATCGGATACAAGATCACCAGTTGTTATGGCGGCCATAAACGGGAAATTGAAGAAAATAATTTGGTACAGCCGCCTGCCATCATCATTGCCACACCCGGACGCATGGCCGATCATATTCGCCGTAAAAATGTTGACCTGTCGGTAACCCGTTTCCTTGTGCTGGATGAATTTGACAAAAGCCTGGAGCTGGGATTTTTGGAAGAAATGCAGTTCATCATTCAATCTATCCCGGATGCAAAAAAACGAATGCTTACGTCTGCTACATTTGCTGTGGAAATTCCTGCATTTGTAAAAATGAATAATGCGGTTAGTCTTAATTTCCTGTCTGCTGAAAATAATAAACCCGAAGCGCTTACCATTAAGACCATTCATTCTCCGGAGAATGACAAATTGGAAACGCTTTTTAAACTGATCTGTTATCTAAAGAATACTTCTACCATCGTATTCTGCAATCACCGGGAAGCCGTAGAACGCACCAGCCATTATTTATCGGATAAAGGCATCATCAATGTATTTTATCATGGCGGTATGGAACAACACGACCGTGAAGTTGCCCTGGTTAAATTTAAAAATACCAGTTCAGATATTTTAGTAACAACCGACCTGGCCAGCCGTGGGCTTGATATTGCCAATATCCGCAGCATCATTCATTACCACCTGCCTGCAAATGAAGATGCGTTTGTACACCGCAATGGCCGCACGGCACGGATGGATGCTACCGGCAACGTGTACATCATCGTTAACCCGGAAGAAGAAACACCTGCTTATGTTATTGATGCCGCAGAAGACCTGGAAATAACAGGCGAGCAATCATTGCCCGAAAAACCCAAATGGAGCACACTTTTCATCGCAGCAGGAAAAAAAGATAAGATTAATAAAATTGATATTGTAGGATTTTTATCAAACAAAGGAAATCTAAAAAAAGATGAGATCGGGTTGATAGATGTAAAGGATTTTTCTGCTTTTGCTGCCGTAAGAAAATCCAAGATAGGTAATGTAATTGAGCTGGTGAAAAATGAAAAGATAAAAAATAAAAAAGTGAAGATTGCTGTGGCGAAGTAAAAAAAGCTGTTAGCTATAAGCGTACGTCATTGCGAGGCACGAAGCAATCTACCTGTATATATCTGCTACAAATCTAGATAGCTTCGTTCCTCGCAATGACGATCATTCTTCTTTCTTCAATTCCCCAATATCCTCCATCAGCCTTTCCATCTCCAAAAGCAATGTTCCGTTATAAACACCACGTATCCTTCGTTGTTTATCTACCAGAATAAAATTTTCTGTGTGCAAAAATTCATTACCGGTCTGGTAATAACCAATGGTATCTCCTGCATAATACTCCTTTTTAGCAAGCCGGTAAATATCATCTTTACTACCTGTAAGCAAATGCCATTTACCACTGATCACTCCCCTTTCGGTGGCGTATTTTTTTAAAACCGGTACGCTGTCCATTTCAGGTGTTACGGAATGTGAAAGAAAAATTACGTTGGGATCATTTTTAAATTTTTCCTGGAGTATACCCATATTGCTTGTCATTTTCGGACAAATACTTCCACATCTTGTAAAAATAAAATTTGCCACATAAATTTTACCATCTACCGTTTTTTCTGTTACCGTTTTACCATCCTGGTCAGTAAATGAAAATGCAGGAATGCGATGAATGGATGAATAAGATGCAGCTGTTTTTTCTATCCATTCCGGTGTAAAATCGGGTTTATTGATAAAGGGTAATGGTAATGTTGTTTGCTTGCTTTTGCAACCAGCCAGTATTAATAAAATGATGAACAAATTATTTTTCATTATTCCCATATTTCTTAATAATTACGTCATTTCGAAAAGCTTTCGTCATTGCAATGACGTAATGCACTATTTTTTAACAACCGAGTCATAAGGATTTATACATGTTTTTAAACCAAGCAGGCCATATTTTTTTCCGTTACGGATCACATAATTAGCTCTTACTGTTCCATTATCCCACCAGAGTTTTTCACTTCCTTCTTCATGCCCGTTCACATAATGAAAAAATTTTCCTAACAAGCCGGAAGCATACCACTCTTTAAATTCGCCGTTGTATTCATCATTGTAAACTTCAAAATAAAATTTTTGTTTCCCATTGGGCCACCAGCCACGGTGAATGCCTTCTTTCTTTCCATTAATATAAAAACGCTCTTCTGCCGGTTGTTTATTTGAATAAAATATACGTTGCATCCCCTCTTCCACCCCGTTAAAATAGGATCTTACAGCTGCTGTATCGCCAGTTTCATACAATGTATACCGGTATCCTGTAAAATATTTTTCACCATAATAAACAGTATCCTGGTGATTGCAAAAATGGGTATCTGTAGTATTAACAAAAATCAGCGGAACCGTTTTTGCGATCTTTGGTTCCTTAAAAAAAACTTTCTTTTTAGTACCGCAGGATGCCATACTAAAAAGAAAGAAAGATAAGATCGATAATGTTCTCATTATTGTGTAACCGTACCTGCAGTTCCATAAAACCCGCTTCCATTAAGATAAGGCGCAGCAGTTGAAAAATGATAATGATAAATAGTTCCGGGATATTCAGCAGTAGCATGTGTATGGCCATGATAAGTATCTAACCCGGTTGGAGCAGCACCACCAACTTCTTCCGGTCCGTACACAGGAAATCCATCCAACAAAAATCCCATTAAAGCCGATTTGCTGGCAACTACTGTAGTTAAGTAAAGCGGCTCTACGTGATAGTGATACATGCCCGTCATTTGCGGATGACCCCAGTATTTATCAAAGCTTGTTATTTCATTTGTCAAAGGAGAATTACCTGCTGCATATTGATTAAAGAATGGAACTCCATTCAATGCTACACCAATAACGCCCATCGGTGTAGCAGCATGTGTAGCAGCCACAACGGGATTTGCAGGAATTTTAAGGGTTATATTTTGTGCAGCAATTGTATTTGGGTTTTGATTAAATGTTGTTCCTCCAAATGTAGTTCCGCTAAAAGCTTCGTATAAAGGGTTTGTCGTTGGGTAGTACGCACTTTTATGATCGGGTAGCGCATTACATTTGATGGTTACGATTGTACCATCGTAAGTAATACTGGTTGCACCATATATCTGGTTGTAAACAGCGGGTAAACCCGGGGCCGTACTATTTACCGTTAAATTCAGGTTGCAGTTTATCCCGGTAAAGCTGAGGGCAAATATTGCCGTACCTGCACTGGTAGGCGTACCGGTTATGGTATAAGAAAAATTTCCGTTGCCAAGAGCCAAAGTGCCCGACTGCAAAGTAGCCGTTAACCCTGTAACGCCTGTTGAAGCAATAACCGGGCCGGCAATGAATGCTTTACCATTACCACCACTGTAAGGCACGGTAGCTGTAGCTGAATAAGCAACATTCAAAACAGCCGCTGAAGAAAAAGATCCGCTTGAACAATCCAGTGAAGTAATGTTGGCAGGGATATCCGAGGTTTCACTTTTTGAACAGGATGCCATAGCGAAAATGATGAGTGATCCGGTTATACATCCAAGGTTTTTAAAATTCATGATTTATTTTTTTAAGTAAATGATTGTTTAACTATAAGAGATGACATCTTTGCAACTTTTAGGGTTAAAAATTTAAAAGAAAAGATGTCATCTCTTTATTCTCCCGGAGGCGGTGGAAAACCTCCAGGCCCATCTCTTTTCCCGCCTGGTGGAGGCCGCTGGCCTCTTCGGGGGCCTGCCATCCTCCGCAATACATCCTGGATAATAGCATCAAATTTTTTCTGTTGTTCTGTATTGCACAAAGCCCTCACTTCCTGAAAATGCCTAAAGGTAATGATATCAAGTTGCTGATCAAAT
Organism: Ferruginibacter sp.; assembly: GCA_031385805.1. Taxonomy (GTDB): domain Bacteria; phylum Bacteroidota; class Bacteroidia; order Chitinophagales; family Chitinophagaceae; genus Ferruginibacter. The sequence goes on from JANNBU010000305.1 coordinate 9,853, forward strand.
GCTGTTGCTCTTCTGCTATATTCCTGCAACAATGAATCTGCAACATTTGGTTGTTTCAATAATGAGAACAAAGCATCTTTTGCTTTACGGATACTATCCCTGAATTGTTTTTGATCTGCCTGGTGCTTATCCCGAAGTAGTTTATATGCCGCCTGCTGTTGCTCATTCAGTTTTAATTCTTTTGTAAGGAATTCAAAAACGGGTGCAGGTGGATGCTTTTCATCTGCAACATTTTTTTTATTGGTCCATAACAATGTCAGCGTTACAATATTTGCAACCAGCAGGATCAATGTTGCAATAGATAGCCAACGGTTATTTTTAAGATCGGACATGCTTTGTATTTTATTCATAAACAGATGATGTATTCAAATTATAGGCATCTGCAAATGATTCTATAGTTGCTTTATTGTTTGATTGTGGTGCTGGCAGCTTTTGTTGGTTGTTGAATTGAAATAGAAAAGCAATATTAACCGCCAATATTATTGATAATGAAGCTGTAAGGAATGCCGGGCGTAATAAAATAAATGTTGGTTTTCTTACTTCCAGCTCATTTTGCATGCGAACAAGAAGCCGGGTATAAAAGTATGGTGGCACTTCTGCCGGCTGTATGCCGTCTATACTGCCAAGTATTGCTTCTTCCCTTTTTTCAAATTTACTTTTCATAATACTGATATTTAATTAGACGTTGTTTTTTGATAAAACCTTCCCATTTGTTGAATTTATTTTTTTTCGCAGGTTTTGCTTTGCCCGCTGTAATAAAGAATCTACTGCAGACTCAGATATGTTCATGATCGCTGCGATCTCATTATAACTCAATGCCTCGATCTTATTGAGCAGGAATGCCGTTTTTTGGGATTCCGGCAAAGTATCCACTAATTTAAAAAGGATGGCCGCATCTTCTTTGCGGTCAAGTTGTACGCCGGGATGTTCAAAATCCGGGGCATCATGTAACAGGGAATTCTTTTCAGAAAATAAACCACTGATGAAAGCAAAACGTTTTTTTCGTTTTTTATTCCTTACATGGTCAAGGCATTTACTGATCGTAATGCGGTAGATCCAGGTTGAGAGGCTGGCATTTTCCTTGAACTGCCGGATAGAATGATATACCTGGATAAAAACTTCCTGGGCAATATCTTCTGCATCATGTTGATTTTGTAAAAAATTGAGGGCTGTATTAAATACTTTTTGCTGAAAAAGGGTGACCAGTTTCTTAAATGCTTCCTCATCTCCATAGCGGAGCTGTGCTACTAATTCCTGTTCAGACAATTGGCCCTTTTTAGTTAGAAGCTACAACTTACAAAAACCTTCGCAAGAGATGACATCTTTTCGCAAATTGAAGAACTTAAGCTTCAAAAAGATGTCATCTCTTTTCGTTCTTACATCCCATTCTTCTCCGTGTCGCTGTGCCTCCGTGCCGCTGTGTTCCAAATATTTTTAATTACTAGACATGAAACACAACGACACGGAGGCACAGCGACACAAAGATTTGAGCAAAAAAACTGAGATAGAAAAGAGAGAATATAACTATACCATTACCTATGGACGCATCATCTGCATATTACCTCCCGGCATACCCGGCATCATCTGGTTGCCTTGCGACTGCCCGCTGAATTTATTCAACCTGAAAACAAAGCTCAGCATAAAATAACGGCCAAGTTTGTTTGTCCGGGTATCGGTGATGGAATTTCCGGAAGAAGACCGGTTAATACTTATATTCTCATTCAGCAGGTCGAATGCCTGTAGTTTTATAGACGCATTTTGTTTTTTAAACAAAGCTTTTTCCAGGGTAGCATTGATGATGAGTGGATCTGAATTTACATTATCGGCATAACCTGAATTAAATGATTTATCTATCTCATAATTAAATTTGAAGTTATGAGGAAGAAAGAAACGGGACGAATGACTCGGCGTCCAGGCTGTTGCATTGGTATTCGCTTCAGGCTGTTCTGAATACTTTGAGCTGTTGAGGCTATAATTTACACCTACTGTTGTTTCAAGCCATTTTTTTATTTTGATATCAGTAGAAAACCTTTGGCCAAACAACCAGTTAGCCCCTTTATTCTTCTTATTTTCCAAATAAGAAATATTGTTGTTGTAAGTAATATTTCCACCATAATTAAAAACATATTTCCTGTTTTGAATTGGTTTGGAAAAATTATAAAATCCAAAAGCTGTATAATAGCCATCACTGTTCAGGTATCGTGTTTCCTGTACCACAGGGGTAATTTGGAAAACATTGTTTACAATTTTATCCTTTGTAAACGAAAATGAGATATTACCAAAAAAGACATTCCCTGTTATAAAATCAAAATTATTATAACGCATACTCAAAGTATTGGTAAACTCGGGTTTTAAATTTGGATTACCTGTTGTGAGATATTGTGCATTTGAACGGTCTGTCACCGGCTGCAACTGGCTATAGCCTGGTTGACTCGTATTCCCATTATAATTTATATTGAAAGACCTGCTTCTCGAAAAATTATAAGCAAACCTGATAACCGGATAATAGTTTACCAGATGTTGTGTATAATCAATACCCGTTACTGAATTACTTGTGATACTTGCAGGCTGAACTGCCAGTCCGATCGTATAATTATATTTCTTTTCATTGGTCCTGAAATTCAAACCAAACTTATTAGTGATGTACACATTATCATAAATAGTACTTAGGCTGTCAACAAAAGTCCTTTTGCCGGTAACAGGATCTACATTAAATGTTTCCTTATCATTACCGGTAAACTGCTGGTTGAATGCATAATTAAATTCAAGGCTCCTTTTTTTACTTAGCGGCTCTATATATGAAGCCCGAATACCATAATTATGATTTTTATTATCCTGCATGGCATACTGGTAAAAATCTGCGTCGATCGTATTGCCGTTTGAGAGATAATACTTACTTAAGTTCTCGGAATCAGCTGGCCCGTCTGTTGATGATTTCCCGCCACTAAGGTTTACCGACAATGACCTTCCCTTTTTATGAAAGCGGTGATTGAACAATAAGTTTGCATTCAGGTTGGGTGATGATGAAGTGCTGACCTGTTTCGTTGTTCCGTCGCTGATCTTTGATCCGTTGTTCCCAAAAAATATAAAGTCAGATACATTATCCGCATCTGATCTGTTATAGCTAACTGAAGGTGTGAATTTTATATAATTAAATGAGTCAATACGATACTCAAGATTAAAAGAAAAACGATGGTTGTCATTGATCGTATAATCAGCTGAATTCTGAAGATAAGTACTGATGCTGTCTTTAAAAATATTCTGTTGCGTAATATTCTTAATAGTATTTGTTCCTCTTCTTGAAAAACTATAACTTCCATAAGCAGATATCTTCGGCCCCCACTCATCGCGGTAATTCAAACCGATCGATTTTGTAGTTGCTATGCCGTCGTTGATACCAAAATTACCAAGTGCAGAAGCTGCGCTACCACTCCTCCCTATACCCAGGCTGCGAACCATTCCTCCTATCATATTCCCCATAGCGCCTCCCATTGATCCAAAATTGAACGTACTGGCATTCGTATTATTCAGGTTTCCCAATAAAGATATCTGCTGGTTGTTATTAAATTTATTGATGGATACAGAACCAAGGTAACGGTCTTCTGTACCTCCTCCTGCAGTTATATTTCCAAAATAACCTTTGTTCTTATCTTTTTTTAATTGAATGTTCATTGTCTTGGAAGGATCACCGTCTTTAACCCCGGTAAATGCAGATTGGTCGCCATAATCATCTATTATTTGTATCCTGTCAACCATATCGGCGTTGATCTCCCGGGTTGCCGTTGTTACATCGCCGCCGAAAAATTCTTTGCCATTTACTTTTACTTTTGTTACCTGTTTACCCTGTGCCGTTACGGTGCCGTCTTTATCTACCTGTACACCGGGTAATTTCTTCAGCACTTCTTCCACGTTATCATTTTTTCGGTACATGGTGCTGTCTATCAAAAAAGAAACGGTATCTTCTTTTATCTGGACCTTATTGGATTCAAGTGTTATTCCTGCAAGGAGGTTATCGCCCGGGTTCATTACAATATCAAAAATAGATTGCTCACCGGTGGCCTTGCTGAAATCATAACTGTTGATAAAATTCTTATACCCGATATAAGATACCATGACAGCAACATTTTTAGGCAATACATTCTTAAAAACAAAAATGCCTTTGTCATTGCTCAACGTTTTTAAAGTATCAGTGCGGCCCTTATAATAAAGTATTACGGATGCATTGGCCATAGTTTTGCCATCGGCATTGTTTACAATACCACGGATACTGATCTTTGCTTGCGCCATGGTTCCGGTTGAAAAAAGAAGTAAGGCTATAGGGGTATAAATTATTCTCATCGTTTTTGCGGCAGGGCCGGTCATATTGGTTGATAATTATCTACGAAAGTAGTTCATACATGCAATACAATTGCACCATTCATCCCATTAATTTATAAATAGACGTTAATTTAGTACGTGTACCATGAATAATGGATTGTAAGTTCTAAGAACGCTTTCTGTCTATATTTCTCCCGCCTCGGGCGGGATCAATATGACAGAAAGCTGTCAGCCTGAGCTTGTCGAAGGCGTAGTATTAAAAGGGGTTTAACACGATTATACTGCACGTTAATTTAATACTACAACCTGCGGGCTATTTTGTTTGATACGACCCGATAAAATCAGTGATCAAAGATTCGAATGCCTGCGCTTCATTAAACAAAAAACTATGTTTTATCGGCAATACATAGATGGGATATGAGGAGAGTTCATTGATGTATTTCTGAAGCCTTACGGCATCTTTTTCTGTTGTAAGTATGATCTTATTCTTTGACTCAAGTTTTTCGAAATGCTTTTTTATTTCCTTCAGGTCATCAATAGTAAAGATATGATGATCGGGATAGCGGTTCATATCATAAGAATGAACATGCGCAGTTAAAAAATCCATCATTGGTTTTGGATTGGCAATGCCGCATAACAGCAATACATCCGTCTGCGCCCCAATATTTATTTGCTGCTTGTTGAAAAGATGATAAGGCTGTGCATACAATATCTCAGTAAACAAAACCTGTTGATGCGGCAAAGGATCAATTTCTTCGATCAGTTCATTTTTTTCATCAACATCTAATCCGGGCAGGCATTTTGTAACAATGATGATATCGGCTCTTTTACTGCTTGATTTTACATCCCGCAGATCACCTGCAGGCATCATCAGGTCACGGGTATATAAATTCCTGTAATCGGTAAGTAAAATATTCAACCCGGCTTTTACGGTCCTGTGCTGAAAGGCATCATCGAGAATGATAACTGCTGTTTCGGGCCGTTGATGAAGTATTTGCGGAATGGCATCCAGCCGCTCCTCTCCTACGGCTACCGTAATATCCGGGAATTTCTGATGGAATTGCATCGGTTCATCTCCAATGTCGATCGCCGTAGTTTGATTATTGGCAATGGCAAAGCCCCTTGTCTTCCTTTTGTATCCGCGGCTAAGCGTAGCTGTTTTATACCTGCTTTGAAGCATTTCCACCATGTATTCTACCATGGGTGTTTTACCCGTACCGCCTACCGCAAGATTGCCTACACATATTATGGGGAAATTAAACGTGGCCGACTTTAATATATTCTTATCAAAAAGCCTGTTTCTCATCCAAATAATGATGCCATATAAAAATGCAAAAGGGAAAAGCAGGTATCTGAAACTTTTAAGCAATGGCTTTATTTAAGTATGTTATTTATCCTGGATAAAGATAGAAAATATGGTAGTTCCGTAATTTCGTTCCGTTTTATAATGAGCCGTCTTTTTATAATCATTACGTGGCGTATGTTCCAGTACAAACCAACCGCCGGGTTTCAATAAATTCTTTTCAAAAACAAGGCGTGGCAGGTCATCAATATTTGTAAGCGCATAAGGTGGTCCGGCAAAGATCAGGTCATACGATTCATTGCAACTTTGCATATACTTAAAAACATCTGACTTCAGTATTTTAAAATTTTCAAAATTCAGCAATGCTGCCGTCTTTTTAATAAAATCATACATACTGTTATCTTTTTCAATAATGGTGAGATCAGTTGCTCCCCTGCTGGCAAGTTCATAACTGATACAACCTGTTCCTCCAAAAAGATCCAGCGTTTTTAAATTTTCTATTTCAAGATTATTCTGCAGGATATTGAACAATCCTTCTTTTGCAATATCGGTTGTGGGCCTTGTATAGGGCATCTTCGCAGGCGGAGATATTTTCCTGCCTCCATGTATACCACTTATGATACGCATGATGCCAATCCCGTTAAATGACTGAAAAAATGTGATGGGTAAAATTTTATCCTGTCATGAAGTTCAATCACAGTATCGGTCTTTTCAAATTCAATTTTTAAAAAATACCGGTACAGTTCAGTATATAGTTTGGATTCTTCATCTATCATACCACTTAACATCAATGTTACTGCTGCCGGATCAAAATTGTATTGTTCACAACAATTCAATAAATGATATGCCGCATCAACAGGTGTGTTATAATTGAATTGCTGTACCAATTGCAAGGCAGTACCATCAAACAAAAAAACTTTGATGCTGTTGTGAAAAAATATGCAATGAATACGTTTATCATCAGCAGGTATCCTGTCTAATTGCAGGCTGGTCGCATGATGAATGGTTGCCCCCGGGAATTGCCTGGAAAGAACATCCTCAATTTTTTTATGAACTGCATACACATTAAAGACCGGGTGCCCGTTTACAACTTCCGTTTTAAAATTATTTTCTGTATCTGCTGCGTAAACCAGGTTCAGCATTGCTTCTGCTGTAGAAGGCTTATAATGCGTTTTAGGAACCAGTAATGATTCTTTAAAATCATAACAGATGGTTACAGACGCATGTACTTTATTGAAAACCGGACTTGCGTGCAGCACTTTTTCAATCGCATCTGCCATTTGATCCGGCAAAACGGTATCAGTTAAATTATAAACAGCAATGCCCCTCATATTATAAGGATCCTTCGTAAACCAGGCAAATGAAATACCATAATTGCCTGCTTCCACCAATAAATGCACATGCTCATAATCGGTTATAACGGGCAGTATATTAAAAGCTATTTTCAAATAAATTATTTAGGCTGGCAAAATAAGATAATTTTGCTGACTTTATGGAAAGTACAACAGTAATAAATGATTTAAGGGTTAAAGTAAATAACAGGCAGATACTTTCCATTGCATTGCCCATTACATTGGCTATTCTTATTCCCCAGGTAAACATGCTGATCAACAGCATTTTCCTCGGGCGGCTTAGTAAGGAAGCACTTGGCAATGCGGGTATCACAGGCGTTTTTTACCTGATCTTTGCAGTGGCTGGCAATGGGCTTAACAATGCCATGCAGACCGTTTTTTCCAAATATGCTGGCAGCGGCGAAAGTAATTTATTCAAAACCATATTAACGCAGGGCATACGTATTTCCCTACAGTTTGCTTTTGTATGCATATTATTTACCTGGTTAATCGCTCCTTTTATAATGAGAGCAGTTGCAGATCCGGCAGCCTATCCACAGGAAATGAGTTTCTTAAAGATCCGTATCCTCGGCCTGCCATTCTTATACCTGTTTCAAATGGGAAATGCATTTTTGGTTGCCTCACTTAACAGCAGGTTGTTAATGATCGGCTTCATTATAGAAGCATTTGTAAACATCCTTTTCGATTACCTGCTCATCTTTGGAAAATTAGGTTTCCCGCAAATGGGTTTTAATGGTGCCGCTGTTGCTTCTGTGATAGCAGAATTTGTTGGAATGCTGGTTGTATATTCAGTACTCATCAGAACAGGTTTAAAAAAGAAATACCAGTTATTAGAGCATTTCAAATATGATAAAAAAACAAGCAAAGAAATATTTACTGTATCTGTTCCACTCGTATTACAATACATCATCAGTATTACCACCTGGCTGATATTTTTCTTGTTGATAGAATCAAAAGGCATCATGGCCAAATCTATCAGCAATGTAATGCGCAATGTGTTTGGGTTGGTAGGGGTTTTTGTCTGGGCTTTTGCAAGTACAAGCAATGCCATGGTGAGTAACCTGATGGGGCAACAGCGGGAAGACCTTGTATTGGAAGTAATAAAAAAGATCACTTACTGGAGCCTTGGCCTCTGTGCATTCATGTGCTTATTATTAAACTTATTTCCAGAATTATTCTTCCGCATGTTTGGTCAGGATGAAACATTTGTGCAGGCAGCCATTCCCGTTGTAAGGATCGTTTCACTGGGAATGTTGTTTATGAGCATTGCCAATATCTGGCTAAACGGCGTAACAGGCACAGGAAAAACAAAGGTAAACCTGCTGATAGAGATAGTAGCCATAACACTCTATCTTATCTATACCTGGATATTTATGAAGTTCAATTACATTTCACTTGCCATGGCGTGGAGCAATGAATTCATTTACTGGACATCTATTTTTGTAATGGCGTTTTGGTTTTTAAAAAGTGGGAAGTGGAAAACGAAAAGAGATTAATCATTTCACCAGCTATTGTTCATAACTGATCATTGTTGTGTCACCTGTCTGCCGTCAGGCAGGCTCACTTGTACCGTATACCATTTTTCATCTTTTTTCCACGCAAAGAACGCAAAGGAGCAAGGCTCCGCTAAGAATCCTTTGCGTCTTCGCCCCATTGCGTTCCTTGCGAGAAACTAATTCGCTTTCCACTTATTATTCGAATAATTTATATCCGGGAATATTTTATCAGAATCAATAGTAACTGAATTTAATTCTTCTGTTATTGGTAAATGGACTTTAAAGACTGCCGTATTGTTCCATATTTCAACCGGTAATTTCATATTTCCTTTCTTTCCCGATTTTGTTTCATAACTCAACAACACAGGCATCGCCATTTGATCGAGGTTCGCAATACTTACAACAGCACCATTTCCCGGAATATTATTATCATACGATACTCCTGTTACTGCCTGGTCGAGCACATAATTCTCCAGGAACCAGCCACGCCAGAACCAGCCCAGGTCTTCGCCGGAAACATTTTCCATTGTGCGGAAAAAATCCCAGGGTGTTGGATGTTTAAATGCCCAGCGGTTGATATAAGTTTTGAATGCATAATCAAACCTTTCAGGCCCGAGTATCTGATCCCTCAATAATTCCAGTCCATAACCAGGCTTATAATAAAGCGCCGATCCGATATTCGGTTCCTTCAAAGCATCAGGTGTATTCAGAATACTTTCAGATCCTGTATTGAACATATAAGGTATCAGCAGTTGATTTGAAACGCCTGATTTTTTATATTCACCTTTATTAAAATCTATTCTTGCCAATGAATTGATGAATGTATTGAACCCTTCATCCATCCAGCCATACTTGCGTTCATTGCTACCAACGATCATCGGGAACCAGGTATGTCCAAACTCATGATCGGTTACGCCAAACAGTTGGTCTTCCTGTGCATTTGATCCGCAAAAAACAATACCGGGATATTCCATTCCACCAACATTACTGGCAACATTGGTTGCAACGGGATACGGATATTCAAACCAACGCTTGCTGTAATTCTCAATACTTCCCTTTGTATATTCTGTTGCCCTGCCCCAGCCTTTTTTCCCGTTGCTTTCAGCAGGATATACACTCATGGCCAATGCCTTTTTATCGCCGGATAAATTAATACGTGCTGCATCCCAGATAAATGATTTGGATGAAGCCCAGGAAACATCTCTTGCATTTTCAATCTTATAATGCCAGGTAAGTGTTTTACCGGCGGGCCTGGATAAAAGATCGGTCACTTCTTTTTCAGAACGGATGACGACAGTTTTATCACTTGACTTTGCTTCATCCATTCTTTTAACCTGCAATGCTGTTAATACTTCTGAAGGATTCTGTAATTCGCCACTGGCAACTACTATATGTGAGGCAGGTGCAGTTATGGAAAAATCAAAATCACCGTACTCCAGGTAAAACTCACTTGGACCCAGGTAAGGTAATGTATTCCATCCCAATACATCATCAAATACACACATGCGTGGATACCATTGCGCTACAGAAAAAATATTCCCGTTCTTCGTTTTTAATATACCACAACGGTCAGCCCCATACTCAGGTAATATAAATGAATAATCAATTTTTATTTTTACAACATCTCCTGCAGGTTTAACGGCTTTGGGTAAACGTATTTGCATCCTGGTATCATCTATAAGATAATCGGCAATACTGTTATCATCTGCAAGTTTTACCGAAGAAATGGTATAGCCTCCGTTGAAATTGCTTTTAGCATCACCATACCGGCTGTTGGCGCCAACCGGCA